>JBAWZR010000001.1:0-49383 GCA_037142915.1 Candidatus Moraniibacteriota bacterium
TTCGAATTTTTTATGGCTACTTATGACAATCTGCCGGTATACAAAGCGAGCTATGATCTCTTGGTGGATCTCTTTCGCTTCACCAAAGAGTTCACGCGTGAATACAAATATACGTTGGGCGAGAGTATCAAGAAGGAGACGGTCGAGATGATCACGAATATCTATCGTGCCAACAGTACGATAGCGCGAAGAAAAGAAAAAATTGCCATGGCGCGGGAAAATGTCGAGACTATACGCTTGTTCTTGCGACTATTGAAAGACTTGCAGCAAGTCGGTTTGAAAAAATTCGTAGCGCTAAATGAAAATTTGGAATCAGTCAGCAAACAATTATCGGCCTGGTATGGGTCATGCGGAGGAGAGAATTCGAGCCGTTTTTGAGACGATTCGTAGGGGCCGGAGTCGGTCTCGCGCCAAAGAGCGAGACGAGTGTGCCATAACGAGTCCAATAATCTTCTTGTCCGATACTATCGGATAAGGCATAGGAAACAAATACATTCCATTTGCTTGTCGCGTTCGAGCGACCTGCAAAGAGTAAAAATGATTATTCTTGCGCTAGCCGGCAACCGCAATACCACCGGTGGATTCAACAATCGCGGGACGAACGCCAACTTGTGGTCGTCGTCGCAGAGCGGTGCTACTGCATGGAATCGCAACCTGAACACATCGAACGCTACCGTGAACCGTAACCCGAATTCTAAGGCCAACGGTTTCTCTCTTCGTTGTCTGAAGGACTCGTTTTTTTATCTTATGGCTTCATCATTGATAGAGGATTTGTTCCAAGCATATTACGATGCCAGGAGGCACAAGCGTAACACGAATAACGCTCTGCGATTCGAAATGAATTTTGAAGCGGAGCTTTTCCAATTGCGGGATGAGATACTGAATCGGACATACGAGATTTCCAAGAGTACCTGCTTCATCTCATTTTACCCCGTTAAGCGGGAGATTTTTGCCGGTCATTTTCGAGACCGGATTATCCATCATCTCTTGTTCAATTATCTCAATCCTTTGTGCGAGCGATTATTTATCTATGATAGCTACAGTTGTCGCGAGGGCAGGGGAACCTCTTTGGGAGTGAAACGAGCGGAGCACTTCATTCGATCCTGCTCGAACAATTACCAGCAGAAATGTTTTATCCTGAAACTGGATATAGCGGGGTATTTTATGACTATTGATAAGCATATTCTTTTTGGAAAAATACGAAATATTATTGGGCGGTTTCGGTCGGAAACGAGCTTCGATGAGAATAGGGTATTATGGCTTTTGGAAAAGGTCGTTTTTCATGACCCGACGCAACACTGTATTATGAAGGGAAAACGAGAAGACTGGGTTGGCTTGCCAAAATCCAAGAGCCTCTTCTTTTCAGAGAAAGACAGGGGCTTGCCCATCGGCAATCTCACCTCGCAGCTCTTCGGGAACATCTATTTGAATGACCTCGATCATTTTGTCGGACACACACTCAAATGCCGGTATTATGGGAGGTATGTCGATGATATGTTGTTCGTGCATACGAGTAAAGAATTTTTGAAGGCCGTAATTCCCTTGGTCGAGCTCTATCTGGAGAATCAGCTCACACTGACGCTTCATCCTAAGAAAATCTATCTTCAGCAGGTTGAGAGGGGAGTAACTTTTCTGGGAAGAGTTTTGAAACCATACAGGGTCTATTTGCAAAATCGAGCAAAAGGGAATATGTGGAAAAAGTTATTTTTACTGAAAATTGTTTTTGACGGGAAAGAGAGGAGCAAAAGAGAGGTGTGCCGATTGGTTGCGTGTCTGAACTCATATATGGGGATGCTCGACCATGGAGCGACCTACAAACTTGGGTTGGCATTGCGCGGACGAAGTGAAGTCTGGTTTTCTCGGTATGTTGGGATTGTTGATAATGGTATGGGCAGATGGAAGGTTGTGCCGAAAGAATGGATTTCTTTTGCGCCCTGAGTGCCAGCGAAGTGACGCAGTTGTATAATTTGGGACGGTAGGACGGGGATTCCTGTGTAGAGACGACGCCATTGGCGCGTCTCTGGTGCGAAGGATTTTTTTGACGAGGTGGCGGATTTAGTCTATACTGAGAGCATGGAAAGTATAAAAATACTCATCACGTATTGGCACAAGTTGGCCGATGAAAAGTGGAAAACCACTGAAGGGTTGATGAATCTCGGACGGTATGCCGATGCGCTCTTTTTCTGTCACCTCGTAATAGAAGCTGAGCTTAAGGCTAGAGTAGTGATTGAAACGGGTGAAAATGCGCCTTTTATCCATGACCTCCCAAGGTTAGCTCAACTCGCAGTCATCGTTCTTTCAAACGAACAGAATGATGAGTTGGAAGAAATTTCCACCTTCAATATCGAGGGGCGATACGATGACTATAAGTTTGCATTTTACAAGAAGGCAACCAAACATTTCGCCGAGAAGCATTTCAAACTCGCTTATAATTTACGCTTATGGATAAGAAAGTATACACCGCCGGAGAAGTCCGGAAAAAAGTCAAAGATTACGCGCGCTATCTAAGAGAAACGCATCATGTCCCCGTACAAGGTGTGTACCTTTTTGGTTCGTATGCCAAGCACAAGGCTCATGCATGGAGCGATATCGATGTCTGCATCATCTCACCCTTGTTCATCAAGGAGGATCGACTTTCGTTTCTCTGGCACCGCCGGCGAGGAGAAGATGTCGAGGCGATGATTGCCCCAATCGGTTTTGCTCCCGAGGATTTTCGCGGGACTATTTCCAGTCCTCTCGTACATGAGATTAAAACAACCGGGGAAGAGATCTCACTCGAGCCATAATACCGATGCGTATCAAAAAATTGAAACGTATGTCTTACGAAATGAATATTAAAAAAACCAAGAATGGTTTTATCGTAGAAATGCCCGGTGACGAAGAATCTCTTCCTAAAGTTGAAGTGATTGAGGAAATCGGTACATCATCAGACGAAGAGTTTTTTCGAACTCGTGACGAAGAAAAGATTGCTCTCGGCAAACTCCTCATGCGTGTTGCGGAATATTTTGGTATGCCGTATGACAAGTTTTCAAATGATAATTTGAGTATTACTTTTGGCAAAAAAGGGCACAAACTTGAAGATTGATGTCGGGATAGAACCATCGATGTTCTCGGTTTTGAGGTGTTGTATTCGGAGTATGGTGGAGTATGTAGGGAGAAAAAAATAGATTCCGTTAATAACGCATACTTATGAAATACTTTGAACTGGACAAATCTGAAAAAACTGCCCTCAAGGCTTTCGAGACCGGGAAACTGAAAAGCGTCCCGAATGTCAAAAAATCAAAGGTAGCCTGTCAAAGTGCCGTAGCGGCGATGCTGAAAAAGGGAAAAAATATCAAATATTCGTCTTTCGGAGCATGATCTTTTACAGCTGAAGGCACGAGCGATGGCTGACGGTATTCCGTATCAGACCTATCTTACTTCTATGGTGCATAAGCATTTGAAGGTTTCAGGCCCCACTTCTCAAATGGGGAACAAATAGCCGATCGATTAGGGGGAGAAGCGTTGTAGCTGTATGCGACCGGTCGGTAGATTGTGCAGTTTTCGCGTAAAGTACAACGGAAACCGGGTCGCGAGCCCGGTTTTCATTTTAAGCGGTCTTGATGGAATGAAGTTTAGGTGCTACCATAGGAGACAATGTGAGTGATTGCCCAGGGTGGGAGCGTTAGCCTTTTTTGATCCAATGTTTCTCTCTATTTTCTCGCCTATGCCTGCCTCTGCCGACAAAAAAACGATCGTTATCAAGGGTGCGCGTGTCAATAATCTCAAAAATGTCGATGTCGAGATCCCACGGGAGAGTCTGGTGGTCATTACCGGATTATCAGGTTCAGGCAAGTCCTCGTTGGCATTTGATACTATTTATGCGGAGGCGAATCGGCGATATATGGAGTCGTTGTCTTCGTACGCGCGCAATTTCCTTCAGACGATCGGCAAACCGGATGTCGACCTGATGACACACTTGAGTCCCGCCATCTCGATCGATCAGCGGAGTATCTCGCGCAGTCCGCGTTCGACTGTCGGGACATTGACCGAGATATATGACTATTTGCGGGTGCTGTATGCCAAAGCCGGCGAGCCCCACTGTCCCCAGTGCGGGGCGGTTTTGCGGTGCAAACAATCACGAGAGATCTTGGAAGAACTGATCGCTCTGCCGGGCGACGCGGGGATCGTGTTTCTCACGAAGCCAGTTTTGTTACAGAAAAAAACAGAGAAGGAAGCTCTTCGGCAGGTCGAGCAGTGGGGATATGCGCGGGTGCGGTTTCGCGGAACGGTGATGTTGGTGACGGAGGCGTTGCCGCATGCATCGGATATGCTGCTCTCGGAAATGGAAGTGGTAGTTGACCGAATGACGGTTGATGTCAAACGGCCGGACAAGGAGCGGATCGTGGATTCGCTCGAGACGGCGTTCAAACTTGGTCAGGGCGTGGTTACGATTCTCATTGATCAAACGGAGGAACGCAAATACGATCAGGAATACCGCTGCGGAACCTGTCAGATGGTTTTGCCAGAACTCGTGCCCAATGTATTCTCATTCAATGCGCCTGAGGGAGCATGTCCGACTTGTGCGGGTCTCGGTGTGAAACCAGAGCTCAACCCTGAGCTCGTGTTGCCAAACAAAAACCTCTCAATCCTCGAGGGTGCGATCCGCCCGTGGAGTAAGTCACGCGAACAACGACCGGCCTCCACGACACAGTTCGAGCTCTTGCGTGATGCTGCGGCACGGCACGGTTTTTCGTTGGATATTCCCGTTGGACGTTTGCGTAAACGCGATCTGAATGTCATATTGTACGGCGAATTGCCAGAAAAATTTTCTGAAAAGATGAAAGCGAAGCGTTTTGTAGGTGTGATCCCACTGCTCGAGAAGAAATATCGCGAGGCGAAATCGGAACATACGCGGGTGGAGATTGAGAAATATATGTTGATGAACACCTGTCCGGTTTGTGAGGGTAGACGGCTCAAGCCCGAGTCGCTTGCGGTGCTGTTTCTCGGTGAGAGTATCTCGGAGATGACGGCACGCACGGTCGAGGCTCTGCGGAAATATGTCCGATCGGTTTTGTCGAAATCGATCCCGAAACATTTTTGTGAATCGACACGGGCGCTGTTACAGGAAGTTGATTTTCGTTTGGATGCGATGGAAAAAGTTGGCCTGAATTATCTGGAAATCGCGCGCGGTGCAGAAACGCTTTCGGGTGGTGAGGCACAGCGTATCAAGCTCGCCATTCAGATGAAGTCTGATCTGACCGGTATCCTCTATGTATTGGATGAACCGTCGATCGGCTTGCACAGTCGTGATACCGAGAAACTGATCGGCGCGATGAATGTCCTGAAAGAGAATGGTAATTCATTGATCGTCGTAGAGCACGACCCGGCGATTATGCGTGTGTCGGATTGGATTGTGGATATGGGTCCGGGCGCGGGTTCGTTCGGTGGTGAGGTGGTGTTTTCGGGTACGGCGGAACAATTGTGGAAGTCGAAAACCTTGACCGGGAAATACCTGTCTGGACGTATGAATGTAGCGGAACCAGATCGCACACCTCGACGACCGAAACAATTCATCACGATCACTGATGCATCGGAACACAATCTGAAACACATCGATGTGGATATTCCGCTGGAGTGCTTCGTGGCGATCACGGGCGTGTCGGGGTCGGGCAAATCGACGCTCGTGCACGATATTCTTGCTCAGGCTTTGGCGCGGCATTTTTATGGTACCAAGGTGGCGGTCGGTAAGCACAAAAAAATCGAAGGACTGGATCAGCTCGACAAGGTGATCACCGTGACGCAGGATCCGATCGGACGCACACCACGCTCCAATGCCGCGACTTATACCGGACTCTTCACGCCGATCCGCGAAATGTTCGCTGCGACGGTCGAGGCCAAGAAGGAGAGTTTTGCGCCGAGTCATTTCAGTTTCAATATGCGGGGTGGTCGCTGCGAGATGTGTCAGGGTGGCGGAGTGCGCAAGGTGGAGATGTACCTCCTACCCGATGTCTATGTGCCGTGCGAGGTATGTCATGGGACGCGTTACAATGACAAGACATTGGCGATCGAATATCGTGGCAAAAATATCTCGCAGGTATTGAAGATGAGTGTGCTCGAAGCACGGGTGTTCTTCGCCGATCAGTCGGCCATCGATGATAAACTGCGGACACTGGAGGAAGTCGGCCTCGGATATCTCAAACTCGGGCAGAGCGCGACCAATCTCTCCGGAGGCGAGGCTCAGCGTATCAAATTGGCGACCGAGTTGGCGCGCAAGGCGACAGGCAAGACCCTCTATATTCTCGATGAGCCGACTATCGGCTTGCACTTCGACGATATCCGACGACTATTACTCATACTTGATGCGCTCATCATCAAGGGCAATACCGTGATCGTTGTTGAGCACAATGTCGACATCATCCGTTATGCTGATTGGGTGATCGATATGGGACCCGAGGGTGGCACTGCTGGTGGCGAGATCCTCTGTGCCGGTCCGCCCGCCAAGATCCGCAAGTGTCGCCGGAGTTACACGGGGAGGTATATATAAAAAAGAGATATATAAAAAAAAATCGGGATTCTTATAATGATAATAAGAATCCCTTTTTTGATTGCCTGAAGATTTTTTAAAACTGCAGGATTAGCAGAAGGACTGTCGCAAGCCAATTTATTTGTGTTGCAACGAATGGTAGAAATGCCATCAGTTTTCCTGGTTGCTTGTTTTTGTACCCGATAGAGAAGCAAAGAAGAGTCAATGACCCTGACACTATAAAATTTGCCAGAAAGAGATATCCAAAAGTCTTCAATAGAAATATCCCGAAAGATCCAAAAAACAGAATTACTCCGACGGAGAAAATTATTTTTAGGATAATCAAATAAATACCGTTAAAATCTTGATGATAGTAGTAGTTTAATACCAACCCAAATACTGTGGAGAGTATAAGTAGCGTTCCTGCCACCATACCTACTACGGTTGTATCACGCAGAAGTTCAGGAGAAAATTCGATATGGGAAATTCTGGCCATTGTTTGGCCGACGATGAGTGCTCCAAAAATACTGGCTGCCACTAGAAAGGCATCCTTTATTGTAGGCAGCGTCCTTTTTAAAATATCCATTGTTATTAAGAGAATATTCTTTACTGCTGGTATTGCTTTTTTCATGATATTGCTCCATCAGCCGCCACTGAAAAGTTGTAAAAGAACCTGGATATCTCGTTTGGCGGAACGAAATTGGTTTATTCAGCAGAAGACTGCGCTTCAAGACTGACTTTGTAATATAGCCTATTTGGAGGCAATAGTCAAGACTGCCAAAAAGTCTCGGAGAAGGCTATACTAAAGGGAGTTGATAATTAATGCGGGATACTTATGAATACGGGATTGGTTGTTTTTGAATCAAAAAAAATCCGTCGGGTGTGGCATGACGGTCGATGGTTTTTTTCGGTGGTGGACATTGTTGAAGTTTTAACGGAGAGTCGTGCTCCTCGCCAATACTGGGGTGTATTGAAGGGAAGGGAAACTCAGTTGTTAACAATTTGTTTACAACTGAAATTGGAGAGTTCTGATGGAAAGAAATATAGTACTGACTGCGCCAATACAGAGGGTATGTTTCGTATTATCCAATCAATTCCCAGCCCGAAGGCTGAGCCGTTCAAGCGGTGGTTGGCGAAAGTTGGGTATGAGCGCGTACAAGAAATAGAAAATCCTGAATTGGCGCAAGAGCGGATGAAGCAACTCTATGAACAAAAGGGGTATCCAAAAGATTGGATCGACAAGCGATTGCGCGGGATTGCTATTCGTCAGAATTTGACCGATGAATGGAAAGATCGCGGTATTGAGAGTGAGCGCGACTACGCTATCTTAACAGCAGAAATTAGTCGGGCGACCTTTGGGATGACGCCGAGCGAGTACCGGAAGCACAAGAATATTCCCGAAAAGTCACCGGCGAATTTACGAGATAATATGACTGATCTCGAATTAATTTTTACGATGCTTGGTGAACGGGTGACGACGGAAATTTCTCAAATTGAAAAACCGGAAGCGTTTGATGAAAATAAGCGGGTCGCTAGACGCGGCGGAAGCGTGGCTGGCAATGCGAGACGGGAGACTGAGAAAGAAATTGGGCGAAGCGTGATCTCGAAACAGAATGCACTGGCGATAACGAAACAGCGGAAATTGTTGGAGGAGAAATAAATAACTTATGACTGGACTCTCGAGGGATATTGTGGCGACGGTGGCGTATTATGACGCGATGGATTTTCCTTTGACGGGTTTTGAGATATGGAAATATCTGATGGCGACAGGCGAAGAAAAAGATCGGGTTTCTTTAGAAGTGGTGTTGGCGACACTTGAGACTGAAGAGATTAAAAAACGTCTCGTGAGCGATCGGGGGTGGTATGCGGTGCGGGGTCGGGAAGATTTGTTCGATAAGCGGTGGACTCGCGAGCGACGATCGGAAATCAAGATGAAGCGTATACAGAAGTTGGCGCAAGTGTTGCGGTGGGTACCCTTCGTGCGGATGGTGGCGCTTACGGGAAGTGTGGCGATGAAGAATACCAAGCGTGACAGTGATTGGGATATGTTGATCAGTGTGCGTGCGGGGCACATTTGGATGGGGCGTGTTCTGGTGACGGGCGTATTGCATCTGATCGGTAAGCGGCGCTGGGGTACGCACCATCGTGATCGGGCATGTCTCAACTTTTGGATCACTTCGGAATCGTTGGAGATCACTTTGAAGGATTGGTTTTCTTCGCATGAGTATACGACATTGGTGCCGGTTTATGGTGCGCATGAATATCGACGGTTTCGTATGGCAAATAGCTGGATAACTCGATTTCGGCCGCAGTATCGACCGACGACATTGGTATCGCGGTGGTGTGTGATGGATCGCTGGTATATCCGCGTGGTGCGGGATATTGGCGAGATAGTGCTTGGTGACAAGTGGTTTGAAAAAAAACTCGGTGAAATGCAAAAGAAGAAAATCGAGGCGAATCCGAAAACGAAATGGGCGGGAAGTTTGATTGTGGCGAATGATTCAGCATTGCTATTTCTTCCGAAGCCGCGCGGACCAAAAATTTTTGAGAAGTTTAAACACAGGGTGAGTGAAATCGAAGCGATGGTGTGATATACTAAATAGGTAGGTTGTAATATAAAAATATGCCACAGTTTTCTTATACTGCGCGCGTCATCGCATCGGGAGAGTCGGTGGACGGCGAGTTGTCGGCGACCGATGAACGGGCGGTGGTTGCGGAATTGCGGAGCAAGGGTCTCTTGTTAACCTCGGTCAAAATAGTGAAGCAGCAGACGACCGTGAAATGGCTCGATCGTTTTCAGCGTGTGCCCCTGAAGGAACGGATGATGTTCACTCGTAACCTCGGCGTGATGGTGGGTTCAGGGTTGACCGTGTCCAAGGCACTGATGAATCTTTCCGAACAGACGAAGAATAAATATTTCCAGAAGATTCTCGATGAGGTGCGTCAGCAGGTGGAGAGTGGCAATACCTTTTCGGGGGCGTTGGCCGCGTATCCAGCAGTCTTCGATCAGCTGTTCACGAGTATGGTGTATGTGGGCGAAATTTCCGGAAACCTCGAAAAGATTCTGGAGATTCTCGCGATACAGCTCGAGAAGGAACATGAGCTGACCAGCAAAGTGAAGGGCGCTCTGATGTATCCGTCTGTCGTCATGGTGGCGATGATCGGTATCGGGATTGTCATGCTGACGTATGTCTTGCCGAGGATTACCAGTGTATTCCGTGATATGGATGTCACGCTGCCGGCATCGACCCTGTTCATTATGGGGTTGGGAGACTTTATGCAAAATCATAGCTTTTTGGTGATGGGCGGTTTTGTCGGTATAGTCGCGGGAACCAAATGGTTCGCAGGAACACCTCATGGCAAACGGATATTTGGTTGGTTGGCGCTGCGGACACCCATCATAAGCGATATTATTGTGAAGGTGAACTGCGCGCGGTTTGCCCGAATTTTCAGCTCATTGCTCAAAAGTGGTGTGGCGGTGACGAACGCACTCATGATCGTTTCGGATACGATTTCAAATGTTTATTATAAGGACGCTCTCAAGGAGGGACTCGAAGAAATCCAAAAGGGCGTCGAATTGAGCACGGTGATACTCCGTTACCCGAAAGCTTTTCCTGTTTTGGTTCCGCAGATGCTCGCAGTGGGAGAAGAAACCGGCAAGACAGAAGTGGTGCTCGAGCGGTTGGCGGATTTTTATGAAGAGGAAGTGAATCAAGTCACCAAAAATCTCTCCTCGATTTTGGAACCGGTGTTGATGGTATTCATCGGAACCGCGGTAGGATTTTTCGCTGTCGCGATGCTACAACCGATTTACAGTGTTATGGATAATATCAATTAGGACTTCCTCGCTTATGCCTCGAACCCGCCTGCGGACGGGCAAGCTGCACTCAAGCGCGTAAGTCCTAAAAATGTATAATGAAAATAAAAATAAATTCACGACAAAAAGGGACGACATTGGTTGAGGTGCTGGCGCTCCTGTTTGTTTTTGTGGTGGTCAGTACGGTATTCTTGCAGGCGTGGAGTTTTGGAACGAAGTTGATTTTTGAGACGCGTAATCGGCTTGGTGCGGCATCACTTGCGTCGGAAAAAATGGAAATCATCCGTAATTTGGATTATTCCGCTATCGGCACCAAGACCCCTGACGGTGGCGGTGGATGGAATTATGGCCTACCAGGCGGGGACATACTTCAAGACGAATCCGTGACGGCCAATGCCCACACCTATCAGGTGCGCACATTTATTCAATACATCGATGATCCTTTTGATGGATTGGTGACGGGTACGACTCCGATCGATACGGTTCCCAATGATTACAAAAAAGTATTTGTTACTGTTGCATGGGGTACGGCGAGTTCATCGCAGCAAGTGGAAGTTTCTTCGGTATTCGTGCCGAAGGGTGTCGAGCAGAGTGCGGGCGGGGGAGTATTGTCGATCAATGTGCTCGATCTGGCAGGAAATGGGATTGCGGATGCGACGGTGCATATCGTCAATACGGCGGTTAGTCCGCATGTTGGTTTGACGACTAATACTGATGATACGGGCAACCTGATGTTCCCTGCTGCTCCGGCGAGTTTGCAATCATACCAGATCAGCGTTTCGAAATCCGGATACTTTCCCATAACCACATATCCTTCTATGGCAAATGGTGGGACATTTACACCGGTCGAGCCGCATGCTTCGGTAGTAGCTGGGGAGCTCAATCCGAGTAGCTTGATAACCGATCGCTCGGCCGACATTACCATCAAGACCAAAGATGGACTTAGTCAAGATCTTCCAAGTGTTGCATTTCAACTTGTCGGAGGCAAGCAGATCGGTACGGCGCCGATAACCTATACTCTTAATGAGAATGATACTTCCGGAGCCGGTGCTTCATTTACCGAGTCATCAGTCAGCCCCGGTACCTATACCATTACGCCTACCATTCCCGCTCAGCATATTCTTTTGCGGATGGAGCCGCCTGGAGTGACGGCGAGCTCGTTCGTGGTGAGTGCGGGTGTCAATAGTGAAGAAACTTTGTTCTTTGCGGATATGACGATAGGATCGGTGTTGGCAACGGTTACAGATCAATCTACAACCAGTCCGCTTGCCGGAGCTTCCGTGCAATTAACCAATAGTATTACGGGATACGATGTGACGCTTACTACGGATCAATTCGGGCGGGCTTACTTCCCAACTTCGGCACCCGCTCTGCCTGCTGGGACATATGATTTGAAAGTAACAGCGGCCGGCTTTCAGGATCAAACGAAAACCATTTCGGTGTCGGGGAGTCTTCTCCAAGAGAGCGTCGATTTGATAGCCAGTTAACAGTATCTTTCTCATATGTCACGATTTTTGAAAAAAACATACCGCGCGATGACTTTGGTCGAAATGGTCGTTGCCATCTCTATCGCTACACTGCTATTGTCTGCCTTCAGCGCGTTATTTATTCGGAGTCTTCGTACGAATGCCTTTATCCTCGAAGAGGGGACAACTGCCCTGACCAATCAGCGGGCGGTCGACAGGCTCGTGCAGGATATTCGTCGGGCTCGACAGGCGGACAATGGGAGTTATCCGATGGTGTCTGGTTCCGATTTTTCCTTGACCTTTTATGCCGATTCAGATGGTGATGGTAAGACCGAACGCATCCATTATTTTTTGAGCAACGGACTGTTAAAAAAAGGTGTCCGATTGCCGACGGCCGGAACACCGGTAACGTATGCGGCTGGTGACGCGACAGAGACCACGGTCGGCTTGGCAGTCTACAATACGAGTAGCGAACCGATATTTACCTATTACAATGCGAATTATCCTGGCGATACAGCAAATAATCCACTCGCAACACCAGTCTCAATCGCCAATGTCCGTCTAGTGAAGGTGCATGTCGCGATGAACATTGATCCCGCTCATGCGCCCGACAATATCAATTTCGAATCATTTGCCGAATTACGCAATCTCAACGAATATGTCTCCAACTAAAATCCATTCGAATCCAATTTTTCTTCGCGGGAGCTTCCTTGTGTACGGTTTATTCGTGGTATTTTTCGTTTCTATTATTTTGACCGGCAGTCTTTCGTTTGTGGCGAATTCAACCAAGGTCAGTTTGCAGACCATTTCTCGTAACGAAGCTTTTCATGTTTCCGAGGCAGGAGTGCTGTGGTATCGATGGTATCTGGCACATATGGTCGATGGTCGCACTGCACAACAGATCCAGGCTTTTTGGACAGGAGGAACAGCATTGGGAGTGGGCGGTGCCTATACGGGTGTCTATGAAGATAGCTCGGGGCCGGTGGGACATTATAGTATTACTGTCGTTCCACCAGCCACTGGCTCGACTATCGTCACGGTCACTTCTCAAGGGTGGATGGATAGGGATTCGACAGCAATACGAACCATCAAGGTGCGTTTTCGTCGACCATCGTGGAGCGAATACAGTGCATTGGCCAATGATGAGATACGATTTGGCGAGGGGACAGAGGTATATGGTCGAATCCATTCGAATTTCGGTGTTCGTTTTGACGGAGTGGCACACAATATCATAACAAGTTCGGTGGCATCGTATGATGACCCTGATCATTGTGAGGGAGCTCTTCATTGGGATGGAAGTAAGTGGGTATGCAATTTCAGTAGAGATGAGTTTGGCGTACACACTCACGCGAACGCACCATCAGGGAGCGGAGTGAATGACTCTTATCGTTCTGCCGAGGCTCCGCCGAGTGCGGTACCGGCACGAATAGATGTGTTTCAGGCCGGGCGGACTTTCCCGGTTCCGACGGTGGATTTCAATGGCGTGTTGGCGGATCTGAATCTGATGAAGGGGCAGGCCTGCACCTATAATTCGAACACACCGCCACAGTGCACGGTCGTGAATAATTGCTCGGCAGCCGGGTGTTATTTTGATACGACAGGAGTCGGACGGCAGATCGTTTTGAAAGCGAATGGCACTTATGATGTGTATACGGTGAATTCACTTGATGCGACGACGAATAATATCAATGATTATATGGGGACAAAGAATAGTGATGGTACCGGTTCCGCTTGTACGACGGGTATCACGACGAGTGGGCCGAATACCATGTGTAAAGATACGACCAGTAATCCGAAGTGTTATTGTGCCAAGAAAAATTATAAGATTCCTGATAACGGTATTATTTTTGTGGAGGATAATATTTGGCTTGACTCCAATCTCATCAGTGGGACGAATTTTGAGAAGTTCGATAAAAGCTATCAGGGCGCTACGCTGATGAATGGTGAAGCAAAAGTATCAATTGTGGCAGCGAATATTTCGGGTGGTTCCGCTGCAAATATGTTTTTGGGCGGGACACCGATCCAATATGCTCGATCAGATGGGAGTACTATCTTGGGAATTATTGGCCAAAAAGACATAGAAATTATTAAAAATAGTCAGGATCATTTGAGAATAGACGGAGCTTTATTGGCTCAGACCGGTCGCGTTGGGCGGGCTAATTATGGCTCTTCTGATCATAGATCTGACATCACGGTGAATGGCGCGATCGCTACCAATCAGCGGTATGGTTTCGCATGGACAAACGGCTCACTTGATTGGGGATATACCACACGTAATCTCATTTTCGATAATAATCTCCTCTATTATCCGCCGCCTTTCTTCCCGACGGGCACGCAATATTTGATGGATCTGTGGGAAGAGCTATAATAGGAAGAGGAACAGATTGGAAAATTCCAAAAACAAAAAACAAAATATGTCTTTTTTGCAGACAAACATTTTTTCTTCGCAGAGGGTGCCGGTTGGTTTGGATTTGAGCGATCTTTCCTTGAAGCTCGTGTGGATTAGTCATGGCTCCAAATGGGATCGGATACGGAGTTTCAGTTCGATTGCACTCGCTCCCGGTGTTATCGTTGATGGTGAGATCGTCCAGGAGGAGAAGGTAGTCGAAGCTATCCGGAAACTTTTTGCACAGAGCGGTCCTGAGAAAATCACTTCGCGGCAGGTGTTTTGTTCCCTCCCTGAGATGAAAGTTTTTCTTCGCGTGATTATGCTTCCGCGAATCGAAAAGGAAGAATTGGCGGAGGCCGTGAAATGGGAAGTGGAAGGGAATATCCCTTTGTCGCTCGATCAGATTTATTATGATTACCATATTCTTGATGATGAGCTTGCTTTTTTGGGTAATGAGAAACAGCAATCTGTCCTCGTGGTGGCTGTGGCAAGAACCATCGTCGACCAGTATGTTCGGGTAATCGAAAAAGCGGGACTGGAAGTGGTTGGTTTGGAAACGGAATCACTGGCTCAGGCGAGAATTTTTGCACCGCCGCCCTCCGATCCCCCTACCACGACACTTATCGTCGATTTGGGTGATCGGCGTACGAGTTTTTTGATTTCCGTAGGCAATGTCCCTCTGTTCACCTCGAGCAGTCATTTGTCGGCACAGATGTTCACTGATATTCTTTCCAAGACATTGCGGGTTTCTTTTGACGAAGCGGAGTGGTTGAAACGGCAATACGGTATTGAAAACAAATCGAATGATAATCCTCTGCAGGGTTTGTTGGATAGAGCATTGAATGATGTGGTTTCGGAGATCGAACGAGCTATGGATTTTTATAATGGTAGCTTGAATTATACACCATCAATCGATCGCATTCTTTTGTGTGGCGGTGGTTCCAACCTTCTTGGATTGGTTCCATATCTGGCACAGCGGCTGCAGCGTTCTGTTGAGAAAGGTGATCCATGGGTGACACTTCGGCTCGGTCACAAGATTCCGTCAATCCCTTTTGAGGAATCATCTCAATTTTCAACAGCACTCGGTTTATCGTTAGGAGGGATTAACTCTTCCATTTATGCGTCTACAAATTAACCTTCTCTCACCCGAACGGAAACAACAGGCAACTGATTGGCAGTGGTTTCGTTTTGTCATAAATCAGTGCGTGAATGTGGGAATGCTTGCCGTCCTCGTATTTGGAATATTATGGGGGATTGGCTGGATGCTCAATCAACGACTGATGTTGTTGGACATTTCTGCTGGTGACAAACAAAATGTTCAGACGACCAAGGACTTGGAGGGATATCAGAAGGAAATCCAAGCCGTCAATGCGACGACACAAAAGACTATTACTCGCGAGAACAAACAACCGAAGTGGTCGAAATTATTCGAGAAGATGGAATCACTGGTTTCCGCAGAGATCGTTCTTGATAGTGTTACGAACGCGGATTATCAAGTGACGATAACCGGGCAGGCGGATAACCGGGATGCGCTTATGAGTTTTCGGGATCGGCTCGCTCAGGATGGTTGTTTCGATGATGTCCGGTTGCCGCTTTCCAATCTTTTTTCTCAGGAAAAAGTGATTTTTCAGATAGAAGTGATTATACACACGGAATGTCTTAAAGTCCCTCTCTTATGAAAATGAACCGTTCAACTTATCGGATAGGTGCGGCGATTGTGGCGAGCCTGATGGTATACGCTTTGGTTGCTTTTTTTGTGATTCGCCCGATGTGGTTGAAAAATCAGGCGCAATTGAACCAGATCCAAGAGCGCACCGTCGACGAGGAGGTTGTTCTCCTGAAACAGCAACGATTGCCCGTTATCCGAGATCAGGTGGAGCGCGTCCGTCAGGCGTCGGGTGATTTGGCAGTTACCGCGTCGGCGAATGACCCTATTCGTTGGGTGCAGGATTTGGAAACGCTTGCCAAGGATACGGGGAATACTATCGCTATCGAGATCGACGACACGATTTCCCCGAAGCCCAAACTCCCCGAAAAAAACGCAGCCACTACGGGAGCGCCGGAGAGTAGTACCGGGAGTAAGCCAGCGGCGCCCGTTGCTCCAGTGGCTCCCACAACAAAAATCGTGAAGAAATCTATTCGTGATGATATCGGATCCACTACGGGACAGGGTTTACGACTGACGATTATGGGAGATTATTTTTCTTTGACGGCTTTTCTTAAAAAATTGGAATTGCTGCCATACTATGTAGATGTTCTCTCAATTTCTTTTTCCAAGACCGATACACCGAGTGGTGCGACTCCTGCATCCTCGTCGACGCCTCGAAATATTTTTCAAACGACAACCGGCAGTACTACGCCGACTGCTCCATCTGTATCGAATGATATTCGCCCGATGCAAGCAGTTCTTGGTGTGGTAGTCGCGCTTCCGGAAACTAACCAATAAAGAGCTTCGGTTATGACAGGACCAAAAATACTTGCCAAAATCAAAAAGTTTTCCGCCACGTTTTTCCGTTGGTGGCTTCGTCATCAGTGGGTAGTTTTTCTTGGCGTGTGTTTTCTTGTGGTCGTTGTCGGGGTCTGGGAGGGGAATCATGAGGTGTATCTTTTTCGGTGGACGGATGACCGAAAAATTGAGTATCGTAACGAGAATTTGAAGCTGATTCAATTCAAAGAGAGTGCTTTTCAGCAGGCATTGGATCTGGTTCACAAGAGGCAATCTGAATTTTCAGTTCAAACAGGGGGTAGTCATGATATCTTTGGTGCCGGGAAGGTTCATACTCCGTGATTGGCTTCTCTTGCGTTTTCCTCCGGCTTTTGGTATACTCTCCATAAGAAGGTCTGAGTGCTTTTTTATTTTGGCGAAAAGAGAGCTTTTTGGGTGAGGGTTGGTTTACCACTATCGGGTGATTAGCTCAGTTGGTTAGAGCGCGACACTGATAATGTCGAGGTCTGAGGTTCGAATCCTCAATCACCCACCATCTGAGAGAGTAGAGACAATGTGTTTATATATCGCTGGGTAGAGCAGGACTCGATAAGTCAGCTCGTATAGGAACAGTTGAGAAAGTAGAATCGTTGTGTTTCAGGAAAGTATATATCGTGAGACAGAGCAGGGTCTATGGTGACAGCTCGTACGGGGACAGTATTAGAAGGAAAGTTTTGTGTTTTGTGAGAATATATATCGCGGGGTAGAGCAGGACTCGATAAGTCAGCTCGTATAGGAACAGTTGAGAAAGTAGAATCGTTGTGTTTCAGGAAAGTATATATCGCGGGGTAGAGCAGTCTGGCAGCTCGTCTGGCTCATAACCAGGAGGTCGTGGGTTCAAATCCCACCCCCGCAACAAAGAGAAAAATCGAAACGGGGGAGCGAACCAACTGCTTGGTTCGCGTTGGGATTTGAAGGGGTGGCGCGTCTCGCGCGACAACCCAGGCCTGGAGGGAAATCCCACCCCCGCAACATTTATAGTATTTGGCAGGGTAGCTCAGCTGGTTAGAGCACAGCCTTCATAAGGCTGGGGTCGTGGGTCCGAGTCCCACCCCTGCTACAAAATTATGTCCGAAGAATCATCCAAGAAAAATATCACCTTCCCAGTAAGAGTGATTTTTCACTATTATTGGCAGTCAATGCGACCCTACAAGTGGCAGGTGGTTTTTACTTTTGTCGCGTATGGTTTTGCATCACTCATTGCGAATGTTTTCCAGCCACTCATATTTCGGAAAATTATTGATGTTATTTCTTCAAATGGTATAGAAAAAATGTTGTTGGCGAACGGTTTATGGTGGTGGTTTTGGTGTTTTGTGATCGTAACAGTTATTTATCAATGCTTCTTTCGAGTCGGGGATTTTTTTATTGTTCGTACGGAAAGTATTGTGATGAAGGATTTGGCAGATCGAGCTTTTTCTGACTTACATAGACACAGTTATCAGTTTTTTTCCAATTCTTTTTCCGGGAGTCTGGTGGCAAAATCAAAACGATTCGTGGCGGGTTTCGAGGATTTGTACGATAGCATCATTTTCAATTTTTGGATGACTTTCGTACAAGTCGCGGGAATATTTGTCACACTTTTTGTTTTGACCCCACTCATTTCGGCATTCTTTTTCTTTTTTGTTATTGTGTATGTTTGGTTTTCTTGGTGGGTGATGATGAAGAAATCGCCTTATGATGAACAATCTTCCGAAGAAGACTCTAAATTAACTGCCAAACTTTCAGATGTACTCTCGAATGCTTTGACGGTGAAAACATTTTCAGCCGAACAAAACGAGATAGATTCTTTTGCAGAAACGAGTAACTCATGGGAGCGAGCTCGTCGTAAAGCGTGGAATTTTCAGAATATTGCCATCACGGGGCAGACGGTATTGCTTGGTGTGCTCGAGCTCGTGGCTGTGGGGATTTCTCTCTACTTATGGCTGAAGGGAAACATCACTTCCGGGACAGTAGTATTGGTCCAGCTCTATGTTGGGAATCTCTTCGGTGCATTGTTCCAGTTGAATCGAGTGTTTGGACGGGTTATTCGTCGGCTTGCTGATGCGTCCGAGATGATCGAGATATTTGAGACGCCGACTGAAGTGGCGGATATTGTCGAACCGAAGAAATTGGAGAAGGTGAAGGGCGAGTTGGTGCTCAATAATCTAACATTTAAATATGCTGATGGTGCGCCGGTGTTTGAAAAGCTTTCGGTGCGATTTCGAGCGGGGGAGAAGGTCGGGATTGTCGGGTCGAGTGGCGCGGGCAAATCGACCCTGACGAAACTCTTGTTGCGATTCCTCGATCCTAATGCGGGCTCGGTGACCATTGATGGTGTGGATATCCGCGAGTTGGCGCAGGCCGACGTGCGGCGGATGATCGCCTATGTGCCTCAGGAGCCAGCACTCTTTCATCGTACTCTGCGGGAGAATATCGCCTATGCGCACCCGGAGGCATCGATGGACGAAGTAATCCGTGTGGCGAAATTGGCTCACGCTCATGAATTCATTGAGAAGCTGTCCAATGGTTATGAGACGCTCGTGGGCGAACGCGGAGTGAAGCTCTCGGGTGGAGAGCGCCAACGGGTAGCCATCGCGCGCGCGATACTCAAAGATGCTCCAATCCTCATCCTCGACGAGGCCACGAGTGCGCTTGATACGATCAGTGAGCAATATATCCAAGAGGCACTCGATGTCTTGATGCAAGGGCGGACGACCCTCGTGATCGCGCATCGCTTGAGCACAGTACGCAAGATGGATCGGATCATCGTGTTTGAGGAGGGTGTTATTGTCGAGGAGGGAACACACGACGAACTTGTAGCGAGGGGAGGCGTCTATGCCGGTTTTTGGGTACGCCAGACCAGCGGTTTTATTGACGAATTCGATGAAAGTGCTACACTGGAAATACTTGCGTAAGTAAGAGGTTTTTGTTTTTTTGGACTGGTAGCTCAGTTGGTTAGAGCACTACCCTGTCACGGTAGGGGTCGCGAGTTCGAGTCTCGTCCAGTCCGCATCGATTACAAGGCTTATTTGAGCCTTGTTTTTTGTAGTCTACAAACGGGACTCGAACAGAGAGTCTGATGTCGCCGGTAATCCTCGCCAATGTTATAATACGCTTGTTGAGAGATACAATTCATTTTTTTGTTTTCCTGATAGGTTGATCTTAGAATTTTAAGGAGTATATAGTGTATCAATTATACATTTTAGGATACATAGAGGTGTGGCATGTTTTTAGGTTCTTCTTTTGTTATCTCGCTGTTAATAATGGTAGCGAGATAGTCAGGAGGCGATTCCTCCCAGTTCTTTATATTAGGAGAAGGACGATGCAAGTTGAAACAATAGCTGATGCAAAGACAAGTGCTCAGAAAGATCAGGTTATTGCGCGTATTTTAGCGCAACTTAAAGCTGGTAATGGTGCTTGTCAAGGCTGTGAAAGTTAGCCACTACATCAAGCGAATGTAGTTGGTTCCATTGTCCTAGCGTTTCGTAATATACGAAGCGCTAGGATTTATTTTTTACATTAGGCCAAATAAAGACAGGAGGCCGCAATGAATCAAGAATTTACAATGGCGAGCTTGCAGCAAGTGCTCGACTACGATAATGCGCGAGTGCTTAACAAGTTTCGCACCATGTATTCCGTTTCGCAGGATGAAGTGCAAGAGATCTTTACTGAAATGAAAAAATGGCTTTGGCTAAGTGCTCAACGAAAAGCTTCCGTTAGAAATGGGCAACTGAAAGATTTCGGTACGCTGGTTATTCATACCGGAATGGTTATCATCGACGAGTTGTGGCACACTTTCATTCTTCATACGCAGGATTATACGGATTTTTGCAATCGGTATTTTGGATTTTATATCCATCATTCACCAGGGAGTCCAGATTTTCTACCACAGTCGGACGAGAAGAACCGAGAGCAGCTCAATTATATATGGGATCTCTTAGGTGGAGAAACTCTTGTTAGATGGTATGAAGAATATCCTGTAAGGTACTCCCCAGAAATATTGCTTGGGTTGATACGTCAGCCGGTATTTGGCAGACCTTGTGAGGTGGTGGTATGAGTGGGATTGAACCTTGTCCCGATATGGTCCGGTCTCGTCTTGATGAGTATGGTTTCGCGGTAGTAAAGACAGAGAATCTTGATGGATTTTATGCAATATGCAATTTGCTGGGAAAAATCAGTCAAACGATAGAAGTTCGTTTGAACCCTGAAAAGGATCAGTATCCATACTGTGCTGATGCGGTGCCGTTTCATACGGATCATCCGCACGTGCCGATAGTTGCATGGTATTGTAATCAACAAGATGCTGATAATGGCGCTAACCTGCTTGTAGATTCAAGAGAAATAGTTTGCAAGATGTCGACTGTCGAGCAAGAGGCGCTACAGAAGATTCAATTGCGAGTGTTTCATTGTGATGAATATCGACCACTTCTCAGAAGTAATCCGTATCATATATATTGGTTACCAGTTGTGATTCAAGAAGCGCTGACATATGCCGATACCTTACAAGCTGCCGCTATAACATCGTTTCATGAGGAGCTTGTAAAACAAATGGAGAATGTCGTGTCACTGAAGTTGAATGTCGGCGAAGCACTGTTCGTGAATAACAGAATAATGCTTCATGGACGTCACGCTATCGCGCAGAATAGCATTCGCCATTTGACACGAGCTTATGTGGTGTAGTTTTGATTCTTAAGACTCCAAACGATAAACAATCGTTTGGAGTCCTTTTTATAATAAGCATGTATTTCAAAATCAGTGTATACTTATCTTAGTAAGTAGTATATGCAGTATTTTTATCGAATATGGAAAAACGCCTTTACAATATCGTTACCGAAACAATGGGAGCGGACTTCTTTCAGAACGTTACGGTTTTGGATGTCGGTTGTGCTCGTTACGCCGAGAGCATCGCCTTGCGGGATATGGGAGCGGATGTCACAGCACTTGATGTGCTCAAGCGAGAGGAACCGCCGGAGCGCATCCGTTTTGTCTTGAGTAACTTCTTAGAATGGCAGCCGGATCAGGCATTCGATGTGCTCTACCTTTCTAATTCAGCTCTGTTCATGCCGAATGCAGATGTCTTCGAAAAAATAGCAGCACTCCGGCCGAAAACAGTCGTCGTCCGCACGATGTATGACTACCCTGAACCGAATTGGGATGCCAGTCAGTTGAAGCAGCTCTATTTTACCAAACCATCCGATTGGGTCGATTATTTCGAGCCATTGGGGTTTTTGACCATGCATACCGACATCTACGAAGAAGTGTCTCCTGATATGCTTGGTAGCGTACGTACCTTTCGGGTTACGGAATATATTGGAAGGAGATCTGATTGATAACGGATGAAATATAGTGAGAGCGGGTAGGGGGTAAGCTACGAAAGTGACACATACTGAAAACATGCATCATTCTCCATCAAAAAAGTTCGAACATCGTCCCATATGTCCCGCCATCGTTACGCGAAAGCGAGAGAGAAAACACACATAATCAGCCTCATAAGGGGCTGTTTTTGTTTTACTTCTGCAAAAATACGGTATAGAATAGGGGTAAGAGATTTTGAATTCCTCCCCACCTTTGCGAAGGCGGGGATTGAGGGGCGGTTGAGTTGCATGCGGCTCTGATACAACACCATCCCTCCAGTGGGACAACAAAGGGCTATTGAAAGCCATCCGTTTCGGCACACGAGGCGACCGCCGGTTTCGGAAAGAGGAGGTTGTAGAAATATTGAAAAGAAAATAATCGTTATGGAAAAAGAAAAAGAGCTTTCCAGTTTCATAAAATACTGCCTTGGCTATGTCCGGATGACTCGTCAGCGGACGGCTTTGAGTCAGAAAAAGTATTCCATCGAGTTGCCAGCCAACACTTTTAGTTTGGCTGGCTTACTAAATGGCGAAGAGGATGGAAGTTTGGCAGAACTTATAAACCTAGATACTTTTTATGGATACGATCCAAAGGATGTTCCGGAGGACTTGAAAGAGGTATATGAAAAAGAGAAGGCATTGGCGAATAAAATAGATGAAATTCACAGTAAATATAGGAATGATCCTTATACAAAACAGACAATTTTGAATTTTGGTTATTTTGAAATAGAGATACCCACAGAGTCAAATGGTGATGTTGTGGTTGCTGATGATGCTGATGAAGAACCGCAAGCTGAAAATCTAAAAACGAAAATTGATCGTTATCCACTCTTTACTTTGCCGATACGCATTGAGGCAGATTTTGATAAGGAAGCAAAAAAATATTCTGTCTATTTTGTTGATTCGGAAATACAGGTGAATATCGGTATTCTCGAGCCAATTCTTGGGGAAGATTTGTATTTTCGTCTTTTGGAAGAATTGGGCGAATATGAAATGAACGGATTGCTGACTTTGCCAATTTCAGATCTTGAAGTTTTTAGAGAGATTTGGCACAAGATAAAGGCACAGCTCCGTTTGAAGGACGCGAATTTTGACGAAGAGTCTTTTTCCTTAGAGGATGTGAAAATTTCTTTGAGTCCGAAGGCGAACTATTTTCTTGCTGAGGATCTTACAAAATTAGCGCAATTACCAGAGGATGCTTTGGAAAATACCGCCCTCACGAGCTGGACGCAGGATGAAGAGCTTAATATTGAGTCGGATATTCCTCATGAACAAGAATTATTTTTTCCATTTTTGTATGATAAGTATCAACTTTCGACTCTCTCAATCCTTAATAACAAGGCATCGATTATTCAAGGACCTCCTGGAACAGGGAAATCCGAAACCATCTCGAATATTTTGTGTCATTTGGCGGCGACTGGAAAGCGAGTATTGTTCGTGAGTCAAAAAGCTCAGGCTCTCAAAGTGGTCAAAGACAAGTTGAATAAACTGAATGTTAAATATCTGTATGGGTATTTACCGAATCCAAATTCTGCTCAGATAGGTGAGGAAGATGAGATGGATGGTATTGCTCCGCAATTGAGTGCTTTGAGTTCTCATATTGATCGGCTTGGATACAAATTCAATAGGAGGGGGCGTTTGATTGAGAGTAATGACGCTGTGTTAGAACAACCGAATATATCTAAAACAGTTGCTCAGAAAGAAAAGTATACGAAAATCTTCAATTCAGTAATTGATATTCAGCGTTATATTTACAAACTCCATCAGGAATTGAAACAGTTAGTGGATTATGATATTGAAATTACGGATTCTGAAAACTTCTCAAGAGAATTTTCATCCGAGATTTGGGATGGAATAAAAAACATGAAACAGGAAGCTGTGAGGCTTTCAAAAATTATTGAAGGTTATGATGGCAGTGACGAAAAAGAATATTTTGATAAACTGTTTTCTAGTTTGGAGGTGAGAGGGAAAGAATACGCCCCTGTCTTAGAGGCAATTCGTGATGATATGAATGCTTCTGGCTTTGACGGACACTCTAAGATTGGGCGTTCTTTGAATAATTTCTATAGAAATATCCGCCTCGGGTCTGTATTTTCTCAGCTGCCCAGAGAGATTCGTGATTATATTGACGAGGAGTTGAAGAAGGACATTTCGAGAAACGAAGCAGTTAAATTCCTAAACTTTCTCCATACGCACTGTGCTTATCACGAAGCTGTTGAGCGTCTACAAGACCTCGAAACAGATTTCCGAGAAAGACTGGCGGGTTGTGGAGTTTCGGAGGAAGAGTTTTCTTTGCTTGAGAATTTGATTGATACCTCAAGCACTGATGGATTGGATGATGTAAAAAATAAAATATTGAGAGTTCAAGAAATTAAATCGGAGCTTTTGACGCTGTTCAAGACGGAGAGTATCAATAGAGCGTCTTCGGCATTGAAAAGTATTGAGCAAGAACGGAAAGATCGTGTCGCTCTGTACATTCAAAATATCGTGAATAAGAATATTCTTGAAAAATGGAAAACAGGCATAATGATCAAACAAATTATCCAAAAATTCTCGCGCGCCTTTGGAAAATCAAAAAAGGCATTCAAGACATTCGATAATCTTCGGAAAGATGCCGATAATTTTAATGCGGTACTCGACTTGATACCGATTTGGATTATGGAATTGGATGATGCAAGTCGGATCATCCCTTTAGAATCAGGAATCTTTGACTATGTGATTTTAGATGAAGCATCACAGTGTAATGTGGCATATACTTTGCCAGTGATGTTTCGATCATCGCGGGCGATTTTTGTTGGCGATAGCGAACAGATGCGTGACAGTACGATAATGTTCAAGTCAAATCGCGTTTTTGATGAATTAGCTCGACGCTATCAGATACCTGAAGAGCATCAGATCAAGGCCACTGGCTCAGCAGTGCAGTCGGTTCTAGATATTGCCAAAAATCGTGGATTTATGTGCCGAACGCTCCACTATCATTACCGCTCCCCAATGGAATTGATTGATTTTAGCAATCGGTATTTCTATAAGCCGAATGGAAAAGATTTGATCCCACTCAATAATAATTACTTGACCTACAAGGATACAAACCGCGTCCTATTACTTCACCATGTTCAATCGGATTGGAGTGAGGAAATTTCCGACAATGTGAATGTCGCCGAGGCAAAAGCCATTCTCAATCTATTCAAGGAGCTACGCTCCGATGAGCACTACCAAGATAAATCAATTGGTATTCTCGCATTTTTCAACGCACAAGCGAGTTATATTCGAGAACTCTTTGAAGAAGCGGGCTATAAAGAGGAGAAAGAAAACTACAAAGTGAGCATCGTTGAGGGTATACAAGGAGATGAGAAGGACATTATCATCTATTCTTTTGTTATCCGTGATCCAAAACAGAAGAATCGTTATGGTGCATTAACTGGTGAGGGTGGAGATATTCGAGGGGATATAAACAAAGGGCGCGTTAATGTTGCTTTCTCGCGAGCGCGTTTGCAAGTACATTGCTTTACAAGTTTATTGCCACATGAAATGCCAACGGGAATTTGGCTGAAGAAATATCTTGAGTATGTCGAAGAGAACGGCGAAGTCGCCTTTAATTCAGGAGATTTAAAGCCTTTCGATTCTTATTTTGAAGAGGAGTTTTACCATCTACTCAAAGCAAAACTAAAAAGAGGTTACAAAATACAAAATCAGGTTGAGAGTTGCGGCTTCAAAATTGATTTTGTCGCAAGCAACTTGAAGACGGGAAAGCGCCTTGCCATAGAATGCGATGGCCCGACACATTTCAAGGACGAGATCGATGAAGAGTATGGCATTTATATTGAAAGTGATGAAGAAAGACAACGAGTACTCGAAGCAGCCGGCTGGCAGTTTTGTCGGATTAAATATGCAGACTGGATCAATGAGAATTTTGATCGGGATGCCGTTGTCGCTTATGTTGAGGAATTACTGAACTGAGAAAATATTTTTAGAGCATAGATTTAAGATGAAATAATATGAATGAAATTATCTGTCCGCATTGCGGAAAAACCTTTAAGGTTGACGAGGCTGGTTTTGCTGACATCCTGAAACAAGTCCGCAATCATGAGTTTGAAAAAGAACTACATGCGCGTGTGGAAATGTTCGAAAGAGAGAAAGAAAACGCCATCAAACTCGCAGAGGCTAATATTACGAATACATTGCAAAAGGATCTTGCGAAGAAGGAGTCTGAGTTAGCTGAACTAGAGGCTAAAAAAGAACGCGAGCTTACTGAGCTTACAGCCAAGAAGGAGGCTGAACTTGCCGAAATGAAATCAAAAATAAACAATGCAGAGCTTGAGAAAAAACTTGCTGTCACTGAAGCAGTCAATAAAATTGAGAAAGAGCGTGATGAACTTTCCGGTGAGCTGAAAAGCAAGGATACTGAGAGACAATTGCTGGAGACATCGCTAAAGGAAAAGTATGCCACTGAGCTTAAGACTAAGGATGACATCATCAAAATGAAGGACGAGGAGATTGCTCTCCGTAAAGACATGAAGCTCAAGCTCTCGACAAAAATGATCGGTGAAACACTCGAACAGCACTGCGAGACGGAATTCAATAAGCTCCGTGCGACTGGCTTTCAGAATGCCTATTTCGAAAAAGACAATGACGCAAAAACCGGTAGCAAGGGCGATTATATTTATTGCGAAAAGGATGAGGCGGGCAATGAAATCATTTCTATTATGTTCGAAATGAAAAATGAAGGTGATGAAACCACTACCAAAAAACGAAATGAAGAGTTTTTTCGAGAACTAGATAGGGATCGCATTGAGAAAAAATGTGAATATGCTGTATTAGTAACGCTTTTGGAAGCTGAAAGCGAACTTTACAATACCGGAATTGTTGATGTTTCCCATAAATATCCAAAAATGTATGTCGTTCGCCCGCAGTTTTTCATCTCTATGATAACGCTGCTACGAAACGCCGCTATGAATTCCCTCAAATATAAAGCCGAGCTTGCTCTGATAAAGAACCAGGATATCGACATTACCAATTTCGAGGAAAATATGAATAAGTTTAAAGAGGGTTTTGCTAAAAACTATCAGCTAGCTTCTGATCGCTTTAAAACAGCTATCGAAGAAATAGACAAAACCATTGACCACCTCCAGAAAACCAAAGATGCCCTCTTGTCGTCTGAAAACAACCTCCGTCTCGCCAATAACAAGGCAGAAGATCTGACAATCAAAAAACTAACACGCGGGAATCCTACGATGACAGCGAAGTTTGCAGAGCTTTCCAATACCGACAAAACCATAGAATAAAATATGAACACATTCAAATATCTAACTTTATCAAAAAACAAATTATGAACGACATACTTTTTGCGAGAAATTTGGTAAAAGGAAAAATCGCGGAAACGGTATTTGCGCAGATGCTCCGACAGTCGGGCGAGTTTACGGTTTTGGAATTCGGTTATGAGAAAATCATTCCACAGTTTATCCAAAACGGACGGAAGGAAGACAATGAAATGATTGAGACGCTCAGGACTGCACCGGATTTTGCCGTGATCAATCACAAGACACGGGAAGTTCGTTTGGTCGAGGTGAAATATATGCAATCCTTACGGCAAGAGTATGTCTTGAAATTCGCCGAAAGGATGCATACCTCGTGGAATCCGTCTTACTTGTTTGTGGCGACTTTGGACGGGTTTTACTTTGACGAGATCAATGAAATCATAAAAAACAAAGGGAATATCTCTTCGCTTCAACACCCGCAAATCTCGGAAGAAATTCAAAACCAATACCTGCAGATCATCAGGGATTTCGAAAGAGGAAAATGAAGATTATAATTTTAGTTTCACCTTATGTCCTACCCAAAAGTCCGTTTCAAGATTAGCAAGAAATTCGATAAAGAAATCGGGGTATACTTTCTCAATAATAAGATCGGGAAGTACGACTTCGGTAAGGACCGGATTATTAGCGAACACCCTGTTTTTTCGAAGTGGCGAAAATTGAGCGAAGAGGATTTGTGGAAACAGGTTAATCCGTATGTTGACCGATACTATATTGAACATCAAGCGGAGATCGAATCCTCTTTGGTTGCTATGCAGGTGATATGGGATGCAATTGCCGAGCGGTACTTTCAAGAGATTGAAAAACTTTTCGGGTCGGTGTCTTTTTATCGTACCAAGACAATTACTGCGCATCTCTCGATTTTCAAGTGTGGGGTGATTGAGGATAATCTGCGCGGTTTTCAGATTTGGTATAAGACGGAGAGCGAGCCGGATGAGGTGCGTCGGCATATAGCGCACGAGGTATTGCACTTTTACTATTACGCTTACTTGAAGAAAATGAAGCAAGAAAAACTGCTCGAAAATTGGGATGCGACAGAGATTTTCAATCGAATCATTTTGAACCTCCCACAGTTTAAAGCCTTGACAGGAAAGGAAGAAATAGGCTATAGTATGCACACTAGAAGCCTCCCGAAATATCGGAAGCTCTGGCAGTCCTCGTCGAACCTTGACGAGTATTTGAGTAAACTTGGCTGAATGGAGGAAAATCCTATGCCTAAGTCATTTGTTGTACCGGGTCAAGCGGCGTTTGACGCCCTGTTGCCCCAAAAAGCCCCCACTACCTCAGTCACCGGCCGTTGCGGCATGTGCTCAGGGCGTTGTGGCAAGTCGGCACCGAGGCGCGTAAAGCGGTAAGGGCGTATTAACGCTCAGGAAGTATGGCCATACTGACTGGCATGGCGGGGGAGACTTTGTTTCCCTCGCCATTTTCATAGCACATTACAAATTGAAGGAGAACAGTGATGATTTTTTCGCGCTATTTAAGAACTTTAGAACGAAGCGGAACAATGGCAGTCTTTCACGCTTTGAAACCCATTCCCGCTTTTGTGGACACGACCGCATGGCAGAACTTCTGTCAGTCAATGGATGACGAAGCTCTGCGTTCGTGGCTCGATGGGCAGGGGTTATTAGTGGAAAGTGAGGTTGAAGACGATTTGTTTCGTGATGCGATTATCGAGGAAACTTTGACGAAGCGGATGATGTCGATTCTGTACTTGGTACTGACGAAGGCATGCAATTTTCGATGTCGCCAATGCTTCCAACCCGAGCGCCATCCACAAGATCATCTTGAACTGGCGGGGGCGGCTTCGTTAATGACCAAAGAGACGGCGATGCTTGGCATCGACGCTTTTGCGCGTCATCTCAATGAGTCTGAGGCAGACGGTTTGGAACCGCAGATTTATTTCTACGGTGGTGAGCCTTTGTTAAATTGGGATGTATTGGTGGATGCCGTTGAGTATGTCGAGTTGTTGCGTGGTCGAGAACTACCCGAGGAGATCGGCTTTGTCGTGATTACCAACGGGTCGCTCGTGGATCATGAAAAGGCGGACTTCTTCGCCCGACATAATATCGGAGTCGGGTTGTCGATAGATGGGCCGAAAGAGAAAAACGATGCTTTCCGTATTTTGGCCCATGGTCAAGGAACTTACGACAAGATTGTTTCAGTTTTGCGTATCCTCCAAGAGCATAACGTCGGCGTGACACTTTCTATCACCATCAATCCAAATATAGCTAACGACCTGCCAGGGATTATCCAGTGGGCGAAAGAAGAACTCGGTGTCGATTCTGTCAGCTTCAATATGGTTGGCGGAGGCAGTTACGCTCATACCGGTGCCGAGTTTTCTTTGGAAGCATATAACGATATGGTGGCGACTGGTTTGGTGGAAGCTTATCAATTGGCACGGAACATCGGATTACACGAAGATCGTGTTGGTAGAAAGGCGGAGGACTTCATTTACCATTCGTTCAAGGCGGTCGATTGTGGCGCAGTCAATAATCAGTTGGTTATTCAGCCAGACGGATTGATTGCCTTCTGTCACGCTTCAACCGAGTACAATGTCGGGTCGGTGCGGGATCCCGAGTTTCGGATTTTCGGACACCCGGCCATCCAAGCATGGGAAGATGTTTTACCGATTCACAATCCGAAGTGTCAAAGTTGTCCGGCAATGTCCATTTGCGGGTACGGTTGTTTCCATCATATGTTGGAATTGGAGCGTCCGCTCGCAGATGGAGACGACCAGTTTTGCTTACATACGAGGCGAGTCATGGACTTTCTCGTGTGGGATTTGCTGGCGCAATCGCAACAGCAGGAAGAGTAATCGGCAACATAAGCTTCAACGAGAGCAGTGTATAATAGAGACCTTGGTTTTTCGCAAGAAAGACCAGGGCTCTTTTTTTGAAAAATAAATTTTTCAATCCAATTATTGCAAAATAGAGAAGACAGGCAATTTGTTTTCACTTATCAACCCCGACTCATAACCGCCTCCATCCGCCAGAACAACACCTCCCATCTCTTGCCGTTCTCGAGCATTTTTGAGAGGATGAGAGGGAAGTAATCGGTTCGAAGTGTATCCCGTCGTCCCCGCCATTGTTACGCGAAAGTGACATTTAGTGAAAAAACAGTTTCTCTGAAAAACAAAAACCCCTTGCGGGGAAGCTGCCCAAAAGACTTGTATCGTCTCGACTCTAGCCAACCGATGGATGGGAACATCGAGAACAGTCTCTCAAGGACTTATGCCTATCGTTAGTATATGAGATATCGGGAAATTTAGCAAGAAAAATCACAAAAAGAAGCTTTTATAAAAGAAAAAATGAAGATTAACTTTTGGGGTATCCTCTGGTAAACAAATAGTGGCTAAATAAATTCCAACCTTGTCCAAAATTTCCGGCCATTCGGAACGAGCAGTCGCGCAAGCGTCTGTTTTTGTTTTACTTCTGCAAAAATACGGTATAGAATAGGGGTAAGAGATTTTGAATTCCTCCCCACCTTTGCGAAGGCGGGGATTGAGGGGCGGTTGAGTTGCATGCGGCTCTGATACAACACCATCCCTCCAGTGGGACAAGAAAGGGCTCTTGAAAGCCATTTGGTTTGGCGGGCAATGCAAACATTGTTTCAGTAGCGACACCTTATGAAAATTATGAATAGCTGAAAATAGTAACAATATGACAAATAAAAAATCAAGTTCTAGTATGACCAAAGAGCAGGAGCGTTCAGAGCTCCATCGTGCTATCTGGCAGATTGCCAATGACTTGCGCGGGAGCGTCGATGGTTGGGATTTCAAACAGTATGTACTCGGGGTGCTTTTTTATCGCTTCATTAGTGAGAATCTGACCAATTATATCAACGCTGATGAGCGTCGCGCAGGTAAAAATGATTTTGATTACAGTGCGCTTTCCGACAAAGAAGCTGAGTTTGGCCGAACTGATACGGTCAAAGAGAAGGGTTTTTATATTCTCCCGAGCGAGCTGTTCATCAATGTCCGCAAGAATGCCCGTAATGATGCCAACCTAAACGAAACACTTACTGCCGTTTTTCGTAACATTGAAAGTTCCGCCAGAGGTACTGAAAGCGAGCCTGATCTCAAGGGTTTATTTGATGATCTTGATGTAAATTCTAATAAACTGGGAAGCACGGTAGAGAAACGAAATCAGAGACTCACGAAACTCTTTGAATCTATTGGCGACCTTCGTCTCGGTGATTACGCCGACAACACTATCGATGCTTTCGGTGATGCGTATGAGTTCTTGATGACGATGTATGCCTCCAATGCAGGGAAGTCGGGTGGTGAATTTTATACCCCGCAGGAAGTAAGCGAGCTCTTGGCCGAGATCACCACGGTTGGCAAGACAGAAGTGAACAAAGTCTATGACCCCGCTTGCGGTTCGGGATCACTGCTTCTCAAGTTCGCCAAAGTACTCGGCAAGGAAAACGTGCGCCAAGGTTTCTACGGGCAGGAGATCAACCTCACTACCTACAACCTCTGCCGTATCAATATGTTTTTGCACGACATCAACTATAATAATTTCGACATCGCTCACGGTGATACACTCATAGATCCAAAGCACTGGGATGATGAACCGTTTGACGCTATCGTTTCCAATCCGCCATATTCTATCCGATGGGAGGGCGACGCTAATCCGCTTCTGATCAATGATCCGCGTTTTTCACCTGCGGGAGTGCTTGCGCCAAAGAGTAAAGCTGACCTCGCCTTTACGATGCATATGCTCTCGTGGCTCTCGACGAGCGGCACGGCGGCGATTGTTGAATTTCCCGGCGTTCTCTATCGTGGCGGTGCGGAGGGTAAAATAAGAAAGTATCTGGTAGATAACAACTACATCGATGCGGTCATCCAGCTCCCACCCGATCTCTTCTTTGGTACGACTATCGCGACCTGTGTCATCGTGATCAAAAAGAGCAAGAAGGATAATAAGACGCTCTTTATTGATGCTTCTGCTGAGTTTGTGCGAGGGGGTAACAAAAATAAATTGAGCGAGGGCAATCGTCTCAAGATTTTAGATGCATTCAGTACTCGCAAAGATGCAGAATATTTTGCCAAGCTGGTAGATAACAAGACTATTGCCGATAATGACTACAATATCGCCGTATCCAGCTATGTTGTGGGTGAAGATACTCGCGAAGTAGTGGATATTACAGAACTCAATATAAAAATCACCAAGATTGTCGCCAGACAAAATGAACTCCGCACGGCGATTGATGAAATTGTGGCAGATATTGAGGGGACAAAATAATATGACTAAACATGTAAGCAAAATTGAAAAGTTAATCACTGAGTTCTGCCCGAAAGGGGTGAAATACAGGGAGTTAGTGGAACTCGGCGATTTTTATGGTGGACTGTCTGGAAAGAGCAAGGACGATTTTAGTAATGGTAACGCAAAATTTGTTACCTACATGAATATTTTTTCTAACATCGCAGTAAACACAGACATCAACACTTTTGTAAAAATGGGCAACGAAGAAAATCAGAATAAAATTGAATACGGCGATGTGTTGTTTACAGGATCATCAGAAACGCCAAACGAGTGTGGAATGTCATCCGTTTTGACAAGGGAGACTGATGAGTCATTGTATCTGAATAGTTTTTGTTTTGGTTTTCGCTTACATGACAAAAATTTGTTTTTGCCGGAATTTTTAAAATATTTGTTCAGGGATGAACAGATGAGAAAACAAATTGCAAAAACTGCAAGCGGAGTGACAAGATTTAATGTTTCAAAAAAACGATTTGCAAAAATGCTAATTCCTCTTCCACCGCTTGCGGTGCAGGAAGAAATTATTAAGGCACTTAATAATTTTACAGAGCTGGAAGCAGAGCTAGAAGCAGAGCTTGAAGCAAGGAAGAAGCAATATGAGTATTATCGGGAGGAGTTGCTGACGTGTGATCAGAAAATAAATAGGAAGACATTGGGAGAAGCAAGCCTTTCAACTAATAATATTAAATGGAAAGACACAAATGGAACTTATAAGTATATAGACTTAACTTCCGTGAGTCGAGGAGATCATAGTATTTATGGGGCTGTTGAAATTAATGCTAATAGTGCACCTAGTCGGGCGCAAAAAATAATACATAAGGATGATGTAATTTTTGCAACTACACGACCAACATTACGCCGTTTTACGCTTATTGGTGATAACTTTGACGGACAAATTGCTAGTACTGGTTATTGTGTACTAAGAGCGAATAAGGATGTAGTTTTACCGAAATGGATTTATTTTAATATTGCATCGAGTGTTTTCAATGATTATGTTGAAAAAAATCAAGAAGGATCTGCATATCCATCAATTTCTGATGCAAAAGTAAAAGCGTTTATAATTCCAGTTCCACTCATTGCCGAACAAGAACGCATTGTGAAGATTTTAGATAAATTTGATGCTCTTGTGAACGACATTTCAATCGGTTTACCGGCGGAGCTTTCGGCTCGCAGACAGCAATATGAATACTATCGGGGTAAGCTTTTAACTTTCAAGAAAATGATATGAAAAAAGAATTACAAAACCAAATAATTATTTACGAAGGTGATGATGGAGAATCTCACATAGATGTGAGGTTTGAAGGTGAGACTGTTTGGCTTACACAGGCGCAATTGGTTGAGCTTTTTCAATCCAGTAAAGCCAACATCAGTGAACATATTAAAAATATCTATACAGAGAAAGAATTAACCACGGAAGCAACTGTTCGGAATTTCCGAACAGTTCAAAAAGAGGGTGGCAGAGAGGTTTCTAGGGATATTGAACACTACAATCTTGATCTCATCATATCGCTTGGTTACAGAGTGAAATCACATGTTGCTACAAAATTCCGTATTTGGGCAACCGCACGACTTCGTGAATATATCGTCAAAGGTTTTACTATTGATTCGGATCGTTTGAAAAATTTGGGCGGTGGGAATTATTGGAAAGAATTACTCGATGAAATTCGAGATATTCGTAGCAGTGAAAAGGTGCTGTATCGTCAGGTGCTTGATTTGTATGCAACCGCTATCGATTATGACTCTCAAGCAAACGAGTCTTTGAAATTTTTTAAAATTGTCCAAAATAAGCTCCATTTTGCGGCTCATGGACATACGGCAGCGGAAGTAATTTATTTGCGGGTTGATTCGGATAAGCCATTCGTAGGGCTTACAAATTTCAAGGGCAAGCAACCTACTCAAACCGAAGCTATGGTTGCTAAAAACTTTTTGGAATTAAGTGAGCTGAAAATTTTAAATAATCTTGTTTCGGCTTATTTTGATTTGGCTGAAATTAATGCCATGGAACAAAAACCGATGAAGATGGCGGATTACATCCGTGAGTTGGACAATATTTTAAAATCAACAGGCAGAAAACTTTTGAGCGATGCCGGAAAAATAAGCCATGAAAAAGCAATAGAGAAAGTCGAAAAAGAATATCGCAAATACCAAGTAAAGACCTTGTCTTCAGTGGAGAAAGATTATTTGGATGCTATAAAAGTAACAGAAAAAAAGATTGTTAAAAAAGTTAAATCAAATAAGAAATATGCCAAATAATAATGGATACAATTTAGTTGCAGAAAATCCGCAAAGTACTGTGGTTGCTGAATACTATAAACCTGCAGAAATGGTGCGAGATGGTTCTTCTTACCAGAGCGAGGCAGATCTGGAGCGCGCTTTTATTAAGCAACTTGAGACGCAAGCGTACGAATATCTTGCCATCATCTCTGAAGCTGATTTGGTGGCAAACCTCCGAGTGCAACTGGAGAAGCTTAATAATTTTACTTTTACCGATACCGAATGGGAGCATTTCTTTGCCAGTGAGCTCGCCAACCCAAATCAAAGCATTGCCGAAAAGACCGCCACCATTCAAGAAGATCCCATCAAAAACCTGACGCGTGAGGATGGAACGGTCAAAAATGTCTATCTCATCAAAAAGGATAATATTCACGACAACAGTTTGCAGGTGATCAATCAATATGCCACAGAAGAAGGTCAGCGCGCCAATCGTTATGATGTGACGGTGCTGGTGAACGGCTTGCCGATGGTGCATATCGAGCTCAAACGGCGAGGCGTAGCCATTCAGGAAGCATTCAATCAGATCAACCGGTATCATCGAGAAAGTTTTTGGGCTTCGGCCGGTCTTTTCGAATATGTACAACTCTTCGTCATTTCCAACGGAACACATACAAAGTATTACAGCAACACTACGCGCAAAGAGCATATCAAGGAAACGAGTGAGGGTGCGGTGAAAAAAGGGAAGCGATCGAGTAGTAGTTTTGAGTTCACCAGCTGGTGGGCAGATGCTACCAATCGACCAATTACGGACTTGATGGATTTCGCCAAGACATTTTGTGCGAAGCATACACTTTTGAATATCTTGACTCGCTATTGCGTGTTTACTACGGATAAACAACTGTTAGTAATGCGCCCGTATCAAATCGTAGCGACGGAGCGAATATTGAGTCGCATCGAAGTCAGTACGAATTACAAGAAGCTCGGCACGGTAGAGGCGGGTGGGTATATTTGGCATACAACTGGATCAGGAAAAACATTGACCAGCTTCAAAACAGCACAACTTGTGAGTAAGTTGCCGTATATCGATAAAGTGGTTTTTGTTGTCGACCGCAAAGACTTGGACTACCAGACGATGAGGGAATATGACAAGTTCGAAAAAGGCGCGGCTAATAGCAATACGAGCACGGCGATTTTAGCCCATCAGCTGGAAAATCCGAATGCGCGCATCATCATCACTACTATTCAGAAGCTGGATCGTTTTATTGGGCGCAATACAGGGCACAATATTTTTGACGGCCATGTCGTATTGATCTTTGATGAATGCCATCGTTCGCAGTTTGGCGATATGCACTCTGCCATTACCAAGACATTTAAGAATTATCATCTTTTTGGTTTTACCGGTACGCCGATTTTTGCCATGAATGCGTCTTCCGGAGGACGACCGGATTTGAAAACCACTGAGCAAGCGTTTGGAGAAAAACTGCACACCTACACTATCGTGAATGCCATAGCAGATAAAAATGTCCTGCCGTTTAAGGTTGATTATGTTTCTACGGTTCGTGAGGCTGAGAATATCGAAGATAAGAAAGTGAGCGATATCGATCGAGAGGCGGTGCTTGCGTCGTCGGAGCGCCTAGCAAATATTGTCAAATATATTCGTGAGCATTTCGACCAAAAGACCAAGCGGAATACTTTTTATAAATTAAAGGATCGTAGATTGGCTGGGTTTAACTCCATCTTTGCGGTTTCGTCTATTGATGTCGCCAAGAAATACTATGCTGAGTTCAGAAAACAGCTTACAGATGTGCCGAGTGACAGGCGACTCAAGGTAGCAACGATTTATAGCTTTGGGGTGAATGACGAGGATGCTGATGGAATGGTAGATGAAAACTCCGAGGATACGAGCGGGCTTGATGTGAGTTCACGGGATTTCCTAGATGGGGCTATCAAGGATTACAATGCTATGTTTGGAACATCCTACGATACTTCGTCTGATAAGTTTCAGAATTATTACAAGGATGTCAGTCAACGAGTAAAAAATCGTGAGATCGATATCCTCATCGTGGTCAATATGTTTTTGACTGGTTTTGATGCAACAACGCTCAATACGCTCTGGGTAGATAAAAACCTGCGTTTGCACGGACTATTGCAAGCATACTCACGAACGAATCGTATTTTAAACAGCGTGAAGAGTTTTGGGAATATCGTGTGTTTTCGCAATCTGGAAAAAGCAACCAACGAATCGATCGCGCTCTTTGGCGATAAAGAAGCGGGCGGTATTGTTCTTCTTAAGTCGTATGAGGAGTATTACCATGGATACAAAGATGGTGAAAAAGAAGTGCGCGGGTATGCGAGCTTAGTATCAGAGCTTTTGGAGAGATTCCCAGTCGGCGAACCCATTATTGGCGAACAAAACCAAAAAGACTTCATCAAGCTTTATGGAGCGATTTTGCGAGTACGCAACATCTTGGTAGCTTTTGATGAGTTTGCTGGTAATGAGATTTTATCCCCGCGTGATATTCAGGATTACCATAGTGCCTATATTGATCTCTATAACGAGTTTCGTAAAGGCAAGGAAGACGAAAAGGAGAATATCAATGACGACCTTGTTTTTGAAATGGAGCTTATCAAACAGGTCGAGATAAATATTGATTATGTGCTTGGCCTTATTAAGCAATACCACGAAGACCATATCAAGAACCGCGAGCTTCTGGTTGATATCAACAAGGCGATAGACTCAAGCGTTGAATTGCGTAATAAAAAAGATTTGATCAATCAATTCATTACTACGCTCGATGTCAATTCGATGGTGGATGAAGATTGGCAGAAGTTTGTTGAAGGGAAGAAGGTTGAAGAGCTTGAGAAAATTATTGCCAATGAGAATCTTGATCGTGATGCTACCTATACGTTTATACGTAATGCATTCCGTGACGGGAGCGTATCAACGACTGGTACAGCTATCACTGGAGTTCTCCCGCCAGTCTCTCGATTTTCTCCAACAGGAGAACGAACCAAGAAACGAGAGAGTGTATTGGATAAACTAACGAGTTTCTTCGAACGATTCTTCAGTATCTCTGGGGGTAAGTTTTCAGAATAAGCTACGAATACGTTTCTCGAGATGGAAAACCACCAAAGAAGAGCTCAATGATTTCATTCTGTCGTACGAGGACTGGGGGAGATAAATAGTGAGCGTGGGTAGGAGGGTATTTATAAGAAAAAATATGCACCGAAAACCATTTTTAGAAATTGTAGAACAGTATAGAATTACTGCCCCTTCCGATGAATATGTCGTTATTGACGAGTTGGTACAGTACGTAGCGTCTCGAGAGGATTGTTTTGAAAGGAAACACGAAGAAGGCGCGAAACACATTGCAACATCTGTTTTGCTGGTAACGCCGGATTTTAAGAAGGCGCTCTTTTTGTGGCATAGTAAGATACAATGCTGGGCGCAACCCGGCGGACATGCAGACGGTGATTCAGATATTCATGCCGTGGCTTTGAAAGAACTTGAGGAGGAAACGGGAGTGACGGGTGCAACACTTGCATCACCTATCCCTCTTGATATCTATCGATTTGATTATGCGCCCGAGGTTTTCGGCTATCGAAAAAGTATTTACAACCTCTTTTTCGTGGTGGTTCTTCCGACAGATCAAGAACCGAAGATTATGGAACTCGACAAGTGCGAGGCAATACGTTGGGCTACACCCGATGAAGCGTTAGAAATGATAAAAGGAATACCTCATGAGGGTACTGAAAGACTGATTCGAAAATGGCAGACTTTTGCTAAAAATAAAAAATAAAAAGAGAGGTCGGATATATCCAAACCTCTCAATAATGCTTTAGTCGTTTTTTATAGCCAATATCCACAAGTGTTTTTCAGTGCTTCCATAGTCCTTCTCGTTGAGGGCTTTGAGAATCGTGAACCCGCATTGTGAAATAATATCCTTATTCGTTTCGGTATCAAAGTAACTCCAAGCCATTTTTGATTTGCAAAAGACATCTCTTTCTTTGTAGTCAACATCTTCGGTGCCGACAGTGATAAGCAGATGGCCGCTTGGTTTAAGGGTTGATGCTATTTTTGAAATCACTTCGGTATGTCGGTCTCGCGGAATATGAAAGAGCGCGTAAAGTGAAATGACGGCATCGAATTGCTCTTTCGGGAATGGATAATCAAGGAAATCTCCTAAGATATACTTTGTCTGCGGGACATTATTGCGCGCCATGTCAATGTGTTTTTCCGATATGTCTATACCGGTAACATCATACCTCATTTGGATGAGATAGAGGTCGTAGGGAATACCCGGACCCGATCCAAGATCCAATACTTCCGATCCCTGTTTAAGTGTTTGCGTAAGTCCTTCGAAGAATAGTTTTTCAAAGGGAGTGAGTGAAAGTCTGTTTCTGTATACATCGGCGTAATCGCCTTCATCATAACCAGCTTTCACGGTATATTGACAGTATTGTGTAGTGTGGTATCCTACCTGTGTTGAGCAATTATATTTTTGTTTGACCAATATTGCTTAATAAGTGGTATTGAGTGGTATTAAATCCAAGATATTACGAATCTTAGATTTATCGGTGGTGTATAGCTTTGTGTACCCACCATATCATATTGCAGTTCTTTAAAAGAGATTTTTTGAATCAAGTACATTTCGTTTCGTGCTTCTTTCATTAAATAAATAGTGCTGGTGCAAATCAGTGTTTTGTAAATTTAAAAAAGAGGATCCTCTAATGGAAAATTTTGAAGCTTCTAAGTTTGCGGATTTTGACCTAGGCATGATCAGGTTAAAGCTGACTCATCCTGAAGAAGGTGAAGGTTGGTCGAAGGAATTCGCTGATGCGGTTGAGAAAGACTATCGACGTTTTTTGTACCTCAACGCAAAATATAAAGGTGCTGTGCTTGTGCCATCAAAATTAGTTGATAAGTACTGGCATTCGCATATTTTGGATACGCGAAAATATGCCCATGATTCAAATATGCTTTTCGGCGAATTCTTCCATCATTTTCCATATTTCGGCATACGCGGAGCTGAAGATGAGGTGATGCATAGAAATGCTTTCGCCAATACTCAGCAGTTGTGGCTGAAAGAATTTGGAAAAATGCAAGATTCTCACACTAGCATACCTTTTTCCAGGGAAGCGTCAACCTGTCAAGGTGTTTGCTGTTGTGACGTTGTATCCTACAAAGAAGCAGCTTGATAATATTTGAGCCTTACCACCCCTTTAAACGGCACTGAATTTAGTGCCGTTTCTTACTTTATATATCGTTTGAAATATCTATGAAATTTGAAAATGAATTAGAGAATAATAAAGATGTTTCTTGCGTCGAACTTGTTGACTTTGGTGGTGTAATTAATGGTGCAGAGAAAAAAGAGCAACGGAAAATTAAAGAGTTACTTGTTTTGGCAGAGACATATAGGTTTTTATACGCTGTAAATTCAAAAAAGGTAGTTGGCTATATTTCTATACCAAAACATGTAACTCATGCCCCGTGTCTTATTCATCTGCGTGGCGGCGGCGGTGATTTTAGCATGTTACAAGAATCTTCTATTCTGGAAAAGCTTGTTAAGTTTTCCATGGAGGGATATGTCGTAATAACAACGCAATACCCAGGTGTTGAAGGTGGAGACGGATCCGATGCTTACGGCGGTCAGGAGGATATTTTAAGTATCATAAAGCTCAAAGATATTCTTGAGTCGATTTCAGTGGCAGACACCAGAAAAATAGGTGTTAAGGGTCATTCGCGAGGAGGACTCATGGCATATATGCTTCTAAGAAAAGTTGATTGGGTTACCTGTGCTGTTATCGGGAGCGCGCCAGTGGATCAAATACAGCTAGTAAGGGAGCGCAGTGAATGGAGAGAATATCAAATTTCAATGTGGGGTTATTCAAAGAACGATGCTATTGATAGATCCCCTATATACTGGTCACGTGATCTGCCTGAAAATAGTCCATTATTGCTGGTTCATGGATCTTCCGATGAAAGAGTGGACGTTTCGCATTCATTGCGAATGAATGCGAGTTTAGATGAGTTATCAATCCCTCATGAATTTATTTTATTCGAAGGCGATGATCATGGTATAACCAGGCATAAGCAAGAATATTTTGATCGAACACTGAATTGGTTTAATCGATTTTTAAGATAAAGAGAACTTCTATCAAATGTAAGGTTTCGCGATTAACTTGATAAAAAGAGGCTTTTATAAAGGAAAAAATGAAGATTAACCTTTAGGGTATCCTCTGGTAAACAAATAGTGGCTAAATAAATTCCAACCTTGTCCAAAATTTCCGGCCATTCGGAACGAGCAGTCGCGCAAGCGTCTGTTTTTGTTTTACTTCTGCAAAAATACGGTATAGAATAGGGGTAAGAGATTTTGAATTCCTCCCCACCTTTGCGAAGGCGGGGATTGAGGGGCGGTTGAGTTGCATGCGGCTCTGATACAACACCATCCCTCCAGTGGGACAAGAAAGGGCTCTTGAAAGCCATCCGCATCGGGGAGCGCAAGGCGAGAAGGTATCGCAAGGAGGATATTCTGAAGATGATTGAGGATAAATAAAAACAAAATATATTATATTACTATGGCGATCAAGAAATCTCAACTGTACAGCTCTATATGGAAAGCGTGTGATGAATTGCGTGGCGGAATGGATGCATCGCAGTATAAGGACTATGTGTTGGTACTTTTATTTGTCCGGTATGTATCCGACAAATACAGTAATCTTGAGGATTCGTTGGTGGAAATTCCAAAGGGTGGTGGCTTTGTAGATCTTATTGCACTCAAAGGGACAACGGATATTGGAAGCGGTATCAATATAGTGTTGTCGAAATTGGCAAGCGCCAACGGACTTGTCGGTGTGATAGATCAAGTGGATTTTGATGATGAAGACAAACTTGGAAAGGGTAAGGAAATGCAAGATCGTCTTTCTGCATTGATTGGTATATTTGAAAATGCGGATTTGGATTTTAGTAAGAACCGCGCTGAAGGGGATGATCTTTTGGGCGATGCCTATGAGTATTTGATGAAACATTTTGCGGTGCAATCAGGAAAAAGCAAGGGTCAATTCTATACTCCAGCAGAAGTATCGCGCATTATGGCAAAGGTGATCGATGCTCGGCATTCATCCGGACAAACACAAACCGTGTACGATCCAGCATGCGGGAGTGGCTCGCTTCTCTTGAAAGTTGCCGATGAAGCGCACAAAGGTATCACTATTTACGGGCAAGAATTGGACAATGCCACTGCCGGATTGGCCGTCCTGAATATGTGGCTTCACGGGAGAGCTATTTCCACCATCAAGAAAGGGCAGAGTACGCTTTCCGATCCTCTTTTTACTGAGAATAGGGAGCTCAAAACATTTGATTATGTAGTTGCCAATCCGCCTTTCTCTTCAAAAAATTGGCGCAACGGTTTTGATCCTTCCAATGATACATACGATCGTTTTGACGGCTATGGTATCCCGCCCGAGAAAAATGGCGATTACGCTTTTTTGCTTCACATTCTCAAGTCATTAAAAAGCACGGGAACGGGTGCAGTCATTTTGCCTCACGGTGTTTTGTTTCGTGGCAATGTGGAGGCGGATATTCGCACCAACATCATCCATCGCGGATATATCAAAGGTATCATTGGTTTGCCTGCCAATCTTTTCTATGGCACGGGTATTCCGGCTTGTATTATCGTGTTGGACAAAGCGGGCGCAGGGGAGCGCAAGGGGATTTTTATGATCGATGCTTCCAAAGGATTCGTCAAAGACGGCAACAAAAACCGTCTGCGTGAGCAAGACATCCGCAAGATCACAGATGCGTGGAGCAATGCTTTAGAAATTCCAAAATACTCCCGTTTCGTTTCCAATGAGGAAATTCACAAAAACGAATACAATCTCAATCTTCCTCGGTATATTGATACGCAAGCGCCCGAAGATATTCAAGATATCGAGGCTCATCTCAAAGGTGGTATTCCTGATGGCGATATCGAAATCCTCGCTCCGTATTGGCAGGTCTGTCCGACGCTCAAGAAAGCGCTTTTCAAAAAGAACGGTCGAGCGGGGTATAGTGAGATGCTCATCGCGCACGACGAGGTCAAGAAAACCATCCTCACACATCCCGAATTTCTGACATTCAAAAAACAAACCCTTGCAACCTTTACCGAGTGGAAAGAAATATCGACGCCATTTTTCAAAGCACTCTCGCAAAAGGATCACCCTAAGGCTATCATCTCAACCATTACCGAAACACTCTTGCAACACTGCGCAGATTTTCGTTTGATTGACAAATATGACCTCTATCAACACCTGATGAATTATTGGGAAGAGACGATGCAAGACGATGCGTATGTCATCACGGTGGACGGCTGGCAAGCAGGCAAGGAATTGATGCGTATGCAAAAAGAAACCAAAAACAAAGGCAAGAACGTCAAAAAAACGGTGCCGGGACTCTATGGTCTTGAAGGGCGATTGGTGCCGATCGAACTTGCCATCGAAACCTATTTTTCCAAAGAGCAATCTGCACTCGATGCGCTCATTATCGCATTGGAGCAAACAGGTGCCGATATGGAAGCATTCAAAGATGAACACGGAGGCGAGGATGGTCTGCTTGCCGAGGTGATCGAGAATGACAAGATTAAAAAAATTGATGTGCAAAAACGCATCAAGATGATCAAAAAGAGCAAGGCTGATGCCGAGGAGTTGGCAGTGCTTGAGTTGTATCTTGCGCTCTTTGAAAAAGAAACCGCAACCAAACAATTCATCAAAGATGCCGAGAAGGATTTGGAGAACAAACTCTTGGCGAAGTACCCGACACTTTCAGAAGAAGAAATCAAGACACTGACTATCGATAAAAAATGGATGGGTGAATTGACCATGCGGGTAACGGGCGAGGTGGATCGCTTGTCGCAAACCCTTGCCGGAAGGGTCAAGGAATTGGCGGAGCGTTATGAGACACCCTTGCCGATCATTAAGCGGGAAGTGGAAACATTGACCGAGAAAGTCGAGCAACATCTGACAAAGATGGGTTTTGATGTGACAAAACTATGAGTGCGAATATGACGAACATCAAAAAGGGGTACAAACAAACCGAGATCGGCGTGATTCCGGAGGATTGGGAGGTGAAGAAGCTGGGAGATGTTGGAGAGATAAGAATGTGCAGACGAATTTTTAATCACGAAACTGAAGCAATAGGTGTAATTCCTTTTTATAAGATTGGAACATTTGGAAAAGATGCAGATGCCTACATATCACAAGATTTGTATGATAGCTATCGGCGAAGATTTTCATTTCCTAAAAAAGGAGATGTATTGATTTCTGCCGCTGGAACTATAGGAAGAACGATAGTTTATGATGGAAAGCCGGCTTATTTTCAGGATTCAAATATAATATGGATTGATAATGATGAGATACTTATTTCTAATAGATACCTTTATTATGTGTTTCAAATTGTAAAATATAATACTGAAGGAGGGACAATTCAAAGGTTGTACAATAGTATTCTTCATAATACGAGTTTTATTTGTTCTACAAAACCCGAACAAGAAGCCATTGCGGAGGTGCTTTCGGATGCGGATGCTTTGATTGAGCAATTGGGAATGCTTATCGAGAAGAAAAAGAACCTCAAGCAAGCCACGATGCAACAACTCCTCACTGGTAAAAAAAGACTGTCTGGGTTTAGCGGTGAATGGAAAGTGATGCGATTGGGAGATATCGCAGAATTTTATAAAGGAAAAGGTTTACCAAAAAGCGCAATAATATCGGATGGAAAGTATAAATGTATTCATTATGGTGAGTTATTTACGTTATATCCCGAAGAAATAAAAGAAGTCTTGAGTCGTACGGATGAGAGAGAAAATTTTCTTTTCTCACATATTGATGATGTATTGATGCCAACGTCAGATGTTACACCAAATGGTTTAGCAAAAGCTAGTTGTGTTAAGGAGGAAGGGGTTATTCTTGGCGGTGATATTTTAGTTATACGTTTGTTTGAGGGTATTTTAGACGGTGTATTTTTGGCATATAGTATACGACACAGTAAAGATAAAATAATGCAGTTAGTTTCTGGATCAACAGTTTATCATCTGTACAGTTCTGATATGAGAAGATATGAGCTCTTAGTTCCGCCAACAATCGAAGAACAAAAAGCTATCACTGCCATCCTCTCCGATATGGACGCTGAAATCGAAGCCTTGGAAAAAGAAAGAGCGAAGTATCAATCCATCAAACAAGGCATGATGCAGTCCCTCCTCACCGGTGCCATACGTTTGGCATGTTAAGTGAGCAAAGTCTGAATTGATAAGTAACAGTAGTGGCTTTTTAGAAGTATATTGCTTAAAATAGGCATTTATAGTACACTTATGTAAAGTAACTAAGCAGTATAAAAAAAGTACTATGAACAGCGCAACAGACATACGTATTCCTGATCCGGCATGGGGGAGTACACTTGCCGGAGTAGTTTTGGATCTCGAGAAGCTTCGCTCGAGGAAGCTTTTTGGCGAGGTGCCGGCGCATATCTTTTTCCAGCTCAAGGAAACCTTTCAAATACTCGAAACCTTGGGATCGGCAAGGATTGAGGGAAACAACACGACACTACCGGCTTATGTTGAGAAAATCATAGAAGGAAAAACAAAAAAAGACGAGAGTCAACGGGAGATTAAAAACTTGGAGGATGCTATAAAGTTTATAGAAGAAAACACCACGGAGAACACTGTGATTACACGTGCTTATATTTCGGAGCTTCACAAAATTGTTACCAGAGACCTTGCTCCACCGCCTAGTGGAGAGGGATCAAATAATCCCGGCGGGCTTCGGATGGTCAATGTGATTATCAAAAAATCACAACATACCCCTCCTGATGTGGCTGTGTTGCCGGAGCATTTCGAGAAATTTTTGGAGTTTATCAATACTGACTTTGGCGAACAATATCAACTTTTGATGGTAGCGGTATCGCATCATCGGTTCGCGCATATTCACCCATTTGACAATGGTAACGGAAGAATGGGGAGACTACTCAATTACGCCTTGCTTATCAAGTCCGGTTTTCAGGTAAAGAAAGGGAGGATTATCAATCCTTCGTCCGTGTTTTATGGTAACAGGGATAAGTATTACGATATGCTTTCTGTTGCCGATTCGCTTGCGGATGCGGATGTTTTGTCATGGGCGGAATATTTCCTTTTGGGCTTGAAAAATGAGATTGAAAAAGTGGATTGTCTTTTGGGAAAGAAGTATGTCGAGGAAGAAATCTTTCTTCCGGCATTGGCATCCGCTTTGGAGAAGAAATATATTACCGATCAAGAATGTGACATTCTCAAGTATTTGGTTTCAAAGGACGATATGTCAATGAAGGCAGAGGAATTGGATGCTCTCGGTATCAGCGGATCTGTGCAAAAATCGAGAACAATGACGAAGCTTCGTGATAAAAAGATGATTCGTCCTCTCACAAAAGGCGGAAGGATTTACACAATACACTTTATCAATAACTATTTATTGAGGAGTGTGATAGATGTTCTCGAGCAAAAAGGATTTGTCTCGGATTTCTTAAATAAAAACTAACGCATTATGCAAACATTTCAATCACCCACAGTCGGACAATTGGAACGCAAGACGCAAAATCGAATCGTAACACTGCTTCGCGATACGCTCGGCTATGACTATCTTGGCAATTGGGAAGATCGCGAGAATAATAGTAATGTCGAGGAAGAATACTTGCGAGCCTTCCTTGTGAAGTCGGGACACAGTGAGACACTCATCGTCAAAGCCATCGAAGAGCTCAAGAAAACGGTCAATCGCTCGCAAATGGCGCTCTACGATCTCAATAAGGAGACATATGGGCTATTGCGCTATGGCGTGAGTGTACGCGAGGGATTGGGTGATAAAAATACGCGTGTCGCTTTTATCGATTGGAAGCATCCGGAGAGCAATCATTTTGCCATTGCTGAAGAAGTGACCATTCGAGGCAATCGGGTCAAGCGTCCGGACATCGTGCTGTATGTCAATGGTATCGCATTTGGTGTGATCGAGCTCAAACGAAGCACGGTCTCGGTATCCGAAGGCATCCGACAAAATATTGGCAATCAAAAAGACGACTTTATCAAAAACTTTTTTGCCACGATGCAATTGGTGATGGCGGGCAATGATACTGAAGGCTTGCGCTATGGTACGACCAACACAGAAGAGTCATACTATTTGTCATGGAAAGAAGCGGGGTCTGAGGAAACATTGTTATTGGATCGATCGGTGATGCAATTGTGTCGCAAAGATCGGTTTTTGGAGATGATTCATGATTTCATTGTTTTTGATAGCGGAATCAAGAAAACGTGTCGGCACAATCAATACTTTGGTGTGAAGAAGGCTCAGGAATATATGAAACGTCGCGAGGGCGGGATTATTTGGCATACCCAAGGGTCGGGCAAGAGCTTGACGATGGTGTGGCTTGCCAAGTGGATACGGGAAAATATTACCGATGCGCGCGTGTTGCTTTTGACCGATCGGACGGAGCTTGATGAACAATTGGAAAAAGTCTTTATCGGAGTGGATGAAAAATCCATCAAACGGATACGTCCTCAAAATGGTCTTTCGGGTGGGCGGATGCTAATGGAGACACTTAACAAAAAAGAGGATTGGCTGATGTGCGCTTTGATTCACAAATTCGGATTGGGAGACAAAACTGGTGCAGATGAAGAAGTGAATCGTTATGTGACGGATATGCGAAGCGGTTTTGGATCGGACTTTTCCGCCAAAGGAAATTTGTTTGTGTTTGTGGATGAATGCCACCGAACGCATACAGGAGCATTACACGAAGCTATGAAAGAGATGCTTCCTGATGCGGTGTTTGTTGGTTTCACGGGGACACCTCTGCTCAAAGTGGAGAAGAAAGCGGACTTGCTTGCACAAAGCAATCGCGTATGGGGAGACTATATCCATACCTATAAATACGATGAAGCGGTGGCGGATAAAGTGGTGCTTGATTTGCGCTATGAAGCGCGTCGAGTGGCACAGAGAATTGTTGAACAAGACAAGATCGATGAGTGGTTTGAAACTCGCACCAAAGGACTGACCGATGTCGCCAAGTCCGAATTGAAGCGACGTTGGGGGACGATGCAAAGCCTGCTTTCTTCGAAGGGTCGCTTGGAAAAAGTGGTGTTTGATATTGTTGATGATTTTTACAAAAAAGATCGCTTGTCGAGCGGTCGTGGCAATGCGATGCTCGTGGCGAGCAGTATTTATGAGGCGTGTCAGTACTATGAGATTTTTCAGACGGCGGGATTTACCAAGTGTGCGGTGGTGACGTCTTATGAGCCCGACGCTCTTTCAACCGATACGCGCGAATATGCCATTTACCGACAAATGATCGAGGACTTCAAGAAGAATTACGGAGCCATTACCAAAAAATCGGGAGAAAGTGAAACCGATGCTTTTGAGCGTCAAGTGAAAAAGATATTTATCGATGAACCGGGTAGAATGCAATTGCTTATCGTGGTGGACAAGCTTTTGACGGGTTTTGACGCGCCACCAGCAACCTATTTGTACATCGACCGAAATATGCAGGATCACGGATTGTTTCAGGCTATTTGCCGTGTGAATCGTTTGGACGGTGAGGATAAAGAATATGGGTATATTGTGGACTATCGTGATCTGTTCAAGAAATTGGAAAGTGCTGTCACCGAATATACCGGTGGGGCTTTGGATGGATTTGATGCGGGAGATATAACGGGTCTTTTGAAGGACAGATTGGGAGAAGGAAAGAAAGATTTGGAAGATGCTTTGGAAATCGTGCGTGCCTTGTGTGAACCGGTGCAACCGCCCAAGGACAATCCTTCGTATATACGCTATTTCTGCGGAGACACGGAGAATCCGTATGCTCTCAAAGAGAACGAGATGAAGCGAGTGAAACTGTACAAGTCAGTGAGTCATTTGCTTCGCGCTTATGCCGACGTTGCTAATGAGATGACGGATGCCGGCTTTGATGAGGGTCAGATCAATGCTATTCAAAGGGAGGTGAGACATTATGAGCAAGTGAGAGGTGAGGTGAAATTGGCATCGGGTGACTATATCGACCTGCGAAAATATGAGAAGGATATGCGAATGTTGATCAATAATTTCGTGGGCGCTGATGCGAGCGATAAAATATCGACCTTTGATGATATGACGATTGTCGATTTGCTTTTGCAAAAAGGGGATGATGCTCTTAATGACTTGCCTGAGGCGGTGCGTAAAAGTCGTGAAGCAGTCCAAGAAACAATTGAAAACAATATCCGCAAGCTCATTATCGATGAGATGCCGACGAACCCGAAGTATTACAATAGTATGTCTGAGCTTTTGAGTGAGCTGATACGGAAACGAAAACAAGAGGATGTGGAATATACGGAATACTTGGAGCAGATAAAGGTTTTGTGTAAAAAAGTGAAAGACCCAATGAGCGATACATCAATTGTAGGGATAGATACTCCCGCCAAACGTGCACTATATGACAACCTCGGAAAGGATACAGCGAAAGCTCAAGCCGTACATGAAGCCGTGATGCGTTCACGGTATGCTGATTGGCGAGGAGATTTTCTCAAAGAGAAGGCTATAAAGATCAAGGTTCGAGAAACCTTGCTGGATATTCCTGAT
>JBAWZR010000002.1:0-41894 GCA_037142915.1 Candidatus Moraniibacteriota bacterium
TCGAGAAGTTGAATGCGGACAAGAAGACACTCGATAAATTTACGGTCACGACCGGTCTGCGCGGCGATGACTCACAGGTGGAGATCAAGCAGGGCGTGAACGAAGGCGATACAGCCGTGATCGGATTAGCGCAGTAAGCTCTATGCCATTTATCGATGTGCGAAAATTGACCAAAGTGTATGCCAACGAGGGTGCGGCGACCACTGCTTTGCGCGAGGTGGTTTCCGGTCGGCTAGACTTGACGTTTCAAGATTAGCGTAATCCTATTGTAATATTTCGCCATATATATTATACTAGTAATATAATATCGTAAGTATTCTCATTTTATGGCTTTGAATAAGGATATTCTGAAACAGGTGATAGCGACTCAGAGACCAGCCTTTCTTGTCATCGAAGGGTCAATTGATCGTGATGTATTGAAGCGACCGGATTTTGATATACTCTGTGATATCCGTGAGGCGGTAGTGATCACGGGAGTACGACGTTCCGGCAAGTCGTATCTTATGCGACTCATTTGGCATGCTCTGAGAGTACGTGGCATAGTTGGAGAGAATAATTTTTTGTCGGTGAATTTTGAGGATGAGAAATTGATCGGATTCAAGGCGACGGATTTTGATCCGCTACTGGAGAGTTTTTTCGAACTCTATCCGGTGGATCGGCGTGAGAAGATATATCTTTTCTTTGATGAAATCCAAAATATTCCCGGATGGGAAAAATTTATCCGTCGTTTGATCGAACAAGGCGGGTACAAGATATTTATCACCGGATCGAACGCGACTTTGCTCTCCAAAGAGTTGGCAACATCATTAACTGGGAGAAGTTTTCCGTTGGTGTTGTATCCCTTTTCTTTTGGAGAGTTTGTCAGATGGAAATGGGGGCGTGAGCTGAAGAAGGAAGATTACTACCAGGATGATCGGCGGGTCGAACTGATGCAATTGTTCAGTGAGTATTGTGACCAAGGCGGGTTTCCAGAGGTTATGTTACAAGGTTTTCGTCCGATTCTTCAGGAATACTGGAAGGATATCGTGTATCGGGATATTGTGGTGCGTTATCGAATCCGTCACGAGGCTGGTTTGAGGGAATTGGCGGCGTTTATGATTGCGAATATCGGGGTGGCTATGAGTTTGGAGCGGATTGCCAAGATGACCCGGATGAAGAGCATCATGACAGTGAAGAATTATCTTTCCCATCTGCAAAATACCTACCTTCTTTTCTTTCTTCCGAAATATAGTCACTCGGTGAAACGGCAGATATACAATCCGGACAAAGCTTATGTAGTGGACACGGGGCTGTATAATGAAGTGGCATTCACGACGAGTGCGAATGAAGGGCGGGTATTGGAAAATATAGTATGTACCGAGTTATTGCGGCGTAATTGGTCGGTTTTCTATTGGTCGAACGGAAAGTCGGAGTGCGATTTTGTCGTACAAAAGAAAAGCATGCCTTTGCAAATGATTCAGGTGACGAAATTCTTGGATCAGACGAATGAAGATCGGGAATTGAATGGATTACTCGGCGCGATGAACGAATACAATCTGAATGAAGGCCTGATACTGACAGCTGATCGAAGTGATATGTTTGAGAAAGAGGGGAAGCAAATTATTATCAAGCCAGTGTGGCAGTGGTTACTTGAAGAATAAAATTATGCCATTTATCGATGTGCGACAATTGACGAAAGTGTATGCCAACGAGGGCGCGGCGACGACCGCTTTGCGTGAGGCGAGTTTTGGTATCGAGAAGGGGGAATTCGTGGCGCTGATGGGGCCCTCTGGCTCGGGCAAGTCGACTTTGATGCATATTCTTGGATTGCTCGACCAGCCGACGAGCGGGGAGTATTGGTTCGACGGGATGAACACGGCGCAGATGGAGTCTGATCAATTGGCGGAATTGCGCAATCAAAAAATCGGTTTTATTTTTCAGTCGTTCAATTTGTTGCCACGGACGACGGCTTTTGAAAATGTCGAATTACCACTGCTCTATGATGTGTACGGATTGAGCCAGCGGGGTTTGAATATGCAGGGCGGGCAATGGAATCCGGCAAATATTTGGCAGGGTGTGCAGCGATCGTGGCAAGGGATGAGCAAGAGCGTGCATACGGAGAAGGTGATGCGGGCATTGGATGCGGTCGGGATGGCACATCGGGCGGAGTACGGATCCAACCAGCTCTCAGGTGGTGAGATGCAGCGGGTGGCGATCGCGCGCGCGTTGGTCAATGAGCCAGATATTATTTTTGCCGATGAGCCGACGGGCAATCTCGATTCGAAATCCGGATTGCAAGTGATGGCTATTTTGCAGGCGCTCAATGATGCTGGACACACGGTGATTCTCGTGACGCACGAGACCTCGACCGCTCAGCATGCCAAGCGGATGCTCTACCTCAAAGACGGTGTCATCATCGCCGACGACCCGATCACCAATAGGCGTATAGCCAAGAACGAAGTCGACCTGGCGAAGTAGTCTCACCGTGTCATCCCGCACTTGATGCGGGATCCAGAGTTTTGAGAGAAGTTTCAAATTATGTTCACCTATAGGTTAGTATAATTTGGAATTATAGTAACCTATACATTACGATAATAATTATTCTAGTAAACTATAGTTTATTATAATAATTGATAAGAGGTTCATATTATGGAGAATTTATTGGAAAATAGAATCGTTATTACTTCGGGTTTTCGGTTTATTGATATAGACGCTTTTGCTTGTATTTACGCATATCAGGAATTGTTGCGTTTACAAGGTAAGCTAGCGCAGGCGGTCATTACCGCGCCACTCAATGTGAGTATCACCAAAAAGTATCGAGCACTGAATTTTTACGCGAAGGAATTTGTTGCGTCTGATGTGGACCAATTTGTTGTCGTTGATGTTTCTGACCCGGAGCAGATCGAGGGGTTTGTTTCAGCAGAGAAAACAGTATATATTTTTGACCATCATCCCGGATTCGAATCCTTTTGGTTTGACCGGATCGGTAGCGACGCTATTATAGAGCCGATTGGCGCGGCCGCGACACTCGTTGTCCGAGAATATCACAAGGCGAATTTCTTTTCGAAAATCTCTCCTCTGGCGGCCGAGCTTTTGGCGGTGGCGATACTTTCGAACACGCTCTTTTTTCAAGCGAAGATTTCTACTAATGAAGATAGGGAAGCCTATGATGAACTCAAAAAAATATTTCACGCTCCCAACGACTTCGAACATCGGTATTTTTCCGAAGTTCAGAGAGGTATTGAGTCGGAATTTCAATCGGCACTGCGGGATGATTCCAAACGCTTTGACGTGAACGGACACTCTCTGTTTATCGCTCAGCTCGAAGTCTGGAACGAACTCCCGATTATCAATGACCGACTGAAAGACGTGCGAACTTTTCTTGAGAATACGACTGATAAATGTGCTTTTCTGAATCTTATAGGGCTTGAAATTGGAAGTAATGTACTTGTTTTTCGCGATGCCGAATCACTCGTATGGGTGAGGCAATGTTTCCCTGAATTTGAGTATGACTTGGAAAATAATACCGCGAAGACGCCGCATGTTATGCTTCGGAAGGAAATTATCCCGCGTCTCCTGAGCGGTCCTATTGAGTAATCAGTACGAAATATGTTTTTCCTTTTCAGGTTGGTACAAATGGCGTGGAAGAATTTGTTGGCGGCCAAGACGCGGACTTTTTTGACCATCCTCGGTATCGTGATCGGTATCGCTTCGGTGCAGATCGTGCTTTCGATAGGCGAGTCGGCACAGCAGCTTATCCTTGGAGAAATCCGCAATGTCGGTTCAAACTTGATTGGTGTTTTACCTGGTGCGTCGGACGAAAAAGGTCCGCCTGCATCGGTGTTTGGTGTGGTGACGACGACGCTCAAAGCGAGTGATATGGAACGAGTGGCGCGCGAAACTCCATCAGTTGCGGAGTGGAGTGGTTATGTGAGCGGTTCGGCCACGGCTAAATTTGAAAGTCAGTCTTATAATGTGAGCTATCAGGGTGTATCGGCAGAGATGGCGAGTGTTGAGAATATCACTGTAGCCAAGGGACGCTTCTTCACCTCTGAAGAAAATCAGGGTCTGGCCAAGGTGATCGTGTTGGGTTCGGAACGAGCGAAGGATCTTTTTGGTGGTAATAATCCGATCGGTGAGCGGTTGAGTTTCGGCAAGATTACCGTGGTCGTGATCGGTGTGATGGCATCGCGTGGGGCAGGTGGCTTCTCTAATTCTGATCAGATGGTGTTCATACCACTTTTGACAGCACAGAAATTGTTGCTGGGAATCGATTATCTTAATTTTGCGCGTCTCAAAGTGGATCAGGAAAAAAGTATCCCTGCTACCGTTGAGAATATTCGGCGGATCATCAGGGAGGAGCACAATATCAAATCGAACCAGTCGGACGATTTCTCGGTGCGCAATACGGCCGATGCTCTGAAAATTCTCACGCAGGTGACGGATGCGGTGCGGTACTTCCTCGTGTTCGTAGCATCGATCTCGTTGTTCGTGGGTGGGATCGGGATTATGAACATTATGCTCATCGCGCTCAAGCAGCGGATACGCGAGGTGGGACTCCGCAAAGCGTTGGGCGCGCGCGATGGTGATATTCAGTTTCAATTCATCGTGGAAGCGGTATTCCTCTCGTTGTCGGGTGGCGTGATGGGTATTATCCTTGGCGTGATATTGACTTTCATCGCGGCGCTCATCATTCAGGGGATGGGGTATGATTGGCAATTTTTGTTGACTTTTTCTTCCGTGTTCGAGGCGTGTGCTGTGGCGGTGATTATCGGGATTATTTTTGGTACCTATCCGGCTCGCCAAGCCGCTAAAGTAAGCCCAATGGAGGCTCTACGCTACGAGTAGACTTGACTTTTCCAATGAAGTGTGCTATATTTAAAGAGTTTTCAAAATAGTAAAGAATTTTTAGTTTTCTCGTTTTTTGTTAGGAGAGAGTCATGAAAAAGTTTAGTTTTATTAAAAAAGGGCAAAGTGGCTTTATGAGTGGTTCAGTCATCTTGCTTGTTCTGGCATTAGCTATAATAATGCTTGTAACAACAAGCTGCGCGGTGCCCTATGGCGGATACCGTGGCGGCTATGGCAACTATGGTGGTGGATACGGAGGTGGCAGGTATGCGCCATACTCCCAAGGTGGCTACTATGGTAACTATGGCGGTAACAACTACCGTGGTGGTGGCTATTATGGTGGCAACAACTATGGTGGTGGTGGCTATTATGGTGGCAACAACTATGGTGGACACCATGATGGTGGTTACCATGGCGGTTATGGCGGATACCATGACGGTGGCCGTGGAGGATGGCATCGCTAGAAAGTCAAAAAAAAGGACAACTCGCGCAGGGATGCGCAAAAAAAGAACGGCGACACAAAACAAATGTGTATGCCGTTTTTTATTTTGTCTTGGTTACTTTTTCTCAGGCGAGAGGTATTCTCTCCAGATGAGCCAGAGAATGATGAATACAAGTAAAAAGATACTGATCTTCGACAAGAGCGAAAGTCCAAGAAGGCTGAGCAGGAGTATGGCAATGAACCAGACGAGTCCGATAATCGTGATGATACGGTTCCAGATCGGGGTCGGCGGGAATTGAAGGTGGAAATATTTGGTCGTCCAGGCTAGCCCGAGGAAGAGAATGACTTGAATGATGATGGGATAGGCGAGATTGAAACGCGGTGAGATCATCGACGGGATGAGTGTTTCGAGTGAGAAGAGTGCGGCGACACCGAGCGTGACCCAGACGAGGGTGTCGCGGAGAATGGCAAAAAGCAGGAATCCGAAGGAAGGTTCTCGTAGGAGTAGTTGAAATCGGGAGGAGAGATTATTGTACATAGCGCTTGAGAATTTGTTGTTTGATAATCGAGAGCGTATCGCGAAGATTGCTATATTGAAGTGCGGTCGAGAAGTCGGCTTCAAGCATATTGAGAGTGGTGCCAGTGCTGGATGTGCGCACGGTTAATTCGTAGGCATTGCCTGGAAGCGAGGCAAAGCGTTCGAGATCGGCATCGCAGCTGTATGTCCGGTTGAAAAAGAAACCATGCGGTTGGACAGTGCACGAGGTGAATCGTCCGGCGGCCTGGGAAGAAGTGATGATAGGTGTGGTGTGACGAGCGAGCAGCGTGCGCAGGGTTTTGGTTGGAATACGTTGGAGTTGTTGCTCCGCCGAGATGACGAAAGCATCATCGGTATCGCGGTCAACGAAAATCGCTCCGACTGGTTGAGGGCTGCTGGCTTGCACGAGCTTTCCTTGTGCGTAGATGCCGAGGTCTTCTTCGGAGGCGGGGACGACTTTGTTCCAATCGAAACCGAGTGAGGTAAATGAAGCGGGATCGCTGATCGGGTGGAGCGTGCCATTGTCAATGACGAAAACTCCATCGGCGAATCCGAGCAATGTGTCACTCGCAAAGCCAAGCCACGGGCTATCGGTAGAAAAATCTTTCAAGAAATCAGCGGTTTTTCGGATAGCTTGATTTTTTTCATAGAAGGAAAGAAAGGCGTTTTCGCTTACGAACCGGACGAGCTTGGGCATGGTATCGGTGTTGGAAGTATCCTGGAGTTGGTAGTAAGCATCGTCGATGGTAAATACTGTACCAGCCGGATACCCGGAAATATTTTTCCAGACAGTGGACTGAGGAATGCTCGTGAATTCTTCGCCGGGAAGAGAGATAAATGCGGTCGGGTCGTAGCCGAGGGTCTTGACAGTTTTGATCGAGTCGAAGTCGATGCGTTGACCGACGGTGTCGATGAGAGCATAGCGGTTGTCAGAGACGAGCAGTGTGCCGAAGGGAAAACGAGCGGGTTCTGAGGCGATGGGGAGGAAAAAACTAATATAAGAACGGCGGAGTGTGGCAGTAGTGCCAGTGAGAGGGGTACTTTTTTTACTCGGCGTGAATGAAATATGCGCGTTGGAAAAGTCTCCTGAATGGCTCATTGTGGTGATGAGGGTTTGTGTGTTTCCAAGTTGCCCGTTGGCGAGACTGATACCAGTGTCAGTGCGAGGCGTGGTGAAGGTGTTGGTGGGACTCGTCGGTTTGTTGAAATTGAACACTATTGCTGAGATCGGAAAGAGGAGACGAATGATGCCCCAAACCGCAATAGCAAGGCCAGCGAAAAAAATCACTGTCCGCGCAACGAAAATACGGCGACGCCAGGGTTTAGAAAGAGTTATAGATGAAGGATTATTCATAAGTATTGAGGCTGGAAAATTTAAAGTGATGGAGCATGATATTCAAAGAGAATACCACTGACGAGAGCTGATTGGAAAGAAGGGAAGGCGAAAGGCGTCGTGTCCTGTGAAAATGTGGCGGTTTCGAGAGAATATGAATTCACTGGTGTGAGCGAATCTTTGAAAAAATCAGTGTACCGGGTGGCTTGCTCAGTACCAGCAAGAATATAAATATGATCAAAGGCGCGTGTATCGAGCCGAAGCAGGTCGGACGGATTGAAAAAATAGACCGCCTGGATGCCGTAGATGCTGTGGAGCGGACCAGCGAGGATGGCGTAGGGGTTGCCTGAAGCGAGTCGATCGACAAGGATGAGGTCTCGATCGGTAAACTGTGAAGCAAGGGGAGCTGTGCCTGTCAGGAGAGATGGGTTTTCAGTGGCGGGGAGGAAATAGAGAGTGACCGTAAGAAAAGAAAGTGTGAGTATGCTGAGGATGAACGGAGCGAAGAGGCGCGAGAAATGGCGGTGTGGATGATGGCGTTGAAAAAACGAGTGTAACTCCGCGATACCGAGCAGTGTGAGAAAAAGAAACACCGGCCAGAGTGTGAAAACGAATCGGCGTAACATCCACGGATGGTCATCAGAAATATGCGGGTTGAAAAGATATATCAGAGTGGGAAGTGCGAGAAGCAAAGGCACGAGAGTGATCCAAGCGCGTTTTTTGATGAGAAGGAGGACGCTCAAGTCACCCATAACGAATACCGGGACGAGTTGATAGAGCCAGAGTGTTTGCCAGAGTGCCTGGAGCGATGGGAAAAACGATGATGAGGAGGATAGTGCTGCTGTTGTTGGTTCGTTCCATTGGTGCCAGAGCGTGCTGGCTATCGAGCGGAAGAACGGAAGATTGAGCATGATATCCCACAGAATGACGAGGGTGATAAAGGTGACCGTAAGCGTGACGGTTGGTCGTGAGAATTTCTCGGTGAACCAGTGACGAACGGAAGGGGTGAATGCAAAAAGAAGAAGGAGCATCGCGAATATCGCCCAGCCTTCGATGCGAGTGATGGCCAGGGTGAGTGCGGTGAGGAGTGCAAGTGTGCATTGTATTCGTGATGGCCGAGCGAGAAACTGGATGGCTTGGAGGCACAGGAAGAGGAAGAGTGGGAGCGCAAAGGTTTCACTGAGGGTGAATCGTCCGAACCAGAGGAGCGGGAAAGAGATGAGGAACAACCCTGCGCCGAAGACACTCCAGCGAAATGGTAGAAAAAGTTTGAGGAGGAAAAAGAAAAAGAGAATAGAGAGGGTGGCACTTACGACATTGGCGATATACAGACCAGCCAAGCCAAATAGAGATACGAATCCGGCGTACCACACGATCGTACCGAGCGGGAATTGAGGCACCAGACTGCCGGCGGCATCATAGGCGAATCCTGGGAAATTAAGTGCCTTGCCGACGCCGTTGAGATGGAAGAACGCTTGGATAGAATGTGAATCGAAGGGGATTTTCCCTGTGTGGGCGAGTTGGATGGCGGCGAGACTGTAGGAGCCCTGATCGCGTCCGGAGAAGACAGTAGGACTCGCGAGGAGTGGTGAGAGTACGCAGATGAGAAAGGCGAGTGTGCCAGCGAAGAGCAGGATGGTAACCCAGAGAGTTTTTTTTGAAATGAGATGCAGCGCGAGATGCCGCTTGTGAATGAAACGAAGGCCGATGTAACTGCTCGTGCCGAGTGCAATGAGTAGGGAGAGCAAGACGAGGGACGATGAGAAGTGTCCGACACTGGCGAGGACAAAGAGAAGCCACCACCAAATCAACCACCCGCCGGCGAGGCTGGTGACGAAAATTGAAAACAAGGAAGATTCGTTTTTTCCGGAAACTGAATGTGGAGACAAACGCGTAAGGCTCAAAGTATTACGGGCATTGCTTTCAGTATACCAAAAAAAGAGATAGTCGTCATTGCGCTGTTAGTATGATAAAATACCCGCTTCACGGGGAGTTTTTGGCGTGGTAGAATGAAAGAAGACAGAGTGGGGAGGGAAAGCCGCCATAAATTGAAACCATGAAAATACTTGTTGTCGCACCGACCCCGTTTTTTTCTGATCGGGGAACGCATATCCGAATACTCGAGGAGGCTTTGGCTTTGGAGCGATTGGGACATACTCTTATCATAGGCACTTACCATATCGGGCGTGATATCCCGCCGCAGGTGCACACGGATATTGATGTTCGCCGGATTCGCCGGTGGGTGTTTTGGTACAAAAAACTCGAAGCCGGCCCTGACTGGCAGAAGATCATCCTTGATATTATGTTGATCCGCAAGGTGTTTTTCCTCGCGCGAACAGAACACCCCGATATCATTCACGCTCACCTGCACGAGGGTGCGCTGATTGGGTGGATCGTGCAGAAGGCATTGTTTTGGCGTAAGATGAAACTCGTGACGGATATGCATGGGAGTTTGACCAAGGAGATGGTATCGCATGCGTATCTGCGAGGGAATTGGCTGCGGGCGATATTCAATCGGCTCGAATGGTGGCTCGACAATCGTGGCGATATCGCGGTGACGAGCTCATGGGAGAACACACTCGAAGTGAGCGCTCATCGGCCGTCAGCCACGACGGAGACGATTCTCGATGGGGTGAATCTCGCCTATTATCGGAGTTTGCCGATGAAGGGCGAGGCGCGGAAACGCTTCAATATTCCACGGGAGAAAGTCATCGTCGCGTATACCGGCGCGTTCATCCCCAACAAGGGCATCCAACATATGGTAGATGCTTTTTCGCGGGTATATGAAGCCTGCCCTGAAGTCCATTTCGTCATCGCGGGATTTCCGTTGGATATGATTCGATCACTCCTTGACGCGCAGGTGTGGAAACAATCCTCAACGATTATCAGTCCTTTGTTGTATTTCAATTTGCCGACACTCTTGTGGGCGAGTGATATCGGCGTTGATCCCAAGGACACCGGGACACATCAGGCGAGTGGCAAGACGCTACAATATATGGGCGCCGGGTTGCCGATTGTATGCTTCGAGACGACGAACAATCGGGAATATCTGGCAGGTGGTGCGGAGTACGCGAGCGAAGTGACGGCCGAGAGTTTGGCAGATGCGATCATCCGATTGGTGCGCGACCCAAAAGCACGGGAGGAGAAGGGGCTGATCAATCACCGGCGCGCCGAACTGTTCAGTTGGGATGCCTCGGCAAAAAAACTGGAGGGGATTTATAAACAAGTGTTGAAGAGAAAATAAATAAAATAGTATGGATTTTGAAAAACCTGCATCGCCCACACCAGAACAAATGAAAACTGAAAGACAGACCCCGCTTCGTTCGCAGGAAGATATTCATCTGGAATCTCCGGTCGAGCAGCCGACACCAGCGGTTGATTATGAGGCATTGGAGGCCGAGTATGATTCAACTGTTACCGAGATGGAGGCGAAACTTGGACCATTGAGTGATGAGGTCAAGCAGGAACTGCATCAGAGTATAGTCGGTGATGCGCCGAGGGTGAATGAAATGGAAGATGCGAAAGAATTCAGCAAGACTTATTCTCCCCGAGAGCGGTCGCTGCTTGCCGAGAAGATTCAAGGTATGCGGGTGAAATATTTTAAGCAGGAGAATACGGCGAAGCAAATAAATGAAGAACGGCAACCAAAAAGGGAGGAAGCGGAAGCAAAACTCGAGGTTCTTAGGGTTGAGGCTGCGGAGGTTCATGAGAAATTAGACGAGCTTGATGCAGTGATGAGTAGGCGGAAGTTCGAGGTTTTCGGAAAGGTTCTTGATTTCACTTCACAAAAAACGAAAAAGGAATGGGAGACCTACGATGCATTGCGTCAACAGGTGAATGAAGAGATGGCAAAAGAAAAGCAGATACTGGCGTCAGCGGAGGAAGTCGTTGTTGAAGATACGCTGTTGCGGGAATCACGGAGTGAATTGACAAGTTTTTATAAGGAGCAGGAAGAAATAAAAAATATCTACGAGAGTGAGGATGACTTGCGAGATGTAGAAAAAGTTTCCCGCGAAAGGAATCTCGTGTTTTTCCATGCTATGTCCTTTGAAGGTTATAGAGCTCTTGGCGTTTTTGAGAATAATCAAATGGTAGACGCTGATCGTTTGGATAATGAGACGAGGATGAAGCTGCTTATAGGACTTGACCCAACTATTTCTGTTTCTACCAAGCGATTGGATTCTTCAAAACCGGAGGAAAGCGGGACACTATACCCTGCAGGTGTCCTATTGAAGGGTGGCCGTATTATGAGCGCCTATAGTGGAGATGGGATGACACAAGTTCAGAATGTCTTTGCCAAGCAGGCGGAATATGACCAAACACTCAAATCGAGCGTGGTACATGAGAATTTTGGGAAGCGTTTGGATGCGGCAATCACTCGGACTACATCAGAGGAAGAATATGGAATAAATGAAGAAGCTCCTTACAATGAGCTTATTGTGGAAAATCCGGAAATCGCCGCGTTAGCAATCAATCTTGATCATGAGGCGTTGAAGATATCTCCCGAGCGTATCGCCTCTATCGGCGCAGAGCTAGAGAGACTGTCGATTGAATTCGGTATCCCAGTGTATGGTATAAGAGAGGGAAAGATTTTGGATATGAAAAATGGTGGGCAGGAAGTCTCTCTCGATAGTGTATTGGATTTTGGAATACAAAAGAGTGCTGAGGAACGGCTGGGGATGGTTCGGGAGGCAGTGGAACAAGGCGTGCTGGCTACTAGAGGAGTTCGAGAATATTTGGAGGCGTATTCTGTTGGGGTTAATGTTATGAACCCCGATACTTTTTCAGCACTCAATTATTCTTTGCATGATTTGATTGGGAATGAACGGAATTTTGAAAAAATTATCGAAAGGGTTCGAGGAAAAATTGATTATTTGGAGCAATCTATTCGACTCAATGAACAGCAGGAATCTTCAGAATCTGATGATACAAAGAACCAAACGGAAAAATATAAAAAACTTTTAAAGGAAGCAACTTTTCTTTTATACGGTCTTTCCGAAACATCTGAAGTTAAAAACAATACCGCGCTGTCTGGTGATATGACAGCAGTCATTGATCAATCTTTCGGAGTGGAACAATGTCGTAATTTCATAGAAACTCACCGTCAGAATGATAAGAAATTGTGTCTTATATTAAAGGATTTCCCTCCCGATATTCAAAAACGGATGAGGGCGCTTGGTGCGAAGGAGGAAGATACCTTTGATTTTTAAAAGAATGATATTTTAACCTATGGATCTGTGGCTCATAAAACTTGGTAAGGCATGGTCAGCTCTCAAGGAGGAGGGTTTGTGGCGGGGTGGGACGCGTATCACGAAATCGTTTTTTAATTTGTTTCACCATGTCGGTTCGGGCGATGTACTCTTCATCACGGGCGGACTGGGTGACAGCGCGCGGTATCGCTCCTGGCATGTGGTAGAGGAGCTGCGATTGCAGGCGGGTTTGCGGTGCTCGATCACCGTGCAGGATAACCCGTTCCTCTCAGGGTACGCGGACAAGTTTTCGATATTTATTTTTCATCGGGTGATGTATACGCCGAGCGTCGCCAAACTCATAGAAAAAATCAAAGCGCAACACAAGACGATTATTTTTGAAACAGACGATTTGGTATTTGACGCGAAATATCAGAAGGATATGGATCACTTCCGCAAGATGAATACCTTTGAACGTAAGCAGTATGCCGGAGGTGTCGGCGCGGAAATCCTCGCCGATCCGTATGTGGAAGTGGCCACGACGAGTACGGATTTTCTCGCTGAGAAATTACGAGAACAGAATAAAACAGTTTTCGTCGTGCCAAATAAATTGTCGCAAGAAGATGTGCAGACGATGGATGAGATTTTGGCTGCAACCAAGGGTGCGGCGGGTAGAGACGCAAGATCTTGCATCTCTACAGAATCGGAAAACGATGTGATCATCGGTTACTTCAGTGGTGCCAAGGGGCATGATAAAGACTTTGCCGTAGTGACGGACGTGTTATTGGAGCTGTTTCAAAAATACCCGCAGTTGCGATTGTTCGTCGCCGGGCCACTGGTGCTGGATGAGCGTTTACTGGCATTAAACAAAAGTGTATCAGGAGTAGAGACGCAAGATCTTGCGTCTCAAGAGAAGAGAATAATTCAAGTTGCCTATGTCCCTCGAGCAGAACACTTCGCCAATGTCGCGCATATCGATATCAATGTCGCGCCGCTCGAAGTCGGCAATCCCTTTTGCGAGTCGAAGTCGGAGTTGAAGTTTTTTGAAGCCGGATACCTCGGCGTGCCGACGGTGGCCAGTGCGACCGATCCGTTCCGACGGGCGATCGAGGATGGGGTGGATGGTTTTGTCGCTATGAAGAGCGACGAATGGAAAGAGAAACTCTCGCGTTTAATAGAAGACAAAAATTTACGATCGCAAATGGGTGAACGGGCGCACGAAAAAGCTGTGACCAAATACACTACCACTAACGCTCACAACGAGGAATACTATGCTTTTTTGAAAAGCAAGATTATTTCTGCTTGAGAGCGAAAACTCCTGCGAAAATCGCTAGCATAATGAGGACGATGGTACCGCCGGTGGAGAGATTGAAGTAGAACGAGGCGAAGATGCCCGAGACGACAGAGAAGAGTGAAACGATTTCCGCGTAAATGATGGTTTGCAAGAAATTCTTTTTGAGTTGAAGCGCCGTGATGACCGGGATGACGATGAGCGCTGCGATGAGGAGTACGCCGACGATGGGGATGGCGAGGGCGACGGTGAGTGCGGTGAGCACGATGAGGATGGTATTGACGAGTCGAGTCGAGACACCGCTGACTGTGGCCGCTTCTTCGTCGAAGGAGATATACACGAGTTGTTTGTAAAAAAATGCTACTATCAGCGCTACGATAATGGCTAAAATTGAAATAATACGCACATCACTGGCCGTCACGGTCACGATGCTGCCGAAGAGATAATTGAAGAGGTTTGAGTTGAATCCGTGAGCGAGGCTGAGGATGACCACAGCGAGCGCGAGGCTGCCGGAGAGGAAGAGCGCCAAGGCTGATTCGCCGTAGACTCGTTTGGAGGTGCGGAGTCGTTCGATGCCGAGTGACGCGAGCACCGCCGTGACGAGTGCCGTCAATACGGGATTGATTCCAAGGAAGAGGCCAATCGCAATCCCTGCCAGCGATACATGGGCGAGCGTATCCGCGATGAGCGAATAGCGTCTCAGCACGAGGAAGATGCCGATGAGCGGTGCGATGAGGGCGATCACGATGCCGGCCTCCAGCCCTCGTATGATGAAACCGTATTGGAAGATATTTTCGAGCATTTATTTGTGATAATGATGATGGAGGATGTGGACATCTTTGCCACGAACATTGGAGGGTGTGCTCTCCGCGAGATAATCCTCGGGCGAAGTGTGGCAGACGAGGGTTATATTGACACAGACGATATGCATCACTTCTCGGACTACCCGTTCGATATCGTGGGACACGAGCACGAGTGTGAGATCTAATTCTTCATTGAGCTTTCGGAGGAGTGTATAAAACTCGTTTTGAGTTTCTTGATCTACACCGGTTGTCGGTTCATCCAAAAAGATGATTTCCGGTTGGTTGACCAGTGCTCGAGCGATGAAAACTCGTTGTTGTTGCCCGCCGGAGAGATCACCGATGAGTCGGTCTTTCTGTTTCCATAACCCGACTTTTTCGAGCGCGTCCCGTACTGCTTCCTTATCATCTCGTGTGGTTCGTTGGAAAAGTTTTTGATTTGAGTAGCGACCCATCAGTACGACTTCGAAGACACTGGCGGGAAAGTTGGCATCAAAATGGACGGCTTTTTGGGGGACATAGCCTATTTTTTGCCAATCCTTGAATTCTCGAAGATCCTGCTCAAATAATTTTACGCTGCCGGTTTTTGGCGTGAGGAGATTGAGCATTATTTTGAGTAGGGTCGTTTTGCCCGCTCCATTTGGGCCGATGAGTCCGATATAATCGCCCTGATGGATTGCGAGCGTTATGTCTTTCAAGACATCTCCGTTGTCATTGTACGAGAAGGAGACATTTTCGATCTCGATGATGTTTTGTGTGTGGTCTATTTGGCGCATTGTAGTGCTGTTTGTAAATTAGAGAGGTTGTTTTGCATGACGGTCAGATAATTTTCCCCTTGGGCGAGTTCGGTATCGCTGAGTCCTTCGAGCGGATTGAGTACGAGTGTTTGTGCGCCAATTTCAGTCGCGATCGTTTGGGCGAGCTTGGGGCTGGCGAGGCTCTCGAAGAAGATATATTTCACCGAGTTGGCTTTGGCGAATTGTACGATGCCGGCCAGTTGCTGCGGTGATGGTTCGGCATCGGGGGAGAGTCCGGCGATGGCGACCTGATTTAATCCGTAAGTTGTGGCGAGGTAGCTAAATGCCATGTGCGAAGTAATGATGTTTTTTTCTTTACAATTACTCAACCCTTGTTTATAGGCTCTATCTAAATCATTTAGTTTTGATTTTAGAATATCGGCGTTCGTCTGATAATACACTGCATTAGCGGGGTCAGCTTGTTCAAATCCCTGCACGAGCTTCGCGACGATTTTCTCTGCCAATGGTGGGGCGAGCCAGATATGGGGGTCGATGCCGGTCTGACCGTTTTCTGTTACCTGTTGAGTAGCGAGGCCGTCGCTCACAGTGATGATGGTTGTTTTTCCGGGGTCGATATTTTGTTTGATAGTGTCGCCCCAACCCTCGAGGTTGCTCCCATTGAGGATGATGAGTTGGCTATTTTCCATCGTGGCCATATCCTGCGCGGTTGGTTCGTAGTCGTGCGGTTCGGCACCGGCTGGCACTATATTGGTCACATGTGCTTTATCGCCACCGATTTGCTGAGCGAAGAAGGAGAGTGGATACAAGCTGGCCACTACTTGGATTTTCCCTGAGTTGAGAATTTGAGAGGACGGTTTTGTTTGTCTTAACAAAACAAAAACTGCCAGACTAATGAGAAGTAGCCCGAGAACAAAAATGATGGTAATGACAGTATTTTTCGACATATTCTTGATAACAGTATAGCGTGTTTTTTGGTCTAAAGCTAGTTCTGTCGAAAAAGTTTTCTGATGTATAAAAACGTGCGGAAAATGTGGAATTTTGTTATGATTAAGAGGAAATTTTAAAGAGACGAAGAAATATGTTTGGAAGTATGTTTACACAAGAACATGTCGATGCCGTGCGGGCAGGGGAAATCGGCGTGATGCCGACGGATACGATTTACGGTTTGGCCGCCTCGGTGGACTTTCCGGAGAGTATCGAGCGGCTCTACCGGTTGCGCGGTCGAGATACCGGCAAACCGTTCATCATTCTCATTGCTGATGCGTCTGACTTGGAGCGATTTGAGATTACTCTGACACTATGGCAAGAGGAACAACTCGCACGACTCTGGCCGGGGCGGGTGAGTGTGGTATTGCCGTGCGCTTCGGAGCGCCTGGCCTATCTGCATCGAGGGAAACAGTCTTTGGCTTTCCGGGTGCCGGACGATGCGGCAGTGCGGGAATTTCTCCATGCGACCGGGCCGGTCGTATCGTCGAGTGTCAATCCAGAGGGGTTGCCGCCAGCCGCGACGATTACTGATGCCTTCAACTATTTTGGTGATGATGTGGACTTTGTGGTTGATGCCGGGCGACTGGAGAGTAAACCCTCGACCGTGGTATCATTGGAGGGTGACGAAGTGCGAGTCTTGCGTCAAGGTGCGGTAAAAATTGAATAAACTCATATGAAAATCTTAGTGACGGGTGGTGCGGGTTTCATCGGGTCGGCACTCACGAAGCAATTGATCGATCGGGGTGACGAGGTAGTGATTGTCGATAATTTCAATGATTACTATGATCCACAGCTGAAGCGTGATCGGGTAGCAATGCTGTTGAAGGGGTATGCTCCCAAAGTAGTTGAAGCAGATATTCGGGACGAGAGCGCGATGGCGAAATTGTTTGCCGAGGAACAGTTCGACAAAGTGGTGCACCTCGCCGCGATGGCTGGTGTACGCAATTCGCTCAAGGATCCCTTGCTGTACGAAGAGGTGAATGTCCGTGGCACGATGATCTTGCTCGATCAGGCGGTGAAGCACTCCATCAAAAATTTTGTCTACGCTTCGTCATCGTCTGTTTACGGAAATAATACTAAGTTGCCGTTTGCTGAAAGTGACTCGGTCGATACGCCGATCTCGCCCTATGCCGCGACCAAGAAGTGTTGTGAACTCATCGCGCATACGTACAGCCATATCTATCAGTTGCCGACGACTGGGTTGCGATTTTTCACCGTGTATGGTCCGTGGGGGCGACCCGATATGGCTCTCTTTGGATTCACGCAAAAAATCGTTGCCGGAGAGCCAATCGAGGTGTATAATTATGGCAAGATGACGCGGAATTTCACGTATATTGACGATATCGTTTCGGGTATTCTCACAACCTTGGATGCGAACTTACCTTACGCAGTGATGAATATCGGTGGTGATCGCGAGGAGACACTTACGCGTTTTATCGATGTGATCGAAGAAAAAATCGGGAAAAAATCGGAGCGCAAGTTGATGCCGATTCAGCCGGGTGATGTGCCGAGTACCGTGGCGGATATCAGTCACTTGCGAGCGATGGGTTGGGAGCCACACACCCGCATCGATGAGGGCATAGCCAATTTTATCGCGTGGTATCGGGAGTACTATAAGATACAATAAATCAAGATATGCGGAAGCATGAGAATTATCGGGAATTAGTGTGGATGCTGGCCAAGACGGATTTCAAACTCCGGTATCAGGGGTCCGTGCTGGGATATGTGTGGGCTTTGCTTAAGCCTCTACTTATGTTTCTCGTGCTCAATTTCGTGTTCTCGAGCATCTTCAATCCGCGCAATATTCCCGGCGCTGAATACTATTCGCTCCAACTCCTCACAGCGATCATGATGTTCAACTTCTTCGCGGAGGGGACGAACGCAGGGATGTCATCACTCCTCTCCAAATCGCAGCTCGTGACGAAGATCTATGTACCACGGTGGACGATCATCCTTGCCTCGACGCTCAACTCTGCCCTCATCTACTCGATGAACTTGCTTATTATCATCGGATTTTTCATCTATAAGGGTTTCATTCCGAGTGCGCCTTCTATTCTTCTTTTCTTCGTTTTCTCGATCATCATCTATATTCTCGTCGTGTCTTTCGCTTTCCTGACCGCGCCTCTGTATGTGAAGTTTCGTGATCTCGCGATGATCTGGGAAGTGTTGGTGCAGATCCTCTTTTATGCGACGCCGATCGTGTATCCGCTGCAGATGATGCCTGCCAATGTGCAACAGCTTCTCCTTATCAACCCGATGGCGTTTATTATCCACTTCACCAAGGAGGCGCTCATCAACAATCACTTCGCCGATCCCTGGAAGACGACGGTGTTTCTGTTGACGGTGGGAGGTGCTTTTATTGTGAGTATGTTTTCATATCGCAAATTCATTCCGCGTGTCGCCGAGGATATTTAATTTTTTTGTATGATTACATTCGAAGAGAACATTTTATTGGCACCGTTCACTTCGTTTCATATCGGTGGACCAGCGCGATATTTCGTCCGAGTGAAGTCCATCGAGGAGGCGATCGAAGCGCTCACTTTTGCGAAAACCGAAAATCTTCCCGTTTTTATTTTGGGTGGCGGCAGTAATATTTTGGTCGCGGATACCGGTTTCAAGGGTGTTGTGATCAAAGTGGAAAATGAAGATGTGACAGGTGATGGGCAAATGATTGCTGTGGGCGCCGGAGCGACGTTGCTTTCGGTCGTAGCATTTGCCGTGAGTCGCGGATTGAAGGGGCTAGAAAATCTGGCGGGTATTCCTGGCTTGATTGGCGGTGCGGTGCGGGGCAATGCGGGAGCCTTCGGGACAGACATTGGTACGCATATAATAAGTGTGATGGCATTTAATCGGGATACATTTGAAACCAAAGTTTTTACGCATCAGGAATGTCAATTTTCCTATCGGGATAGTTTTTTTAAACAGCATCCCGAGTGGGCAATCTTTGGTGTAGGTATCGGTTTGGAATTGGGTGATGCAGAGGAATTGCAAAAAATCACTGATGAGACGATCGCTAAGCGGGAAGCGAAACATCCGCAGAACGCCTGGAGCGCTGGGTCGTTCTTTGTGAATCCGGTCGTGACTGACGCGGTACTCCGTAAGGAATTCGAAACCGATACAGGCATCAAGTTGCGCGATGATAAGGTGCCGGCCGGCTGGCTGATCGACCAGGTCGGATTGCGTGGCAAAAAAATCAGCGGTGCGATGGTGAGCGAAATCCATCCCAACTATATCGTCAATACCGGTGCTGCCACAGCGGAAGATATCATTATCCTTTCGAGCCTCATCAAACAGAAAGTCCGCACCCAGCTCAATGTCCAACTGAAAGAGGAGGCACAACTCGTGGGGTTTTGAAAACCGAGCTCCGGGTGTATAGTGGAGGTATTCCTTTAGATAATTTTTTTAGCTCACTTCGTATGGAAAAAGAAAAATTGATGACGGCTTCTCTTGCAACGATGGCGGTTCTCATAGTCTTTCTGTTAATCGGGATCGCTTTCTTCTTAGGAAGGGAGAGTGTGCAGTTTAATGGAAATAGTGGCGATGATACTATTCTTGGGCCAACACCATTACTACCAGATCAAATAATGTGTACAAAAGAAGCAAAACTTTGTCCTGATGGTTCGTATGTGGGTCGCTCTGGACCAAATTGCGAGTTTACTCCTTGCTCGGGAAGTGACCCTGGACTGATACCGGAACCTCTGCCGGATGGTCCTTATACCGAACCCAGCGGAAGAATGTGCACGCAGGAAATGAAGCAGTGTCCGAATGGCGGTGCCGTCGCTCGAACTGGACCAAATTGCGAGTTTGCGCCCTGCCCGACAAAAAAATAACACTAAAATAGAGCTATTTTTCAAAAACCTCGCCTTTAAAAGCAGGTTTTTGTTTGGATGGGTGTATTTTGAAAAATTTCAAAAAAGTGATATGCTGGAAGTGAAATAATCCGATAAAACCAAGCCTATGAATATGAATTTTTTGGCCAAGGGGATGGAATTAACCAGTGTTTCACGGGCGTATATTGAGAAGCGGTTGGGTCGCTTGGAAAAGTTGGTGAGTGAAACCGCACTTTTTGAAATCGAAGTCGATCAAGACAAGAAAGGTTTGTATCGCGTGGAAGTGATGATTGATGTCGAGGGAAAATTGTATCGAGCTGATGAGGTATCGGAGAGCGTGGAGGGTTCGGCGGATTTGGTGGTTGATGAATTGGAACGACAACTGACCCATGAGAAGGATCGCCTGACGACACTCGAACGCCGCGGTGCCCGGAGTATCAAGAAGAAATTGGTAATCGATGAGGATGCACGATTTTAATAACTGTAAGACTTAAGCGTTTCGTTTAAACCGGTTTTTGAAAAATATTCCCTTTTTGCCTGTGGTAAGCATCATCAACGGCTGCAAAGGAAACATTCTTCAAAAACCGGTGTGAATTTTTTAAACGCATAAGTCTTGAATAATTTTTTATGCTGGACATTCAATATATTAGAAAACATACTGCTGAAGTGAAACAAGCCGTCATCAACAAACGACTCGTTGTTGATATCGATCAATTACTTTCGATCGATAAGGAGCGGGTGAAACTCTTGCAAGAGATCGAGGAATTGCAGTCGCTCAAGAATGATCTGAATGCGATGGTGAGTAGCGCCAAGGATGCCGCCGAGCGTGCGGAATATATCGCCAAGGGCAAGGAGATCAAGTCAGCGTTGGAAGTGAAGGAGCCGGAATATGCCGGGATTAAAAAGGAATATGATCGGTTGATGGTCTTGGTGCCGACGGTGCCGAGCGCGGACACTCCGGTCGGGAAAAGCGAGGATGAAAATGTTGAGGTGACCAAATGGGGTACGATTCCGAAGTTTGATTTCACGCCCAAGACGCATATCGAACTCGGCAAGGATCTGGACATTCTCGACCTCGAGCGCGGCGCCAAAGTAGCTGGGTATCGTGGGTATTATCTCAAGAACGAAGGTGTGTTGTTGGCGATGGGATTGATGCAGTACGGTTTGAAAAAAATGATCGAGAAGGGGTATATGCCGATGATCCCACCGACGATGATCCGCGGATTCGCTTTGTTTGGCAGTGGATATTTTCAGGGTGAGGAGTACAACAGCGGCGTGGATAATATTTATCAAGTAGCCTCGAGCGATGAAGAAGCGGACGGGGGATTGAGTCGCGAGAAAAAGTTCCTCGTAGGGACAGCCGAGCCGTCACTCCTCGCCTACTATTCGGGTGAGACACTCGAAGGCAAACAATTACCACTCAAGATGTGTGGTTTCAGTCAGTGTTACCGGAGCGAGATTGGTACCTATGGCAAAGACACGAAGGGGATGTATCGTGTGCACGAGTTTATGAAGATCGAACAAGTGGTATTGGCGGAAGCAGATACGGATGTATCGACCCAGCTCCAAGAAGAAATGAAAGCCATCTCGGCTGAGATGCACCAGGAACTCGGATTGCCTTATCGTCAGATACAGATCTGCACGGGCGATATGTCGGCGGGGAAGTATCGTGCCTTCGATATCGAAGCCTGGCTCCCGGGATTGAACCGTTGGGGCGAGACCGGATCGGCTTCGAACTTCCTCGATTGGCAGTCGCGCCGATTGAATGTGAAGTATACCGATGCAAAAACCAGCAAACGGGAATTCGTGTATATGCTCAACAATACGGCACTTCCAACACCCCGCATCCTCATCGCCATCCTCGAAAATTACCAGCAAGCCGACGGCAGCGTGATAGTCCCCGAAGTCCTGCGGCCTTATGTCGGGAAGGATGTCTTGGTGCGAAAATAAGAGTCGGATCAGTTCTGATTTGACGATTGCCTGGTATATGGTACACTGTTTCTATGCGGAAAAGTATAGTTTTCTGTTTTTGTTTGGGTATTTTTTGGGTCGTTAGCTCAGTCGGTAGAGCAGTTGCCTTTTAAGCAAACGGTCACTGGTTCGAATCCAGTACGACCCACACAACTTATACAAAAAAACACCTTTGAGAAATGGTGTTTTTTTGTACATTGCGTGTGCTATACTGAAGATATTATTCTTGAGGAGCGTGCTTTATGCGGATTGGTATCAATGGAGCTTTTTTGCGCCGACCCGGAGTTGGGGTTGGTCAGGTATCGGAGCATGTCCTCCGTCATTTGCTGGTGCGCCCAGGTGATGAATATATTATCTATACCGAAGAGGCCTTTCAGGGGCATTTTTCGTGGTTGAGTCGGGCGGATATTACCGTAAAACCCATGCTTCCACATTGGCGACGGGATGACCTCATCCGCAAGGTGTGGTGGGAGAAATATCTCTTGCCGAGAGTGGTTGAACAGGATCAGTGTGATGCGTTTATTAGTCTCTATCAATCCACTACGATACTCCCACCTTCGATCCACCACACGATGATCGTGCACGATATTATCCCAAAACTCTTTCCCGAATATCTCAATAATGCTCGCAAAAAATTGACATGGTGGCTCACTGAGCGAGCTATAAGAAAAGCGACGAACATCGTGACGGTATCGGAGTGCAGTCGGCAAGATGTCATACGCTCTGTCGGTGTCAATGCTGAGAAAGTGAAGAGTAGTCTGATTGCCGTGGATGATATTTTTCGTGTTATCCCAAGCGCAGCGGAACAGCAACAAATACTGCATAACTATGATTTGCAGTCGGGATATATTTATCATGGAGGAGGATTCGAAGTCCGCAAGAATACTGAAACACTTTTGCATGCATATAAACAATTGAAAGATCAGTATATATTGGCAGGGAAGTCAGTCGACTTGCCAAAGCTGGTGCTTTCGGGTCGACCTCAACCACAGTTAGCGCCACTCGTAATCGATATCGAACGGCGTATTCGAGAATTGGATGTAGAACAGGAAGTAAGACTACTTGGGTTCGTGTCACAGGCTGATTTGCCAGCAATCTATTCGAGCGCGGTATTGTTCGTGTATCCCTCTTTGTATGAAGGGTTTGGGATGCCGGTGCTCGAAGCGATGTGCCAGCGGACGGCGGTAGTGTGTTCGAGTGCTGCGTCCTTGCCGGAAGTCGGAGGAGACACTGTGCGGTATTGTGATCCGAACGATAGCAATGATATCGCCCAGCAGATCGATTGGCTGCTCTCACATCCGGAGGAGAGGGTGGCATTGGCGGAGCGGGGATTGGAGCGTTCGCAGCAATTTTCATGGGCATCATTCGTGCAAGATATTTTTTCTACTTTATGAAAAAGCAAGATTGGTTTTTGGGCATTGGCGGGATGACACTTTTCGTAGTGGCACTGCTTTTCAAATATTCAGGAGTTTTGCCGTCAATGAATATCGCAGAGAGTGGTTTCCTCATAGTGGTAATCTTTTTGTTCGCGTTGTATCGACCGGTATGGGCATTTGTGATGTTATTGATTTTACTCCCATTGGAAACATTTTCACTCTTGCCGGAGAGTTTCGGTGTGCGCTTGCGACCATATCAGGTTTTGACCGGGTGTTTGTATGGCGCTTTGTTTGTTCGTTGGTTATCGGGTCGGTTACCAGTGGGATGGTTTCGTTTGGTCTGGGCTGATTGGTTGATGATCGTATTTGGACTGGGTTCAATCGTGAGCGCCTTCACATCTGTAACATTATCGGCAAGTTTGAAACAGGTATTTATCGTGTGGTCGTTTTTATTACTTTACTTTTTGACGCGGTATTTTCTTCGGAGCGAGCGGGATATTTGTCGGATTGTGCCTTTTACATTTTTGTCGGCGCTCGGTGTCTCTGGTTTCGCTTTGTGGCAGAGTGTTCGCGGTCTCTTGGGGATGGAGAATTTTACGGCTATGGCGGGGCGACCGAATAGCACCTTGACCGAAGCAGATTGGTTGGGATTATTTGGGGTGGTGATATTGACCGCGGTGCTCGTGGTGATCGGCAAAAAATCAGCCAAGAAGTTTACTGATGGAAATTTTCAGTACCAGATGATTCTCGGATGGTTCGGCTGGTGGTTGGCGTTGATCGGGGCAGTTATCCTCTTGACCGTGACCGTGACGCGGAGTGCTTGGGTGGCGTCTCTCGTGGTGGCGATTCTCTTCACGATGTGGATCGTGGCGCGGTGTTATCGTGCGCAGGAAACTTGGGTGACTGGGATTTCGAAACTGTGCGGTGTATTGCTGACGATGGTTATAAGTATCGCGATCGGTTCCCAGTTGACAGCGTTCTCTTTGGGACAGCGGGCGGTGTCCACTGGTGGGTGGCAGTCTATTACGATAGCGTGTGAAATGCCAAATGCCATACTTCCGCCACCGAGAATTCAGAGCGCGGATGAATTGATGCAGTATTCGTGTCGTCATATTAATCTTGAGGACATTGATGCTGAGAAAGCCGCCGGTAATTTTGTGATGTCAGTTGAGCGTCCTGATCCCAATGTAGCGACACGATCGAATATTTATTCACAAGTGCGTGGAGTATTACAAACTCATCCGATATTCGGTATCGGCTGGGGGAGTATCGGTGACATTCTCGGGCGTGATGCCAGTGGCAATGCGCTCAACGCGAGCAATATATTTCTCGAAGTCTGGTTGGGTGCGGGGATACTTGGCGCATTGGCGTTCGGGTTGGTGTGGTTTGGTATCGGGATCTTGGCGATGTGGAATGTCTGGCAGGATATTTTTAGCGGAAAATTTTTGAATATCCCACCAGCTCTTCTGCGTCCATTTCCGATTGCGACGGTATTATCATCGATACTTTCAGTCTTCATTCTTTTCTCATGGTTTGGTATCACGGTTTTTAATCTTTTCAATTCCGGTATCCTACTTGGTTTCATCTGGGTTTGGCTCGCCGTCGCCGTGAGCGTGGTGACCAGGAAGAGTGAAACAGTAAACTAAGATTTTATTATGCGTATAGGAATAGACTTGAGGAATGTCGGGAAACAACGAACGGGAGATGAGGCTGTGTTTTTTCACCTGACTCGGGGTTTGGCGCGACTCAATCCGACCGAGCATGAGTTTCGGTTGTTCGTCGATAATCGTACTGAGGAAGAACTCCAGATATTGAGAGCGCGATTGGAAATTGTCGGTAAGGAAAATTGGTCTTTTGTGAATCTAGAGACGAGCGGACGGTTTCATTGGAATGCTATCGCTTTGCCTCGGGCGTTGCGGGCAGAGCATCTCGATGTGTACCACACACAATATATTACGCCGTTTTTCGTGCCGAAGGAGATAGCGATTGTAACGCATATCCACGATGTGTCGTTCGCCCTCTATCCGGAGCATATCCAGTGGAAGGATCGTTTATTTCTCTCTTTGTTGATTCCTCGGAGTCTGCGGGCGGCTCGCAAGATTATCGCCGTGTCGGAATTTACCAAACGGGAAATTGTGGAGTGTTACGGTATCGCGGAGGAGAAGATTGCCGTGGTATACAATGCGGTGGGGGATGATTTCTTATCACTGAATACTAATACCGAGGACTTGGAGCGGGTGCGAACGAAATATCATCTGCCAGCGCAATTCGCGGTCTGTGTTGGGACACTGCAACCACGCAAAAACATTCCGGCTTTTTTGCGAGCCTTCGCGCGACTGCGGGAGCGATTGCCCAATGCGAAGGTGGTGCTGGTTGGCAGTCGTACCGCACATAATGTCGATACGGAGATTGATCAGGTGATCACTGAAGAGCACCTCGAACAAACAGTGATTTTTCCTGGCTTCATAGAGCAAGTTGATCTACCGAGTGTGATCGGGCTGTCCGAGATGCTCGTCTTTCCATCCTTGTATGAGGGGTTCGGCATCCCGGTGCTCGAGGCGATGAGTCAGGGCGTTTCGGTCGTTTCGGCGGATATTCCCAGCCTGAACGAAGTGGCTGGCGGGGCTTCGATACGGGTTAACACTGCTGATACGGAAGCATTTACACATATACTGCAACGAGTCTTTACGGATGAACCGCTTCGTGATACTCTACGAGAGAAAGGTTTTTCCCAGATACAAGAATTTTCGTGGGAAAAAAATGCTCGGCAATTACTTGCTGTGTATGAGTCTTGTTTGCTTATACAATAAAGTATTCCCAGTTAATATTTGAATATTCAATATATGTTGCAAGAATTGCCACCCTCACTTTCTTCTATGGGACGCTCGCGTTTAACTGGTTCTGGTGCGCCTCAGAATAAAAAACCGTCACCGAAAAAATTTAGTCGCGGGAAAAAGATAGCTTTGGGAATAGTCACCGTGCTCCTTATTGTGGGCGGGCTTGCGTTTTGGAAAGCGGATTCAGTCATCAAAAAGATCTCCCCGAATGGTGGTTTGTTTTCCAGCTTGGTTCATTCGTTACCGGGTGTGAGCTCGACGCTCCAAGGTGAATCCGATGGTCGGATCAATATCCTCTTGTTGGCGATGCGCGGTGAAGGCGTGGAGGGTGGAGGCACGCTGGCCGATACGATCGAGGTACTTAGCTTGCATATCGCCAAAGATTCCAATGACACGAGTCGGGCATCGTTAGTTTCGATTCCGCGTGACTTGTATGTCAGTGTCCCAGGGAAAGACGAAAAGAGGAAGATCAATGCGGTGTATGCTTTGGGGAATGAGCGCGATGCCAAGCGCGGTGGTATGGACGATATGAGGAAGGTCGTCGGTGATGTGACTGGTCTGCCAATCCAGTATGCCGTAGTGATTAACTATCAAGGATTTACCGATCTTGTGAATGCTTTGGGCGGGATCAATGTGCATCTTGATGCCGCGTTTGATGAGAATGTGCAATTCCAGCAGGCGCAGGTCTGCGACCCGTATGTTTTTACTGTTCCGACGAACCCGGTTCAGTATGAGACGAAGTACGGTACTCGTCCGAGTGGTCGGAAGTATATTTCTAAACAATATCCGCTTTGTTACAATAAAGATGAGGAATGCGGAGGAAACTTTGCCTTGCCGGCCGGAGACAATCACTTGGATGGTATCGGTGCACTCTGTTTTGCTCGGGCACGATACACCACGACTGACTTCGATCGGGCGCGTCGACAGCAGGAAGTGATCCAATCAGTGCGGCAAAAAGCGACGAGTCTTGGGACGCTTACCGATATTTCGACAGTTAACAAAATGCTGGGTGCTTTGGGAAATAACCTGAAGACGGATCTCGAACCGTGGGAGATGGAACGATTTTTCGAGCTATACAAGAACAAGTTCTCAGCAGTCACTCCGAAAACTGCAGTGATTGATGATTCGAGTTCACCTACCGGATTTCTGTATGCGCCTGCAATGACTCCGGAAACCGGTTATATTCTGCTTCCGAAGGGTGATACTTATGATCAGATCAAAGCGTATTTCCAAAAGATACCGTAAGGGTTTTTGTAGAGACGCAAGATTTTGCGTCTCATGATGGTTTTCTTTCAACACAGAGACGCAAGATTTTGCGTCTCTACCCGATACAAGAATATTCTATGTCTTCATCCGAAAAGTTACCCGAAATTTCTTTGATCGTTGCCTCGTATAAGCATCCTGAGACACTTCGATTGTGTTTGAATTCCTTGCGGGCAAGTTTGGTGAACGCAGCGTTCAATTATGAGATTCTTGTTGCTGACAGTGCTACAGAGATACCAACCAAGGATATGATGGCCAAGGATTTTCCTGAGATCTCGTTTTTCCCTTTTGAAAACAATGTCGGATTTCAGCGTATCGTCCGAGAGGGTTTGGAACACGCCCGAGGAGAATATCTGTTCGTGCTCAATTATGATATCGTTGCGCCGAATGATTCGATTGAAAAACTGCTCGCTTACCTCAAGTCGCATCCTGACGTAGGTATAGTCGGACCGAAGTTACTTAATTTTAACGGGTCGATGCAACCGTCGGCATTCCGTTTTTATCGTCCATGGACGATACTCTATCGCCGTACATTTTTCGGTAAGTTTCCCTTCGCCAAAAAACATCTGAGCTGGTTTTTGATGGAAGATTTCGATCATGAGCATCCACAGGAAGTCGATTGGATTATGGGATCGGCGCTCTTGGTGCGGCGTGAGGCATATGCAAAAGTTGGACCGATGGATACCCGATTCTTCATGTATATGGAGGATGTTGATTGGTGTCGGCGGTTTTGGGAGGCGGGATACAAGGTGGTATATTACCCACAAGCGACACTGTTTCACTACCATGGCAAGGGGAGTGCCAAGGGGGGATTTCTCCGGTCGCTTTTGTTCAATCGTCTCACGTGGTATCACATCGCCAGTGCGTGGAAATATTTTTGGAAATACGCCGGTAAAAAAGTTCCCGAACATCAATAACAAATACTATGGAAACAATCGAGACGCAAGAGCCTGTTCAAGAAGTATCTGTATCGCCAGCGAAAAAAAAATCTTTTTGGGAAGTTTTGTCAGTGACGCATTGGGTGTTTATCCTCGTTCTTGCAACGGGAATGTTCGGTCTGGGATGGCAACAGGCGAATCATTCCTCCTCGCGTGGTACTGTGACGGAGGCCCCGATCCCACTTCAAAAAGCAATCATCCAAAACACACAGACGCCTCAGGATGTGACGGTCGATTTTGGGCTTTTTTGGAAGGTTTGGAATCTGGTGCGAGAAAAGCATATCAATCGCGTTGATCTCGATGCAAATAAAATGCTCTATGGAGCGATAAATGGTATGTTGGCTGCATCTGGCGATCCCTATACGAATTTTTTTGATCCGGAAGAGAATAAACAATTTACGGAAATGATAGACCAAACTTTTGATGGAATTGGCGCGGAAATGGGTATGAAGGAGAGAGTTCTCATTATCGTCGCACCTCTGGATGATTCGCCAGCTCAAAAAGCAGGGCTTATGGCTGGCGATGCCGTGCTTAAGATTGACGGTACGGATACGAGTTCGTTGACGCTTGATGAAGATGTGGCGAAAATCCGTGGCGCGAAGGGAACCGATGTCAAGTTGACGATTTTTCGAGCTGGTGACAATGAGACCAAGGATATTGTCGTAAAACGCGATAAAATCCAAGTTAAAAGCGTGAAGTTTGAAATGAAATCCGATGGTATTGCCTGGATTCGTATCAGTCAATTCGGTGAACAGACAACGACAGAATTTGCCGCTGCTGCCAAACAGGCGATGAACCAAAACGCAAAGGCAGTTATCGTCGATGTGCGCAATGATCCGGGGGGGTTGCTCATTTCAGCCGTCGATATCGCGGGATATTTTTTGCCCAACAAAAGCCCGGTCGTCATCGAGGAGAATTCTGCTGGAAAACGCGATACGCTCAATTCGTCAGGTAATCCGCCATTTGGTTCTCTGCCGGTCGTCGTCCTAATCGATGGTGGTAGTGCGAGTGCGTCGGAAATCCTCGCCGGAGCACTTAAAGATGATGCGAGCGATCGTGTGACATTGGTTGGAATGAAGTCCTTCGGAAAGGGTTCGGTACAGGAGCGAATTCCCGTCACGAGTGATACCTCGGTCAAGATCACCGTGGCGCATTGGCTCACACCTTCCGGAAAACAGATCAATAAACTCGGCATTACGCCTGATGTCGAAGTACCGATCACTTCCGACGACATAACCAACAAAAAAGATCCTCAACTTGCCAAAGCCATCGAAATCCTCACAGGGAAAATTGGAAAGTAAAAGATACGGTCTCCTGATAGATTTTTTTTCAAAAAGAGTTTTTTCATGCTATACTGAAATCAGTAGGGGAATTGGTTTTATATAAAAATAAATATTAAAAATAATCGTTATGCAATACTTGCGGATCGTTGGCGGATTCTCGTTGAGCTTTTTGAGTATTTTTTTGTACTGACTTCTCCGGTGTCGGCAGCTGCCACGACGGATACATCTGCACCGGTTCCTGCGTCCAATCAATCTGTTCCTCTAGCCGGTACTGTCAATTGTTTTGACTATTACCATTTCGGTTCCGCTCAAGCCGATATCAGTACCAATTTGGCCTCGACCGTTTCGGGTGCGACATTGGGATTTACTGGGACGCTTTCCAATGACAACTCCTATCCGTTGGTGGACACTTCGGTCTATGTGAAGATTTTCCGCAAACAGACGAATGAAACCGTATGGCATCAGAACGGGCATATTTTAGTCGATCAATTTTTCGCAGCAGAGCATATCGATCTGTCGGCCAAGGGGCAGAAGCCGTTCACTTTCACTTGGAAAGTTCCATCCTATGCCCTCTCCGGAGATTACTTCGCCACCACGTATGTAGTGACACAGAAGAAATTCAATTTCTTGGGACTTACCTTCACCAATGATGTTAACGGTAATGTTGCTAATTTTAGTGTAATTGGCGAACAGACGACGAGTGTGTCAATCGACCCAAATACCCTCATGGTCGGCAACGAGAAGAGTAGTCCAGTTCAGCCTGCAGTTTCGACGGATGCTACAACACCTGTTATTTTGGGAGCGAATGTTATTAACACTACTACTCAGGTACAGATAGTACCAGTTACTTGGACCGTGTATCATTGGGATGGTGTGGGTGAGGGTAATCAGATCGATCAGCGTACTGAGAAGATCTCTCTTAACCCCAAAGAAACGAAGCATGTCACCTACACTGTGGCTGATACCAAATACCCAGTCTATTTTTCTACACTTAAGGTTGTTTACCAGGATACTTCATCTATCGTTTCATTGCGCTTTGCACGCGATGGTATCGATCGGACCCGGATCAATTTCCCAGCTGTTACTAGCTATCCATTGGAAGCTGGTAAAACCGCCACCCTATTCTCTTGTCTACACAATACATCGAATAGCGCCTCTGTTCAGAATGGTAAACTTAACCTCACAGTTACGGACAGCTCGGGAACAGTAATCGACTCATATGAATATACGGGTGATGTGACTGGGGCGATGATGGGAGTCAAACATGACTTCACGCCGAAGGAAACACTCGGTACATTTGATGTGAATGCTAAGCTATATCAAGATGGAAAGCTCGTAGATGAGTCGACGATGCACTATGACTGCACCACCCTAGGAGGAGTGTGTCCTCCAGCCAGTGCGACAACATTTCTCAAGACAATATCATCCAAGACCTTACTTCTGACACTTTTATTGCTAACCATTATGTTGGGACTGATTTGGCGGATAGTACGGTCCAAGAAGTCTTCACAGCGATTGAGAGTTTGGTTTCTCGCTCTCCTGGTCGGCGTGGCGTGGCTCGTGACCGGCACCGGTGTACAGGCGGCCAGTGTGGTAGTGAAGGGAAGTGATATTCGTGATTCTGTAGATATCGACGGATCTGGCGGGTATTGCAGTGCCAGTAGAACCTTGATCACCGCTACTTCCTCCGTTACCTACACGGCTAATGCCACGATTAACAATAGTCCGGCACCAGCTGTGTTCCCCGTCGGCACCACGGTTGTTTTTACACCGAAGTTGGGTGATATTTCTTGGTTTGCCAGTGGCAATAACTTCGATAGCCCCTATGGATTTTGGAAAGCAAATGCAGGAATGCTTCGTTTTCAGCAGTCGGTTATGCTATGGGTAGGCTGTAGCGGCGGTCAGAATTCTGGAACTTTAACGGGTTTACTCAGTGTTAATCCAGCTACTTTTACCTTTACACATACGGGAAGTACAGCGAGTCTCGATTGTTCGGTGGCCAAGGGTAAAGAAACCTGTACGATAACATCGGCGGGGAGTGTAATGACCCAAGTACATTTTAGTAATACCTATGGCAAGCTGTATACTTTCAATAGACGTTCAGAAACGCCAACCACTCCACCTTCTCTGAATACTGTTTACTCTGCTGCTGAAATAGGCCTCTCTTTTATTGCTAGTAATCCAAATAACCCTCCAGTGGCACCAGTCGTTACTGATACCAATACGATTGATAGCCAACATGGACAGGGATCCATAAATGATCCGTTTACTATAAGTGCCGTTTCGACTGATCCGGAAGAGGATATGCTGCGGTATGGTTTTGACTGGAATATAGATGGTGCGGTGGATGAATGGGTACCTGTGTCAGGCTATGTCGCCTCCGGTAGGAGCAGTTCGCTCAGTCACACTTGGACTACGGAGGGTACGAAACTATTCCAGGTTTTAGCACAGGATAAAAATGGGGGCTCATCGGGTTTCACTCAACATACGATTACTATCGCCCAGAAAATTAAGATCTGCCAAAATGCTTGCAATAGTGGTTTCGCTCCGGTCATACCTGTCGGACAGACGACAGGTACCATCTCGAATCTGACTAGCCCAGTCAAACTCGTTGCCTGCGCGAATAGTGATGCAGCTTGTGGAAATAGCGCCAATACTCTGACGAATAGCACGGTCACTTGGTCAGTCATCAATAACCCTTCCGGTAAAGTCACCGTTAATCCGACCAATTCGGTAAGTACGACTGTCTCTCAGAATACCGGAGGGAAAGCGGATAGCGCCACGGTTCATATTGCTTTCCCGTCCACTACCTATGCGCCGCGAGATATTAATGCGGTAGTGCCGTGTACGCCCAATTGCAAGTTCGACAGTGATCCCAGTACGAAATGTCAAGATGTGGTCATCCATGGTACGGATTTGAATCATTGCGGTGGATCATGTCAGGCAACTGGCACCAAGGCCTGCGATTCCAATTGGAATGAGGTAGCGCCGTAAGCTCGCCAAAATCGAAGAAACCGAGTCTTACGAACTCGGTTTTTTTGTGGGAATGAAATTTTCTCAAAAAGAGTTTTTTCGTGGTATACTGGAAGGGACAGTAGTGGTCTTTAGGGTTTCAAAAAAAATACACAAGTTGAGAATATTTTTCCTGTGAATCAACCACCTCGTCATTTCCCGAAAAGAGTCCTTTCGGATATTCGTCCGCGTGTTTTTGTTGCGCCGCAACAGCCATCTTCTCAGGTTTTCCCTGAACGATTCAGTGAAATAAAAAGCGATCAAGAAGAAAGTTTTTTTGAGAGCGAGCCATCAAAGAATATATTGCAAGAAGAGAGTTGGCTCGGAGCGGAGACTTTTGGTGGAGGCGTGACTAACCCGGAGCGAGTGTCGATTGATGAGGATGCGACCTCACCACAAAAAAAATCGGTAATCGAGGAATCGGTGTTCTCGTCCGTACCGACTATTCCTATCGTGATGGGCGTCAAGCATTCCTTCAATGGCCGGATTTATCATGGTCATCGTATTACATCGCCTCCTCCCCCCGTCGAAGAGCCAGAGCAAATAGCTTTGCCTATCGAAGGCGAAGAAGAGTTTATTTCAGCTGTTGTATTTTCAGAAAAATTTTTCAAATTTACAGACCGACTGAAAGAAGAATGGGGGATACTTCAAGAATCATCCGGTTTAGTTGGGCACACTCTTTTGAGGCAGTTGACCATGACCGCTCTGCTGCGACCAAAGCGGTTGGCGTTGGTTGCGAGTGTCGTGGCCGTAGTGTGGGGCGGTGCATTGGTGCATCGCGGTTTGGATTTGCGTGGTCAGGTTTTGGGTGTGTCGCAAACAGGAGTGAATCAACTCCAATCAGCGGTCGGGGATCTGAAGAATAAAAATTTTGATGGCTCACAACAGAGTTTTGAAAGTGCCGCTCAAGCATTCGGGGATGCATCCCAACAATTGAATGATTGGAATAGTACTTTGGTGGAAATTTCACAGTTTATCCCAGGAGCTTCACAGCTCGCTTCGGGCAAATACGCGCTTGATGCCGGACAGCATTTCGCGTTGGCGGGCGCAGCGATGAATCCTGTGATCAAGGATTCCCTCGATGCGTCTAAACAGGGATTGAATGGATTGCCACTGCTCGACCTCCTCCAAAAGAGTCAGGACGCGACCAAAACGGCACTTCAAGAACTCTCTCAGGCGCAGGAGGATCTCGCTAAGGTGAAAATCGATGATTTACCGGCAAACAAGCAAGCGCAATTTTTGCAGATACGACAAAATCTTCCGACCATCACGAATTCGATGCAGATTTTTCTCGATCAAAGTGCTCTTTTGGCTGATGTGTTCGGAGTCAATGGTCCTCGGAAGTATCTTTTCTTGCTTCAAAATAATCAGGAGGCTCGTGCTACTGGGGGTTTTATCGGCACCTATGCGTTGTTGGATATCAATAATGGTCGCGTGCGGAAATTTTTCGTCGACGGAATTTTCAATCCCGACGGTCAATTGACACAGAATATCGTGCCACCATCGCCGCTTCAAAAAGTGAGTGGGGTGTGGAGTCTGCATGATAGCAACTGGTTTCCTGATTTTCCTCTGTCCGCGCAGAAGGCCATTTCGTTTTACGAAAAAACCGGTGGTCCGACCATGGATGGTGTCATCACGCTTACGCCGACCGTTATCCAAAAACTTCTTACGCTCACGGGGCCAATCACACTCGATGAATATGGTGTCACTTTGGATTCCGATAATTTTATGGCGCTGGTGCAGGATCAGGTCGAGTTTCATTATGACAAGGATGAGAACAAACCGAAAAAAATCCTTGCCGATCTCGTGCCATTACTCCTCGATCGTTTGGCGGGTATGCAGAGCATCGGTCAGGTGAAGGCGGCTCTTGCGATGATGGAAGCATCCCTCAATGAAAAACATATCTTGCTGTATTCGAGTCGGGATACCATCGAGCAGAAAATCAAGGAAACCGGTTGGTCGGGTGAGGTGATCGATACGAAGCGGGATTATCTGAGTGTGATCAATACGAATATCAGTGGGTATAAGACCGATGGCGTGATCGATCAGAGTATCCGACATCAAGCCGCTATTGCCGATGATGGTTCGATTGTCGATACGGTGACTATCACTCGACACCACACGGGTGGCAACACCCCGTATGATTTTTGGAACCGGGTGAATGCGGATTATATGCGCGTATTTGTTCCCGAGGGCTCGACTCTGCTCGACGCGAGTGGCTTTACCCGGGAGACGGTGCAGTCACCACTGGATTACAAGGCGTTGAATTTTTCTACTGATCCGGATGTGGTTGCGGAGGAGAGTGGCACGACGGTGGATGAGAAAACCGGCACTCGGATGTATGCACAGTCCGGTAAGACAGTGTTTGCCAACTGGGTGTATGTCAGTCCCGGTGAGACGGCCACGGTTTCGTATAAATATAAGTTACCGTTTCGTGTCGAGTCAGCGAATGATTCCGTTCGCGGTTCTTACAGTGTACTTTTTCAAAAACAATCGGGGTCGCTGGGGAGTAAACTCATCTCCGAAACAATATTTCCTCAATCGTGGAAGGTGTTGTGGAATACGGCAGATGAGGCTATCCATATTTCCGATACGGCATTAGGTTTTGACAAAGACTTGCAAACAGATCGGTTTTATGGGATAGTATTCGGGTATCCGAATTAGGGAGTTATGCGCTTGTTTTTCGAATTATGCAACGATGGAAGCTTTTCGTGGAGCGATGTTACCAGCCGATCCAGTCCGTGATGTTCTCGGCGGCAGTCATCGGGGTGGCGGGGATTTTGAGCCGATTACTCGGCTTATTTCGTGACCGATTATTGGCCTCGTCGTTTGGTGCGGGCGATACTTTGGACGCGTATTATGCCGCCTTCCGCATTCCTGATACGATTTATGGTCTCCTGATTGCGGGCGCTCTTTCGGCTGCCCTGGTGCCGGTATTCATCCAGACGCGGACGGAGAAGGGGGAATCTGCCTCATGGCGGTTGGTCTCGGACTTCCTTACGATATTAGTCGAGAGTATCTTCGTCATCACTCTTTTGGCGTTTCTTTTTTCGCCGGTGATTTTGAATTATCTTGTACCAGGATTTGTCGGTGAGAAGCGAGAGTTGACACTCGAACTCACGAGAATTATGCTCTTGTCGCCATTAATTTTTGGTATGAGCGCCGTGTTCGGTGGTGTGCTCATCGCGCAGAAACAATTTTTCGTCTATTCGTTGGCGCCGCTCCTGTATAATGTCGGGATTATTTTCGGCATCCTCTTTGGTATTCCGTTGTTCGGAGTTTCGGCCTTGGGGTATGGTGTGCTTTTGGGTTCGTCTCTTCACTTTCTGTTGCAATGGCGGGCTGCGGCGCGATTGGGATATCATTTTCAAAGTCGGATTTTCTCCGCGTGGAAGGATAAGCTCGTGCGCCAGGTTATATGGTTGATGATTCCGCGTTCGTTGGGGATGGCGATGAGTCAGGTCAGCCTTTTGTTGATCGCGTATTTTGCTTCTAGTCTTCCATCAGGGAGTTTGGCGGAGTTTTCGTTGGCGATCAATTTGCAGGCGGTGCCACTTGGATTGTTCGGGGTAGCTTTTTCATTGGCGGTATTTCCGACGCTCTCCCGCTATGCTGCCGAACAGGATCTGACAGATTTTTTCTCTTTGCTGGCGAGTACGACCCGCCGTATTCTTTTTTTCGTTCTGCCGATGACCGTCCTCTTTATCGTTTTGCGGGCACAGATCGTCCGTATTGTTTTGGGTGGCGGTTATTTTAATTGGGAGGATACGATTCTGACATACAAGGTTTTGGGAATTCTCTCGCTCAGTCTATTTGCGCAGAGTCTCGTCCAACTTTTTTCGCGGGCTTTTTTCGCCCTGCACAATACGCGTACGCCATTGTTCGTTGCGGTCGTCAGTGAAGTGGTGCAGATTATTCTCCTCATTACGCTGGTTCCGCGATTGGGGCTGCTCGCTCTGGCGGCGGCGTTTGCGATATCGAGTGTGGTTAATTGCGTGTTGCTTTACTGGTTGCTGCGCCGGCGATTGTCGAGCGTGTGGCAGGAGCGATTGGTACTCGTGCCGACCGCCAAAATTCTCATTGCGTCATTGGGAGCGGGGATTGTTGCACAACTCACCAAGACATGGTTCGGTCTCAATCTCAGTCCGCTCGACACCTTCGTGAGCGTGTTTTTCCAGGCGAGCATCACCACGCTGACCGCGCTCAGCATCTTCCTTATTCTGAGTCAGCTGATGCATATCGAAGAATTCGAATATCTCAAAAAGTTCATCCAAAAGAAAGTGCTCAACCAACCAACCACCCTTATGCCCGACGAAACCCACGGGTAATTTCAATGAGGATTATTTTTTTGTTTGTGTGTTTCGGAAAAACTCCTTATAATAGGGGATAGAAGAGCGATATATTTTTCTTTTTTTCTTTATGACTTCACCATCCATCCCGCAGGAAACGACTAATATTAACGATGAACGCGCCGTACGTTTGGATAAGCTGCGCCAGATCGAAGCGCTTGGTATTCACTCACATCCTGATCAGTTTGAAAAAACGCATACGGTCAGCGATATTCTCCAACATGGCGAGCAGGAGACTGTTCGATCTAATGAGGAAGTGCAGGCAAATCCTCAACCAGCTTTCCGTACTGCTGGACGTATCATCGGTCTCCGCCGTCACGGAAAAATGTTTTTTGCTGATATCCAAGATGAGACGGGTGTTTTGCAATTGTGTTTATTCCAGAATGTTGTGGGTGAGAAAATCTATCAACAACTTTTCGATTTCTTGGATTTGGGTGATTTTATCGGTGTCTATGGTGAGTTGGCCACGACGCGACAGGGGAAACTCGCCCTCGTGACGACGGAGGCGACCCTGCTCGGTAAGGCGCTGCGACCATTGGCCGGGAAATTTCACGGTCTCGAAGACACGGAGAAGAAGTATCGCCAGCGGTATTTGGATACCTTGGCCGATCGCGAATCATTCCATCGGTTCGTCGTTCGGAGTCGGCTCGTGCAATCCATCCGCACACGACTTCTTGGCAAGCACTTCACCGAAATTATGACCCGCACACTCCAACCGCAGGCTGGTGGCGCCGTGGCCAAACCGTTCCTCACGCACCACAATGCCCTCGATCAGGATTTCGCATTGCGTATTTCGCCCGAGCTCGACCTCAAGACGGCTATCATCGCCGGGTTTGATCGAGTGTTCGAGTTCGCGACGAATTTTCGCAATGAGGGTATCGACCCGAGCCATTTACAGGAATTTCAGATGCTCGAGTGGTACTGCGCGTATGAAAACTTCGAGCGTGGCATCGAATGGACGACGGAAATTATGCGCGAATGCATACCCGAAGCCTTGGGCGCGAACACCTTCACCGTCTACGATCGACAGGGGACTGCTTGCGAAATCGATATCGCCGCTCCGTTTCGTCGTGTCACCTTTGGCGAACTCCTTGCCGAACAGGGCGTGGACATATTCGCCTCGAAAGAAGAGTTGGCAGTTGTTGCGAGACAGAATGGTTTACTGGAAGAAGAGATTCGTACCCGTTCGCGCGGTAACCTGCTCGATGAGATTTATAAGAAACTGGTGCGACCGAATATTATCCAGCCGACATTCATCACACATCACCCGGCCGACCTGCTGCCTCTGGCACGGCAGAATGATGCCGACCCGCGGCTCGCAGATAGCTATCAACTGTTGATCGCTTCGTGGGAAGTGGTGAAGGGGTATAGCGAGCTCGTCGACTCGACTCGTCAGCGCGCGATGCTCGAGGAGCAATCCCGAGAGAAAGCCAGTGGCGATGAAGAAGCAATGTCTGTCAATGAGGAATACCTCGCCGCGATGGAGCACGGTATGCCGCCGATCACCGGTTGCGGTATCGGTATCGATCGCCTCGCCACCCTCATCACCGGGCAAAAAAACCTCCGCGATTGCGTCCTTTTCCCCTTGATGAAGCCTGATGACGGGTATGAATCTATCTGAGGCTTGACAAATTTACTGAGAGATGCTAAAAATGGAGTACATTCCCTGGAGAAAATTCTTGGGAATAAAAGTATTCATTAACAATATAACTGTAGTAAAAAAGCTCGGGAGGGCTTTGTCATGAAAAAAATAGCTTTAAAAGTAATAATGATGGTTTGTGGACTGCTTGGCGCGGGGATTGCTCTGGCTGATAGCCCATTCATGATTGTGTACAAATATCAGGCATATACACAGGTGCCTAATCCGTACCGATCCGAGCTTGTGTTTACTCCAGGGTCGACAGCCTTGGGGACACAGTTCGTAACTGATGCGGTATCGCCGTATCCGAACGCAACCCTCAATGATCTTGGAGAGTCTCTTGATTTCTCGAAAATTAGACAGGCTTGTTTTGGGGATAACACGAACAACTGGACATGTCCTGCTAGTACGCCACTCAACAGGTGGGCGCACGGCGAGTACACCATCTTCACCTTGGGGAATACGCCCGAGGGGATGGTGAGCGCTACCACGGGTGGAAATGTCTATCTACTCTACCAATCTGATCAGCATGGTTTGCTCACCTTGTGGGCCAAGGGTGGGGATGGCATACTTCCAATGAACAGTATTCCAGCTCCGTGGCAAGCGACTTGGGAAAGTATTCCGTGGAGTCGAACGGCTGAGGGTAATATTAGTTTTGGCACGCCGATGCCTTCCTCGGTCGTATTCATAGCCAAAGAAGGAAGGCTAGTTGCCACCTTCGGTAGTAATGTTTTGGGGAGTAAGTTTTCTCGGACGGTATCGCTTGGAGCACGAGAGCTGGGAGTCGTGTGGAATGGTGTCGTCGCGGGCTGGAATGATCCTGTGAAAGGGTCGTTCAGTGTCGATGCGAACGGTAATGCGATTTTGACTATTGTAGGGCTTACGCCGAGTGATTGCGGGAACATTTCCGTGCCGTTATCGGTTGATAGGCCTTATCTGGTGCTCGATAAGTTTGACTCAATCGTAGGTGCTGGGAAGGGCAGTCAGGACATATGTCTTGACGGCAAATAGAAAGCTTAATGGTTGAAAAAACAACCAGATAGGCATAATGTAGTATGAGCGGGAAGAATTCTTACAAAAGAATTCGACCCGCTTTTTTAATGGGAATGTTAAATTCAAAACGCCTATTGACAGCGAGAGAAGAAGTGCTAAGATAGTCGTATGAGTCACATCGCACACACAAATTTCTGGTTTAGTTTTTACTTTACGGAACTCCCTCGGGAGACTTGTGGTGTTGCGTGATTTTTTCTGAATCAAGCAATACAGACGGGTCCCTCGCGGGATCTGTTTTTTGTTTGGTTGGAAATCAATGAACAGTTCGTTTACAATTTTACAATTAGGGTAGGTGGGTTATGAAAACGCGAGAATATTCTGCAGTGGACAGAATAAAAAATCCATGGGATGCGGTCGACCGTTTGGTAGTGGTCAAAGGTCAGACTGTGGGATGGGAGGCTGTGCCCATTGAAGCACAACAAGGACAAGATTTGGTAATGGTAGAAGTTAAGACCGTGCAGGAGGTTATACCGGCGGGAAGTGCAGGGTATAATCCTGGGTTGCTCGTACACAAACGGCATTTAGACGCCTTCCCCGAGAGAGAGTATTATTTCTACCTAGAAGGGAAAATAATAAGTGAAGAGAATCCATATCAAAATGGGCAGCCAGTCAGGTTTTGTGTTATTCCGGATTCATGTCTCTATGTTATTTGTGAGGGGAACTAAATATGTTCTCCTTCCGGCTCGTCGAAAACTATCGACGAGCCTTTTTCTTTGGGCTATTTTTCGTTTTTGGGCTATGATGAAGGTATGAAAAAGCAAACGAAAGTAAACATATGGGTGGGGGGAGTTTGTCTGATACTAGCAGTGTCGGGTTGGTTGTGGTTTGTTTACTTCGTAAAGACGGGTAAGAATATTCCTGTAGTGGAAAATACGGAGGTTATTGAAAAAAAGATAAATCTTCCAACTAAAGAAGAACCGCCTCCGGTGATAAATATCCCAGAACAAGTATCGTCCGCAAAAACAGTTGTCATGGATACTGAGAAAATGCAGTCTGTACCGTTTACCTCGCAGGCGCCACGTGGTCAGTGGAGTACCGCGATGTTTCAGGATGCGTGCGAGGAAGCGAGTGTGTTGATGGCGTATGCGTGGACACAAGGGCAGACAAAATTGACAGCTCATGAAGTGGATCGGGATATTCGGGCGATGTCGGCGTGGGAGATTAAGCGTTTTGGCCAGGATGTCGACCTCTCGCCCGAGGATACGGCGGTGTTGATGCGGGAGTATTGGAAATGGCAGAATGTTTCGGTGCAGGATGGTATTTCGAAACAGGATATCATCAATGTTTTGTATGATGGTGCTGTGGTGATCGTGCCGACGAATGGCAAGGCCTTGAAGAATCCATTCTTCACAGATGGTGGTCCGGCTGAACATATGCTCGTAATCATCGGGTACGACCCGAAGCAAAAACAATTTATCACGAATGATCCGGGGACGAAGTATGGTGCGGGCTATCGGTACGATGAGAATGTGCTTTATGGGGCTATTCGTGCCTATCCGACGGGGGATCACTTGCCGATAGTCGGTGTGCGGAAAGCGATGATCGTGGTGACGAAATAAGGCTGATAGAATGAGTGATCTTGAGGTCTTGACAAAGTACCAATAAGTATGCTATAGTTTTGAGGTTATTTATCAACAACTACATCAACACAAACAACAAAAACCAGGAGAAGATGATGAGCACAGAAGATAAAAGAAACATCAGCGTAAGTTGGATGGATGGAAAGGAATGGCTGAATCTCGCGATTGAGGAGAAAGCAGCTGGTCAGCTAAGAGAGATGGCGAAATTTTTGGATAACGAAAGCTCAGAGGAAAAAATATCGACTCTGGGGGCTGCCGCCAATAATAAGAAAAAAGCTGTAGAATTAGCGTTTGAAATTGGTTCAAAGGCGGTACTTCTCAAGGCTTTGCGGGAGGCGGTGAAGAATACTGATGATGTTATCACTATTTATTTAGTTGCAGAAAACCAAAGTGGGAAAAGATTGCAGGGAGTAAAAGTTTTATAGGATTTCTGGCTAGTAGTTTTTCTGTCTCGACCCGTTGGCAAATTTTGTCGGCGGGTTTTTATATAGGGAAAAATTAAGTGTTTAGGCGTGGGTGAAAAGCGGGATTATGCTACAATGTACTAGTAAGAAAGATACTAACTTTACTCTTTTTCTCTTGATCTATGGATATTTTT
>JBAWZR010000003.1:0-34711 GCA_037142915.1 Candidatus Moraniibacteriota bacterium
TATGTCCCACAATCACCTCATCGAAGAACTGAAGAAACAGATCGAAAATTTCCAGAGTGTGGCGAAGCGCGAGGAGATCGGCACCGTGCTCGAAGTGGGCGACGGGGTGGCGCGGGCGGCCGGTCTGGCCAATGTGATGTCATCGGAAATGGTCGCTTTTGAAACCGCGAGTGGCGATGAAGTTTTTGGCGTCGCTCTGAATATCGAAGAGGAGCAAGTGGGTGTGATGATCTTGGGCGATGCACGCCAGGTGAAGGAGGGAAGTGTAGTCAAGTCGACTGGGCGATTGCTCTCGATGCCGGTGGGTGAGAACGTGATTGGTCGCGTGGTGAACGCACTCGGAACGGCGATTGATGGACGAGGTACGCTCGCCGTCAAGGATTTCCTCCCGATGGAAAAAGTCGCTCCCGGTGTGATGACACGGCAGAGCGTGCACCAACCGCTGCAGACCGGTATCAAGGCGATCGATGCGCTCATCCCGATTGGTCGTGGTCAACGTGAACTCATCATTGGCGATCGCCAGACCGGCAAGACGGCTATTGCCATCGATACGATTATCAATCAAAAGCCTGCCCAAAACGCTTCGCGTAGTGATGCGGGCGGGGGTGCAAGTGACGTTATTTGTATTTATGTCGCCATTGGACAGAAGGAATCCAAAGTGGCACGTATCGTCGCCGAACTCGAGAAGGCTGGTGCGATGGAATACACGAGCGTGGTGGTGGCGGGTGTGTCCGAGCCGGCGGCGTTGTCGTTCATCGCGCCCTATGCCGGGTGTACGTTGGCGGAATATTTTCTCGCGCAGGGCAAAGATGTGCTCGTGGTCTATGATGATCTCTCCAAGCACGCGGCGGCGTATCGTCAGATTTCGCTCATCCTCCGTCGGCCGCCGGGTCGTGAGGCTTTCCCGGGCGATGTGTTTTATCTCCACTCGCGTTTACTGGAGCGGAGTGCCAAGTTGAATGCCGAGAACGGCGGCGGTTCGATCACGGCGCTCCCGATCATCGAGACACAAGCAGGCGATGTCTCGGCCTATATTCCGACCAATGTTATTTCGATCACCGATGGGCAGATCTATCTCGAATCAGATTTGTTTTACAAGGGTATCCGACCAGCGTTGAATGTCGGGCTCTCGGTATCGCGGGTGGGTGGTAGTGCGCAGATCAAAGCGATGAAGCAGGTGGCAGGCACACTGCGGCTCGACCTGGCGCAATTCCGTGAACTGGAAGCCTTCGCGTCATTTGGTTCCGACCTCGATGAGAAGACGCGCCAGCAGTTGGAGCGTGGTCGCCGTGGTATCGAAGTGCTGAAACAAAATCAATACGCACCGCTCTCCGTCGAGCACGAAGTGGCCATTCTCTATGCGCTGACACGCGGTCTTCTTGATACGGTTCCGGTAGAGAAAATCACCGACTGGGAAGTGTGCTTCCACAAGTATCTCGATACGCAAGCGACCCAAGTTCTCGAAAAAATCCGCACCGAAAAAATCTTAAGTCCAGAAGTGGAGGAAATGTTGAAGAAAAGTGTTGAGAATTTCCAAAAGACGTTTGCTGTATAATTTTAGTAACTGAATTTTGTCATCCCGCACTTGATGCGGGATCCAGGCTGTATTGAAATTAAACGCAATCGAACCTGGATCCCGGGTCAAGCCCGGGATGACATACAAAAGGTCAACTATGCCATCGACGAAAGAAATGAAAAGCCGAATCAAGGGAGTGAAGTCCACCGGGAAAATCACCCGGGCGATGGAGATGATTTCGGCTGTCAAAATGCGCAAGGCAGTAGCACAAGCCCTGGCGATGCGACCCTATGCCGAGAACGCGCTTGGGATATTCGAGCAGCTCACGGAGAAATTGTCGGGCGAAGTACACCCGCTCTTGACGGTACGCCCGATCACGCGAGAGCTCTATGTTGTGATTGGTAGTCATCGCGGTTTATGCGGGGCCTTCAATACGCAGATTGGTCGGAAACTACGAGCGTTGTTGGTCGAAGATGCGCAGGCGAATCGTGAGCCAGTGTTCGTGGCGGTGGGGCGCAAGGCCGAGATGATTACCCGACGGCAAGCAGGGACAATCTTGGCTTCGTTTCCTGAAGCGGTACTTACACCGACGATTGAAAATGTCCGACCAATTGCCAGGCTGATTCAAGAGGAATTTACGAGTGGGCGAATTGATCGGGTGGTAGTGGTATATACGCACTTCATGTCAGCCTTGCGTCAGGATGTGAAAGTCTGGGCGTTGCTCCCAGCAGCAGTGAAAGACACCGAAAAAGCTTTTGCTTCACACGCACAGGCGGAGCAGCAAGGAGTGAATGCTGAGTATATTATAGAGCCGGAAGCGGAGAAAGTTTTGAATCGATTGATCCCGCACCTGATCGAGATCGAATTGTTGGACGCGATCCTGGAATCGAATGCGAGTCAGGAGGCGGCGCGAATGGTGGCGATGCGCAATGCGAGTGATGCCGCTCGGGATATGGTGGAGGATCTCACTCTTGCGTACAACCAACTCCGCCAGGCCAAGGTCACGCAGGAAATAGCTGAACTCTCGGCTGGTATGGCCGCGGTCAGTGGGTAAATGAAAAGCCTTCCAATGTGTTACGATACTTATACGTAACAGGGATTGAAAGGCGATCGGGATTTCACGGCATGCTTCGGGATTTAAGAATTTTTTCTTTGAGTCTCGAATGTGGAGTGAAAATTAGATGCTTGTTCGGGCGAAGGTTTGTATCTCGATTCTTTTCAGGTCAAAGGTTATGCAATCGAGTTCCTTTCGAAATTTGATGCGAGCTTGGGACTTTATCTTGGCGATGACTGTCTTGCTAAATTTACACAGAGGCTTCCATGTTTCAATGGAGACAGTGCAAGCTTCAAATTTTTGAACTTTTTTGCTGGTTCTATTGTTGTAGAGAGTACAGCGTAAAAGCACATAAAACTTTGTGGTAACGGTCGTTTTATCGGCCATGGTATTTTCCTCTTCTAATTTATTGTTATTGTTAAAGATTATAGGGATAGCTCTAGAAAGAACTGATGAACCCTATAACTTTACATTATACTCTCTAAATAACTATTTGTCAATCATAAGCATAAGAAAACCCTATGAATACAGGAAAAATCATACAGATTATCGGGCCAGTGGTGGATGTGGAGTTCACAGGTGAGGGTACGGTGGTCTTGCCGGAAATCTATGAGGCTCTGAATGTGACCCGACCGGACGGGAAAATTCTCGTGGCGGAGGTGCATCAACACCTCGGTGGCAATCGCGTGCGCGCGGTGGCGATGGATTCGACTGACGGCTTGCGTCGCGGTTTGGAGGTAGTGGCGACTGGTGCGCCGATCAGTGTGCCGGTGGGTGCAGAAACCTTGGGACGGATGTTCAATGTTTTAGGCGAGGCGATCGATGGGAAAGGCGAGGCAAAGACAAAGATCAAGCGATCAATACACCGCAAGGCGCCGGCATTTGATCAGCAGTCGACCGAGGCGGAAGTGTTCGAGACCGGCATCAAGTCCATCGATCTCATCTGTCCGTTTATGAAGGGCGGTAAGGTCGGCCTCTTCGGCGGGGCCGGTGTGGGCAAAACTGTGGTCATCCAAGAACTTATTCGTAACATCGCATCAGAACATGGTGGTTACTCGGTATTTGCGGGTGTAGGCGAGCGGACGCGCGAGGGCAACGACCTCTATCATGAAATGAAAGACTCGGGCGTGCTCGACAAAACCGCACTTGTCTTTGGGCAGATGAATGAACCACCGGGCGCTCGTCAGCGGGTGGCTCTCTCGGCTCTCACGATGGCGGAATATTTTCGTGATGATGAGAAGAAAGACGTACTGCTATTTATTGATAATATTTTCCGTTTCACCCAGGCTGGTTCGGAAGTGTCGGCGTTGCTTGGACGCATTCCAAGCGCGGTGGGGTATCAGCCGACGCTGGCGGAGGAGATGGGAACTCTGCAGGAGCGGATCACCTCGACCAAAGACGGTTCGATCACTTCGGTGCAGGCGGTGTATGTCCCGGCCGATGACCTCACGGATCCGGCTCCGGCCACGACCTTCGGCCATCTTGATTCGACCGTGGTGCTCTCGCGCGCCTTGTCGGAGTTGGGGATTTATCCGGCGGTCGATCCGTTGGATTCGAGTTCGACTATTCTCGATCCGCATATCGTGGGTGAACGACACTATAATACAGCTCGTTCGGTGCAGAAGATATTGCAACGCTATAAGGATTTACAAGATATCATCGCGATTTTGGGAATGGAAGAATTGACCGAGGAAGATAAGCTGACGGTCACCCGGGCGCGCAAAATTCAGAAATATCTCTCGCAACCGTTTTTCGTGGCGGAACAATTCACTGGTACGCCGGGCAAGTATGTGAAGCTTGAAGACACGATTACGGGTTTTGAAAAAATCCTGGCCGGTGAGTTGGATGATATTCCCGAGCAGGCTTTTTATATGAAGGGGAGTATTGAGGAGGTTCTCGCTGAGAAAGGAAAATAAGGTATGAAAAAACTGACATTGAAAATCATTACCCAAGAAAAAATAGTCCTTGAGCGAGAAATCGTTCAGGCGACTTTACCGATTGAGGATGGCGAAGTGACAGTTTTGGCCGATCATATTCCTCTCATTGGTTCTCTTCATGCGGGGGAGATTAAACTGAAGGATACCGGAGGCAAGGAAGAACTCCTTGCTGTGTCCGGTGGATTTGTAGAGTTTCATGATAATACTTTGACTTTGCTCGCTGATACGGCCGAACGGGCTGAGGAGATTGATATCGAACGAGCCGAGGCAGGAAAGAAACGTGCCGAGGAAGTGATGCAGAGCAAGGCAGACCTGTCTGAAGAGGAATACGCTCGCATTGCCGCACTGCTCGAGAAAGAATTGTCGCGGCTTCGTGTCGCTAAGAAACACTATACTAAAGGTGGTCTGCACATTGAATCATAAAAGTGTTATACTAAAAACAGACAATATTCTTAATCAAATTTTATGAATCGAGATCTTTTGGCGAAGACGGGGAAAGTAATCCTGTTTTTGTTGTGCGTCGTTATTCTCGTGGTGGTGTATGCATCGGTAGTGATAGGTCGTTGGTCATCGAATTCCTCTTTGTCATCGATGATGGATCGTGGTGAAACTGGTATTGGCACCGGAATGATGGATGTTTCTCAGCAATTAGGAAGTCCCTTGGCTAAATCATCGGTGGCTGTGGGCATGCCAAACCCAGGTATGATGAATTCCGACCAAGTGAATGTGAGTAATGCAGGAAGCTTGTCGGCTCCGGAGAGTTTGAGAACATCGACTGATACGCCAGTTTCGATTGATCAAAAAGTCATCAAGACCGGCAGTCTCTCCTTGCGCGTCGATAATGCCGATTGGAGTGTGGGTGAGATCACTAAGACCGTGAATGGCTTGAGTGGCTCAGTAGCATCGTCGAATTTTTCTAACAATGGTCGCGGAGCGAAAAGTGGGGTAATTACCGTGCGGGTTCCGGCGGTGAAATTTGATGAAGCTTTTACGAAGTTGAAGCAATTGGGTGGGACGGTCGTGAGTGAAGCGGTCTCGGGACAGGATGTCACGGAGCAGATGATTGATATCGAAGCGCGCATCAAGAATAAACAGGCGGAAGAGGAGGCTTATGCAAATATTTTGAAAGTTCAGACGCAAAAAGTCGCGGATATCCTCGAAGTGACCCGGGCCTTGAGTCAGGTGCGGGGTGAGATTGAGTCGCTCCAGGGTCAGTTGAAATATCTTAACTCGCAGGCGGATATGTCGACAATTGATATCTCTTTGTCTGAAGAACCGCAGATTGGTAAAGTGGATACGACTTGGCGGCCGTTGCAGGTAGTGAAGACTTCGATCAATACACTCCTGCAAAATCTCCAAGGTCTGGTAGACTTCCTCATTCGCTTCGTCATCGTAGCGTTGCCAATCTTGCTCATTGTCTTCGGACTGCTCGGCTGGCTCCTCTGGTGGGCGGTCAAAAAGTTGGCTCGACTTTTGAATGGCAATCAGCAGTAAGACCTGATGTTTTGTGAGTAACAAAAAGCTGGTGGCGTCTGTCATCAGTTTTTTGTCATTTTATTCAAATTTTGTCAAGATTGAAGAAAAGCCTCGCTGGGCGTAGAATGAGGCTATATTTGGTGTTTGTCATGCTGAACTTGTTTCAGCATCTTGAAACACAAACGCAGATCCCGAAACGAGTTCGGGATGACATAATAAGTTTATTATCTATTCCATTTATGAAAACCTCGCGCTATAATCCGAAGAAAATCGAAGCCAAATGGCAGAAGTACTGGCTGAAAAACGAAACCTATCGCGCCGACCTCGATTCGAGTCGGAAGAAGTTTTACGCATTGGTGGAATTTCCGTTTCCCTCGGGGGATGGTCTGCATACTGGGCATATCCGCGGCTATACAGCGATGGACATCATCGCGCGCAAACGGCGACTCGAGGGCTACAATGTACTCTTTCCGATCGGGTGGGATGCATTTGGTCTGCCGACGGAGAACTATGCCATCAAAACCGGACTGCACCCGGCCAAGGTCACGAAACAAAACACCGATACTTTCCGCAAGCAGCTTCGATCAGTTGGGTTGGCTTTCGATTGGTCACGCGAGATCAATACGACCGACCCGGAATACTATCGGTGGACACAGTGGATTTTCCTGCAACTCTTCAAGAAAGGTCTGGCTTACAAGGCTAAAATGGAAATCAATTGGTGTCCGAGCTGCAAAATCGGCCTCGCCAACGAGGAGGCTCAGGGTGGCGTGTGCGAGCGGTGCGGCGGCCCGATCGAGAAACGGGAGAAGGAGCAATGGATGCTCGCTATCACCAAGTACGCCGACCGCCTCGACCAAGATCTCGACACTGTGGATTATTGGGAGAAGATCAAAATCCAACAACGCAATTGGATCGGCCGGAGCGAAGGAATGATCGTAAAGTTTTCTGTCATTGCGAGCGAAGCGCGGCAATCTCCTAATGATGAGGGGATTGCCACGGTCTCCGCCAGTGGGCGGATCCCTCGCAATGACAGTTTCTTAGAAGTCTTCACCACGCGGGTCGATACGATTTATGGCTGTACGTATGTGGTGGTCGCACCGGAGCATGAGATTCTCAAGAATAAAGAATTGGGAATTACCAATCAAGCAGAAATTCAAAAATATATAGACACAGTCAAAAAAATCACTGAGCAAGACCGGCTGGATGCGACCAAAGAAAAAACCGGCGTGAAGATTGAGGGTATCGAGGCAATTAATCCTTTCGCGGGCGAATCTGTGCCGATCTTTGTGGCGGATTATGTCCTCGGCAATTACGGTACCGGCGCGGTGATGGCCGTCCCTGCGCACGACGAACGAGATCTCGCCTTCGCAAAGAAGTATGAGTTGCCGATAAAAATTTCCATTCAAGGAAATAATTTTAATGACGAAGGATGTTTTACAGAAGATGGTGTACTTGTAAATTCTGGTGAGTTTTCAGACTTGAAATCAGAAGAAGCTCGAGAGAAAATGGTCGCGTGGTTGGAGGAACGAGACCTAGGAAAAAAGCAGGTCAATTTCAAATTACGCGATTGGGTGTTTTCTCGTCAGCGTTATTGGGGCGAGCCGATTCCGATGGTTTTCTGTCCCTCCTGTGCTAAGGCTACGGCGGGCGAGGAAAATTCTGGTTGGGTGCCGTTGCCGGAGAGTGAGTTGCCACTTAAGCTGCCGAAAGTGAAAAGTTATATCCCGACTGATACGGGCGAATCTCCACTGGCCGTGATGAAAAAATGGGTGAACACGAAGTGCCCCGTATGCGGGGGTAAGGCGACGCGCGAGACGGACACGATGCCCAACTGGGCGGGATCATCGTGGTATTATTTGCGTTATACCGACCCGAAAAATGCTGAAGCGTTGGCAAGTCAAGAAGCACTGAAATATTGGATGGGATGTCGTACTGAATCTTCTCCGGCTCGCCCCGCGGCGCAGCTTTGCGGGGTAGATTGGTATAACGGTGGGATGGAACACACGACTTTGCATTTACTGTACTCGCGATTCTGGCACAAGTTCCTTTTTGACATTGGCGTGGTGCCGACGAGCGAGCCATATATGAAACGCACGAGTCATGGGTTGATCCTCGCCGAGGGTGGTGTGAAAATGAGCAAGTCCAAGGGTAACGTGGTTAATCCGGATAGCGTGGTACGAGACTTCGGCGCCGATACGCTCCGCGTGTACGAGATGTTTATGGGGCCGTTCGACCAGCCGGTAGCATGGAGTATGGAGAGTATTTCCGGTTCGCGACGGTTTCTCGAGAAGGTGTGGAAATTGCAGGGAAAAGTAGTTGATGGCGCTCCCCTCGGACAGCTTGCCCGTCCGGTAGGCGGGGGGAGCGAGAAATGCGAAATGCTATTACACCAAACAATTAAGAAAGTCTCTGAAGATATAGAAGCGATGCGATTTAACACGGCCATCAGTAGTCTCATGATTCTCGTGAATGAATGGGAGAAAGAAGAAATGGTTGAGAGAGAAATGTATGAAAAATTTTTAATTCTCTTGAGTCCGTTCGCGCCACATATCGCAGAAGAGTTGTGGCAAGTACTGGGCAATGAAGATTCTCTTTTTACCGCGCAGTGGCCGGTAGCTAATGAGAACTATCTCGTGCAAAAAACAGCAAAAATTATCGTACAGGTGAACGGAAAATTGCGAGCGAGTTTTGATATGCCGACGGATGCCAACGAGACAGATGTGAGAGCGCAAGCCGAAGCGGATGGGCGAGTAGCGATGTATCTCACAGATAAAACCATCCGCAAAGTTATTTTTGTCCCGAATCGATTGATTAATTTTGTGGTTGGTTGAGGGTTTGGATTTTGTATTGTGTCATTCTCGCGAAGGCGGGAATCCAGGTACCACAAAACCAAGAGATAAAGAAGGTAAATTGAAATGATATGAAAACCTGTTGCGTCTATATTCTTGCCAGTGAAAGAAATGGAACGCTCTACATTGGAGTTACATCGGATCTTCTCAGGAGAATATGGGAACATAAGAACAAAGCAACAAAAGGTTTTACTGAAACATATGGTGTGGATAAATTGGTATATTTCGAGCAGACGCAAGATATAATGAGTGCCATTCAAAGAGAAAAACAATTGAAGAAATGGAATCGAGCATGGAAGATAAGGTTAATTGAAAAGAAGAATTCGAAGTGGAACGATCTTTATCTCGATTTAATAGAGAAGTGAATATTGTGGAACCTGGATTCCCGCCTTCGCGGGAATGACACAAATGCAAAGACAAGACTGACATAAATGAGGTAATAGATAAAATTTATGCAAGGAGTGATACTGGCGGCCGGACGTGGCACGCGAATGGAAAACCTAACGGATGAGGTGCCGAAGCCGATGCTCCCCGTGCATGGGAAGCCGATTTTGGCACACAAACTCGAGCATCTACCGGAGGAGATAGACGAGGTGATCTTTATCGTGGGATACAGGGCGGAAGTGATTCAAAATTATTTCGGTGAGGAGTGGGGCGGGCGGAAAATCCGGTATGCGTTTCAAGAAGAATTAAATGGAACAGCGGGTGCGATCCACCTTGTGAAGGATCTTGTGCGAGGGAATTTCCTCGTAATGATGGGCGATGACTTTTATGCGAAGGATGACTTGGAACGATTGATACAGTATCCGTTGGCAATTCTCAGTATCCACTTTGATGACGCATCAGCCTTCGGAATCCTGGCCAAGGATGCAAATGATAATTTACTCGAAGTGGTGGAGCGACCGCACGGATTTGCGAGTGGCATGGTAAATACGGGTGCGTATATGTTGACGCCGGAATTTTTCAAGTATCCGCCGGTAAAAATATCCGAGACGGAATATGGTTTGCCTCAGACATTGGCCATGATGGCCAAAGAAACACCGGTGAAAGTAGTGGAGGCGACTCGGTGGTGTCCGATTGGCCGGTCGAATGATCTCACCACCGCAGAGCAATTCATTTTTTAACACATACCATTATGTGTGGAATAGTTGGCTATATTGGAAAAAAGAATGCGACCGAGTTTTTGATTAGCGGTTTGCGGCGGTTGGAGTACCGCGGGTATGATAGTGCTGGCATCGCTCTTCAAGAAAAAGGAAAACTAAAAATCGTCAAAGCGGCTGGCAAGGTGGCGGAATTGGAAGTGAAAATTGTCGGGAATGATTTTATAGCAACGGTCGGGATCGCACATACACGGTGGGCGACACATGGCCAACCAACAGAGAAAAACGCGCATCCGCACAGTGATTGCAAAGGTATGATCAGCCTTGTGCACAATGGTATCGTGGAAAATTACCAGGATTTAAAAACGAAGCTACTTGAGAAAGGACACAAGTTTCGTTCGGAGACTGATAGCGAAGTGATCACGCACTTGATCGAAGAAGCAATGAAGGTTAGTGTGGATTTCGAGACTGCGTTCCTTGTCGCACTCAAACAAATTAAGGGTACGTATGGCTTGGCGGTACTCTATGCTGGTGAACCGGAGAAATTGTTCGCGGCACGGATGGGCAGTCCGTTGGTCGTTGGTGTCGGGAAGGATGAATATATGATCGCGTCGGATGTGTCGGCGATGGTTGGACATATTGATCGTGTCGTGTATCTTGAGGACGGAGAGAACGTTGTGATTGATGGGTTGGGGTATCAAGTGAAGACACTTAGCAAACATCTCCTGAAAAAAGAAGAGATGAAGCTTGAATGGTCAGAAGATCAGGCGCGTAAGGATGGTTATGCGCATTTTATGCTGAAGGAGATTTTTGAACAACCGAAAAGTTTTGAAGATGCCTTGCGCGGACGATTGCTCGTGAAGGATGGTATGGCGAAGTTGGGCGGCTTGCAATCTGTTGAACAACGATTGCGTATGATAAATCGAATTATCATCATCGCGTGCGGGACATCATATCACGCTGGGTTAGTGGGGGAGTATATGCTGGAGGAATATGCTGGTATTCCGGTTGAGGTAGAGTTCGCTTCGGAGTTTCGGTATCGTAAATTGTTGTTGGATGAAAAGACCGCAGTGCTCGCACTTTCGCAATCGGGTGAGACAGCTGACACACTGGCGGCAATTCGTGAGGCGAAGCATAAAGGCGCTTTGACATTGGGAATCGTAAATGTGGTGGGTTCGAGTATCGCGCGCGAGACGGATGCGGGGATTTACAATCATGCCGGACCGGAAGTGAGCGTTGCTTCGACCAAGGCTTTCACTTCGCAGTTGGCGATACTTGTTTTGCTGACGATGTATCTCGGTAGACAACGAGGTATGTCGCTCGTGATGGGTCAGTGCATCGCCCGAGAGGCACAGCGCATTCCCGCTCTTATGACCGAGGTATTGAAGCAGGCTGCCACTATCAAAAAAATCGCCAAGAAATATCAGCATGCGCAGAATTTCCTCTATCTGGGGCGAAAATATAATTTTCCGATTGCGTATGAGGGCGCTCTTAAGATTAAAGAGATTGCGTATGTCGGAGCGCAGGGGTATCCGACCGGTGAGATGAAACACGGGCCGATTGCTCTCATTGATTCGGAAGCGGTCTGTGTTTTTGTCGCTCCCAAGGATAGCGTGTATGAGAAGAGCGAGAGCGGTCTCGAGGAGATCAAGGCACGCGGTGGCAAGGTGATTGCTATCACCACCAAGGGGAATACGGTGCTCGACAAGAAGGCGAACGAAGTACTCTTTATCCCGAAGACATTGGAATTGCTCACGCCATTGCTCACTATTATTCCGCTGCAATTGTTGGCGTATCATATGAGTGTGGCGAAGGGGTATGATGTCGATAAACCGCGCAACCTCGCCAAGAGTGTCACGGTGGAATAGCTTGACAAGAAATTATAGATGTGCTTTTATGGATTTACTAGGTAAGCAGTTGTTATCCTAGTTTTTAGTAACTTTTCAATTGAAGGGGGCTACCATGCCACATAATAACAAAGAAATAGCAGTTCAGTACCAGTACCCGCAGTTGTGTAAAATAGTCAATCAAATAAAAAATGATTTAAATGTTTTACCTATAGCGTTCAACGCTTTTGGAATTTCCAGGATAGCAGGTCAAGACGAGTACGCCTTGGTCATTCTGAAGTACGCCGTACAGGAAGCATTGACTATCGGCGAAACATTAGCATTGTTTGCTGAAGCCTATGAAGAAGTTCAGGAAAATCCAGAAGGCGACGACCACGAGATTATCAGAACGCTTTGTAAGGGGCGACCTGATTATCTCATATCTAAGGGAATATTCTTCGGCGAGATGAAAGAAAAGCAATTTATTGCAGTCACCCTCGAAGAATATGACCAATCACCTTTTAATTTTTTCCAGGAAGAATATCAACCTGGAAACAGGCATATATATTTTGTCGATAAAACAGATCTGGGCACAATAACGCAAAACGTCATGTTATTGGGGCAATCTCTTTTTGAGTTTGAAGCGTGTCCGCGAGACGCTCTGCCTCTGACTCCTGGCTTAACTCATCGACTTTATTTCCCGGATAAAAAAGTTCTTTCCTACAGTCTTTTGAGTAATGAAGAAAAAAAAGAAACAAAAAAAAGATTGTATCAATTACTGTTGAGATGTTCTGATTATGTTGCGCAAATTAACGCGTTGATCAATTTGGTTTAAAAACTCGATAAGAGTATAATAGCGCTATCCACCAGGGGATTAGCGCTATTTTCAATTTATATTGTAACCGAGATATAACGAGGAGGAAGTTCGGTATTTTGTTGTTTTTAGACACCGTTTTATTTAATAGAGACGTGAATATTGTGGAACCTAGATTCCCGTCCGCCGCGGCGGACGGGAATGATGAAATTACAAAGACAGGTCTGACACAGATGCAGTAACAAATAATAATTCTATGAAACCGAAGAAAATTGTCACGATTGGCGGAGGGACGGGGAGTTTTGTTTTGTTGTCGGGTCTGAAAAAATACCCGGTGGATATTTCGGCGATCGTCTCGATGGCGGATGATGGTGGTTCGGCGGGTGTTTTGCGTGATGAGTTGGGCGTATTGCCGCCGGGCGATGTGCGCCAATGTCTCGTCGCTTTGTCGGAGTCGAGCGAGAAGATGCGCGAACTAATGAACTACCGTTTTGAGGACGGTCGTCTGCAGGGGCAGAGTTTTGGCAATATGCTCGTGAGCGCCTTGGAAAAAATTTGTGGTGGGATGGCATCTGGACTCGAAGAGGCGGCGAAGATCTTGAAAGTTTATGGGCGCGTGTTGCCCGTTACTGAAGATGATATGCGCCTCGTGATCGAGTTGGAGAATGGCCATGTGCTCTACGGCGAAGATCAATTGGATTCCAACCAGGAACTTCGTCAGCAGGGAATTATGCTCAAAAAAATCGCGTTGCAATCGCGGGTTCGAGCCAATTCCCAAGCAATAGACGCGTTGAAAGGTGCCGATGTGATTATTTTGGGACCGGGCGATCAGTTCGGCAGTTTGATACCCAACCTCCTCGTCAAGGAAATCGCGCAGACTATCAAAACCGCCAAGGCGCAGGTGGTCTATGTAGCGAATTTGACGAACAAGAAGGGTCTTACGACCGGATGGACGGCGTGTGAATATGTCGCCTCTCTGGAAAAATATATCGGCAAGGGCCGAATCGACGTTGTTATCTGGAATACCCGACGGATTCCCAAAGCACTCATCGAAAAATATGAAGAGCAGGAAGGCGATCATGCTATCGTAGAGGCAGGCGATGAGCAGACGAAAACATATAAGTTGTGCAAGGCCGATGTGGCCAATGTCCGCGAAGTCATTCGCCGTAAGGGTGATGCGATTGCCTCCACACGTTCTTTCATTCGTCATGACTCGGACAAATTGGCGCGTGCGATTATGTTCGTACTTGATTTCAATGAGAACCGGAAGATTATCCGGGAGATCGTGTAGCTGCAATGATTGACATTTTTTTATTAGCGTGTTACTCTTAAAGCAGAATCGATTGGGGTTCTGTTTTTTTAACAATATAAACTTAATATAAAATTTTGGAGGTACCAAATGAAAACGCTAGCATTCGTAAAAATGGCGATATTTCTTATATTTCTTAGCGCTTTAACCTTACCAATCAGTAATGTGAATGCCACAATTTGCCGACAGCCGCATCAACTGCCACTACTGACGGGCTGGACGAAAAGTTTTGGCCCAAACCTAAAAGGTGTAGATGTGAGGGATGATGTTTACAATGATTATTTAATTGCCGATCAAGACTATCATAATGGTCTGTCATCGGCGTTTTATAACAACTTCACTCCGGCGGTAGATCATTACCCTGGGATGGGTTACGACCTATCCACGATCTCGAACGATCAGGTGATTTCTATTCTCACCAAAGAGTGTGAAAAAACAGGCGTTCCTTTTCGTTTGATTCAACCGGGAATAAATCTGGGTTCAAGAGCTGATTTGTTGGATATGTTAGCGAAAAATATTCAAGAAACTCAAGAAACCGGAATTATTTTTCACGGGCTGCTCGTTATCGGTCAATACCGGATGACATTCATACTGCCTCCGGGGTGGGATCCTCAAAAATCATACCCCTTGATGCTTGATAGCTCTTATGGATTAAATGCTGAGATGTTTTGGCAAAGAGGTATGGTAATGCTTGACACGATCTCAAAACTCTCCGCCGAAAATGGGCGCGGAGCAATCGGGATTGTATTCCAGGAAGGTGTGCTCGCAAGTCGCTCAATGAGCAATAAACTCTACGAAGACTTGAATACTATAATGAGAGTGGCCATTCCTGCACTTGGAGTGAATCCGGACAGCATAATGGCCTTAGGTGGTTCGCGAGGAGCAATTTTTGCTCTTTATGCAGCAAGCCATCCGGCTATTGAGTTTAGGGTGCGGTTTGTTTATGCCCGTAACCCGGCAAATGACATAGAACTTGTGGCGTCGCTTGCGGGTCCGACTTTTCCTTATCTGTGGTACGCACAGGTATGGTCTGTCGGGGACTATGCTTCATTGACTAATAACTGGCGGTCTCCGGATGGTTTGACTGGTGAAGAGGCTCATGCCGCGGTACTTACGGGGACATCTGACCCTTCGCTATTGTGGAATGAATTCAGTTTGAGTGGGCCTGTCAAAATCAACAATCTGCTTGATAGAGGAACTGAAGTGTTTTTGAATTTTTCCACGCACGATAGTATCACTCCGGATTACGACAAGTGGCTTTTGTGGAAGGCTTATTCAACATTTGGCATACCGATTGAAACGCGGATAGAGTATTTGATTGGACACAACTCAAACGCTCCCAATGAAAGAGATATAATTTTTTTGGTAGCTAAAAAGTTGTCCAATGAAATTGATGGCGCGGTGCGAGTGCCACTCGTCAATGAAGGTAGAGTAACGCCTTATATTCTCAGTGAAAGTGGATCTGTTGCTGCTCCTTATGTCGCTGCCATAGCCACGAATACACTGCCTCTGGCACTGACATTGCCGATAGATACGCTTGGGGATGATACCACATCGTATGTAGTTGGACTTGGAGTGCCAGGAAAGATGTATCGGTTGACATTCTTTCGTGACGATGGACATCTTTCAATAGTTGAGTTCCAGCTCGACAAAAACGGAACTTGGTTGTGGAACCCGGGTCCGAATGTTACGGCAGGGCAATATGAGTTGGTAAAGATTGAGGAGATGAGCGGGTGGGGACAACCGTTCCGCACGATTCAGACATTACGCAGCTCGCTGCCGATGTCGGGAAATGCCGTTGTCAAAATAGTGCATGGTGTAGGTATTCGACAGTATGGGATAGATGTCACCAGTATGATCATACGTGAGCTGTACGGGGAAGACGATGAATTTCATCTGTACAATGGGAATGTTCCTGTTATGGGCACTAATGGTGTAGTGGAAATTATACCACTAGCCAATTCCTGCAAGAGCATCTGTTAATATAATAGAGAGGTTAGCATGACATTAAAAAAGGAAGCCTGATTAAATTGAACAATATTTCATTTCATCAGGCTTTTTTATTTCCAAAAACTTCAGATTGAAGGCTACTGAAAAAAGTACCCTATAATAAGGGGTGGACTATACAGAAGGTTGCCTTTTTGGGGGAAATAGTTTAGAATCCAAGACAGAGGGAAATGGAAGGAAATCTTTCATTTTATTTTTGCAATAAATGTACACCTATGACAAAGACACTTGACCCGATCAAGCAGGAGCAGACTTTGGTGATTTTGAAGCCCGATGCTGTGCAACGATCGCTCATTGGAGAGATCGTCAAGCGGTATGAGCGCTCCGGATTGAAGTTGGTGGCGATGAAAATGGTGATTCCAACAGCCGATATGGCATCCGCTCACTATATGACCGGCGGGGAAGAATGGCTCGAGAATGTCGGCAAGAAAGCCGCGGCCGCTTATGAACGCAAAGGTCAAAAGTCTCCGTATGCGACATTCCGTGAGAATGGGATGGCGATACTCACGGCGAATGCCAAATATCTCTCGGCCGGACCAGTGGTCGCGATGGTGCTCGAGGGTCATCAATCGGTGGCGATCGCTCGCAAGATTACCGGTGGTACCGAACCGCTCGGAAGCGATGTCGGTACGATTCGGGGTGACCTCACTATTGATTCGTATCAATTGGCCGACACTGATGCACGTTCGATTCGCAATTTGATTCACGCATCCGGTGCGCCGGAGGAGGCTCAGAAGGAAATTCCGATTTGGTTCGCTTCCAATGAACTCCTCTCTTATCGTCATATTCAAGAGGCGATTCTCTATGATGTAAATCTCGATGGTATCGTGGAATAACGAGTTGTCTGAGTTTTTCTTGAAAGTTTTAAAAAACAACTCTTATTGTTTCTATCACATAGTAATAGTGTAGAAGGGTTGTTTCAAGAGCTTTCAAATAAAAGTGTACAGTTTTTTTGAAAGTGATATTTTTTTCTCAGAAGAGGAATGCAAAAATGTCTAGAAGAACAAAAAATGAGGCACTCTGTCGGAATTGCATAGAGGCAAATGTGCTGGAAAAGAAAGAAATAACATGTTCAAACATGGATAGTTTACAAGGAGATAATCCGGTAGCGGTTTCAATGGTTTTTCAGGAAACACCCTGTGAGAAAAACCAAAAACAGTGCCCATTTAAGTGTAAAAATTCTTTTGCGAGGACGTTTCTCAATAGTCTGCGCGACAGAATCAATAGCGTGAGGATCGTGCCTTGTAAAACAGAAATCAGAGGCTTTTATCCAAGGAAAAACATAACACCTGGTAGGCCTAAAAAAAGGGTGGCTGTAGAAAAACAAGGAAGATTCATTGGCCATGTGCCAGTGAGATTCTGATTCCAACGGGGAGCGGATGATTGTATTCAAATAAAATGAATAGTAATCTCCGCTCCCAAAATTTTTTTAAGATTGATAGTGATAGTGTATCGGGCTGTAGTATACCGGTAGTACGCGTCCATGGGGTGGATGTAGACCGGGTTCAATTCCCGGCAGCCCGACTAGTAAGTGAAGAATATCACTTCACATCGAAGTGCTGGACACCTGCGGGTGTGGAGAAAAATACCTGGTTGTTGGTAGTATCAAAAACGAGGTCGGTCGCTTGACGGAGATTCGGCGTGGCATATTGGTGCTGAATATGTCCGGCTGTATCGAACATGATGATGCGTCCGAATGATCGGTCGAGCACGATGTAAGGAGTGGTGTCGTTACCTCCCACTATACGATCGAAGTGAATGGAGCTAGCGGAGTTTTCGAAAGTGACGGTGGTATTTCGCTTTCCCTTGGTGTAGATGAACAATTGTTGTCCATTGGGGATGAGGATATTGGTATTGACGGCGAACGAGGTGGGTGTCTGAAAGGCCGGTGCTTCATGGAGCCATGAGACCGGTGTACCGAAGCCTCCATCGGCGCGCGGGTAACGGAGGATTGCTTGGGTCGATGTGTCGAAAGTATAGAGGTAGGTCGAATACCCAGCAAAGGCGCTGATGTCTTTGGGATTTTTGAATGAGAGATTGTTGTTGCTGAATGCGTGATTGGCAGGTGTAAATGAAATCACGGAACCGGTGTCGGTAAGAAGGACAATCATTTGGATATCGGAGAGATAGGCTGCTTGGAGGATAGTGCCATTTCCGTTGGGCAGCACATAAGAATTTGTTTCAAGAGTTTCAGTATTCAGAATGGAGATTTCTTGTACGCCGATCGTCATGAGGAGAGGGTCTTTCCATGCGAAAATGTTTTTCGTATCGGGGTGCTGCCATACAGAAGTTGGTTCGATAGTTGAGAGATTCGTTTCGACTGGGGCCGGCGGCGGAGTATTGATGACTGGTTGCTCGGGTGTGACTACCGGTGTGTAACTACTCCTCCAAGACAGCCAGCTACCAATGACAAGCAGTAGAATCGCCAATGTGAGAATGATGGCTTTCTGTTTGGAAGTAAGTTTGCGCCAGAAAGTGAGGAAGGCCTGCTGTGCCATGCGAACGATCTGCAATAAGAATAAAGCGATTTTTCGGAGTAAGGGGAGGAGTTTTTCGGTGAAGATTACCCGGACAGTGTCGAAGAATTGTTGGATCCGGCTCCGATCCTTATTCTGAATCTGATTTTCACTGGGGCTATCGATTGGGTTTTCCATTTCAGGTTTTTTCCAGCTCCATTGCGAGGCAGGACGCTCATTTTCTTCTGCGAGGGATGTTCGCGTTTCTTTATATTCGGTAGAAGTTTCGATTATGATGTTGTTCGTCGCGATAATTTCATTCGTGGTAACTTCGTATGATTGCGTGTATTGTTCTGAAGGAGTTTCTTTTTGATGGCGCGCGGGAATTTTTTTGAATTGTTGTTGTGTGAAGCGAGCAGCTATTTGAGAAAAGTGGCGCGTCAATTGCCAAAGTGTTTGAAAAAAGAGTCGGCTGGAATGGAGTAACGCTATCCAATTTTGACGGAGGAAAAACCAAAACTTTCGGAGAACGACACGGAGCCATTCGAAAAATTCTTGCGTGATAAAATGGATCTGTTCCTGGTATTTTTGGCGTGGAGGAAGTTCTCGTATGGTTTCGCCTTGGACATAGATGTGCCCGGTCGTGCCGTCGGTGTATTCATTGGACTGTGATGTTTCTTGATTACCAGTGAGGATGCTCGGTGCCTGAGCTCTGGCTTCTTGGGTTTTGTTGCGGAATGCGCTTTGGCTGAAAACATTATTGATGGAAGTTTCCTTGGGAGTATTTCGCATGAGGACTTGCTTGGTTTTGGGGACAGGAGTGATTTCTTTGAAAGAAAGGATGAAGAGTCCAGCGAGCGGAGACTGATTGATGAGAGCGGTATGAATGAATTGAGAGAGTTTGTCGGCGGGAAAATGTTTACTCGCGCGTTCGATATCCTCGGAACTCAGTAGGGTGAAGAGTTCGGGCGAGGCGAAAAAAAGGAGATCTTGCTGTTGGAGGCGTCCGGTAGAAACCTCGATGAATGTTTTGAGTGGATGGAGCGATGCTTCTTCGGGTGCGAGGCCTTCGCTTATATTACTCAAGATACCGTTGCGGAGAAGGGCGACCGTGCCGTCACCAGTGACGGAAAAGTGGAGCATACCTTTGTCGATGATACCGATGGCAGCGTGAAGTGTGCCAAGCCATTCAGTATTACCTTGCTTGATGAGCTCGGCGAGTGCACGGTTGATCTTGTGGAGGGTTGCCTCGAGACTCTCGACGACGGTGCGTCGCGGTTGGCTGAAGTATTCTTTTTTGATGACGGAGACGAGGAAATTGACGATATAGGCGGAGGATTCGCTTCGGTCGCCAATTTCAAAAACCCCGAGAATAGTCCCGAGGGATTCTTGACTGGCGTTCTCCGGAGCGTAACGGAAAGTTTTCAAGAATGGCTGCAAATCACCAGTTTCTGCTATGACTATTTCGTTGTAGGTGGGTTCAAGAATAGTAATAGCTGGAGGTTTTCCTTTTCGTTGAGTGGTCATAGTCGTGCCTTTAGTATACCATATTTTTCTGAAACTGGAATTTTTTGAGATTTTTAGCGACGGGAGTATAATTGTAGGGTGAAAAAGTATGATTTTATTGTTATTTATAGCCTATGAAAGATTTGCGAATTGAACATCAAGAAGAACTCACGGGTATATCAGAAGCCGTCGTGAGAGAGCGGGGGAGTAAATTGCAGGCGTATACCGGACAGTTGCAGGATGTGATACAAAAAAGTGATTGGCAGTCAGATGAGGCGTCACTTCTTCTGCCAGATACGGACACTACATTAGTTCAAGCGATGGTCGCCAAGAAAAAAACACCGAACTTGAAATATATCGTCGTGATTGGTATTGGCGGGTCGAATTTAGGTGCGTATGCCGTGTATCAGGCTTTATATGGGAGTGAGGATGCGTTCGTTGTCGATCGTTTTCCGAAATTGGTGTTTGCTGATACGGTTTCGACGACGCTCCTTCATCGGTTGGCAGAAATTTTGCAACAAGTGCAGTTACCCGAAGAAATCTTGATCGTGTTGATTAGCAAGTCTGGTACGACAACCGAAACAGTTTCCAATGCTGACATTCTTTTTGAGCCACTCCTTGTTCGTTTTGGCGCAACTTTTATTGAGAGAATAGTTGTCATTACCGATGAAGGATCAAAACTGCATACTCTTTCTCAGGAAAAACATATAGATACGTTGTTCGTGCCGGCGAAAGTCGGTGGGCGGTTTTCAGTGTTCTCGCCGATCGGGCTGTTCCCGTTGGGTATGGCGGGTGTGGATATCAAAGCGTTGCTCTCGGGAGCCAAAGCCGTGCGTGACGCGTTTCTGGCGGCGGAGGATGTTTTGGAAAACAAATCTTTAGTGTCAGCCGTGTTGCAGAAGTTGTGGCAGGAAAAAGGCTATACGATCCACAATTCTTTCTTTTTCAATCCGGAATTGGAGATGGTTGGTAAGTGGTATCGGCAGTTGACAGGCGAGAGCCTCGGCAAGTCACACGATCGTCAGGGAAGCCTGGTAAATGCAGGCATTACGCCGATGGTCTCGATCGGGTCGACAGATCTGCACTCGATGGTGCAACTGTACTTTGGTGGACCGAGGGATAAATTTACGAGTTTTGTGTTTGCGCCGAATGCAGAGAGTCCCCGGGTGTCTTCAAATGGGTTATTGTCTGGTTTGGTAATGGGTATTGAGGGGAAGTCGGCAGACGATATCTTGCAAGCGATCTATGAGGCGGTAAAAATTTCATATCGTCAGCACGAGCTTCCATATATGGAGGTTTCACTCCCGGAAATTTCCGCTTTCACGTTGGGACAATACCTGCAGTTTCGGATGTTAGAGATGATGTATCTGGCGCAACTGTTCAATGTCAATGCGTTTGACCAACCGAATGTGGAGGATTACAAATCAGAAATGAGAAAAGCCCTCAATTCGAGTAAAGCGTCTGAATAACCCTGTCTGTATGATATGGAGAAAAAATCAATTTTCCCTATTTCGATAGGTGGGTTTCAATTTTTCGCTTCCTGTCCTGAAGGCTTCTCGAGAACATTGTATCACTTTTGGGTGATGATGCAAGTGTGAAAATTCGCGGTGATTACTGTAAAAAAATTATGGAGATACTACGTGATAAGAATATCGGTATATTTGATTCTGGTTTCGGTGGGTTGAATATCATGCGCGGGATTGTGCGAGCGTTGCCGGAGTACGATTTCGTCTATTTGGGGGATACAGCACGCACTCCGTATGGGACGCGCTCTCAGGAGACGATTTATGAATTTACCCGGCAAGCAGTAGACTTTCTTTTCAGTAAAAACTGCGCTCTTATAATTTTTGCCTGCAATACCGCGTCGAGTGATGCTCTTCGATTGATACAGCAGAAATATATCCCGAAGCGATATCCGGATGGGAAAGCTCTTGGTGTGCTTATCCCGATAGCGGAAGTCGCGGTATCAAAAACGAGCAACAAGCGAATCGGTGTTGTGGCCACCGAGAGTACCGTGTCTTCGGGAGCTTTTATCCGGGAAATTTCCAAGCTTGATCCTGAAATCCAGGTATTTCAAAATGCCTGCCCGTTGCTCGTCCCGCTTATCGAATCCGGTGAGATTGATTCCGAGGTGACAGAGATGATGCTGAGAAAATATCTGGCGTCCTTGCTCAAGCAGGATATTGATACTTTGATTTTAGGGTGCACGCATTATGGTCTTTTGGAGAACAAGATCAAAAAAATCACTGGTGAGAGCGTGACAGTTATCTCAGAGCCAGGAATTGTTGCCGAGAAACTGGCCGATTATTTGGAGCGTCACCCGGAAGTGGAAGAACGACTGAGTAAAAAAAATAAGAGAACTTTTTATTCCACCGATCTGACGAAGAAATTTGAAATACTTGGGAGCAAATTTTTCGGGAAAAAATTAGAGGTTGAAAAGGCGAATTTGGAACAATAAAAGACCCTGATGGTCAGTGCAGAGGGCTGAATTCAAGAATTGAGAGCCCCTTTTCGAGTATGGCAATGTTTGGTATACTCGAAGAAGAGGTTTTTATTTCATTGACCGGTATTTTTACTGTTATGTCTTCTAAACGATACTATCGGCGGGTTCGGGTGGTGTGGATCGTCATTTCAAGTTTGGTGGTGCTTTCGATGATTCTCTTTCTTATTGTCCCTTTTTTTGGATATTAAAGTATGTTTCGTCGGCTGTTGCTTGGGATTTTTTTGATTTTAGTGACGACGGTTTTGGTGTGGCTCGGGTATCAGACCTACCAGGAATTCCGTCGTGGGCAAGCGGTGGATCGAGAGATACTCCAGCTGAAGGAAGAGAGTAATCGGATTCGCCAGGAGAATACTTCATTGAAAAACAATATCGAGTATCTCAAGACAGATGATTTTCAGAAGAGGGAAGCAAAAGGCGAGCTTAATTATCAGGAAAATGGGGAGCGTGTCGTCGTGTTTCAACCAGGAACCAACACCACTTCCAATCCTTCATCTTCCGGGAATAAGGTCTCTTTTTCAGAAAATAAAAACGAAACTCCGTCGGTGATTTTCCGAAAACCGAATTATCAGATCTGGTGGGAGCAATTCTTCTAATCTTTTTGGTATATGATGCAGCGATTGAAAGATTTTTTTTCTCGAGGTAAGACGTGGCTTTGGTTTTTCCTTAGTCTGGTCTTGTTCGTATGTATCGGTCTTGTGGTGAGCGTATATGCTTTTCCATCGACCAACTTTTCCCAGAAGGTAAGTACGGCCGTCAGTCTCCCGGTGGTTTTTCTGACTCCGCAACAATTCATCACTTCTCGTGAGTGGGAGCGGAATACACTTTCGACTATCCGTCTGTATGCCGAGAAAAAAGATACCCTGCTCAAGGCGGGGTTGAGTATCGATTTCAGCGGAGCAGATGGACAGAAGTTGCTCTCGGCGAAACGAAAGGAGATTTTGAATAAGATGTTGGAAGATCGACTCGTTGAGAAGCTGGCCACCGATAGGGGATTGAGTGTTTCCGCTGCTGATCTGACCAATAATGTTGATGTGGTATTGCAGAAAAACGGCAATGATCAGAAATTTCGCCAGCAACTTTCTACTGATTATGGTTGGACGCTGGATGATTTCAAACAGATCGTCGTCCGGCCGACTCTCCTCGGTGAGGCATTGGAGAAGTTTTTCAATCAGCAGAAACAAGACAATGGAAAAGCAAAGCAAACCATGCTCGAAGCACAGAAACAGCTCGGTGGCGGAATGTCATTCGCCGATGTAACAACTCATTATTCCGAGGGTGCGACAGCGAGAAATGGCGGCGATCTGGGATGGCTTCCGATCGAAGCGGTCACGCCGGAGATAGCGACATTTGTCAAAGACCAACCGCTCCATGTGGCGACTGGCATCATCGAGAGCACTCTGGGATTTCATATCGTTATGGTAGATGAGCGTCAAGAAAAAAACAATTCAATCTTGGTACATTTACGCCAGATTTTCGTTCACAAGCAGACCTATGCCGAATGGCTTCAAGAACAGAAGACACAAATAAAGCCATTGATACTGCTTCGGGGATATCAGTGGAATGCCGATATGGGACGGATTGAGTTCAGCGATCCTGATATGCGTCATTTTGAGGAAAATGTTCGACAAGAGGCTTCAGGGATGATTCTTTAGAGTTGCTATTCCGTACAGTCGTATGCTTTTCCATCTATCGGTTTTTTTCAATACACTTTTATTCGCCTTCGGGTTGATGGTGACACTGAAATACGGTGACAGTGTTTTTTTCTATGCTTGGGCGGCAGTTTTTTTATTGCTGGTCACATTGCGGGCAGTGCACTCTTTTGCGAGTGACTCATGGCGTTCATATATTTTGCCGGTGATTCTGACGCTTTCGAGTGTATCATTGATGGCTTTTATCAGCACGCTTCTCGAACGGGAAATTTTTCTGGTTCTTGTTGTTTTTTCCTATTATACGCTGTTGCTTGGTTTGTATCGATTGTCGAGGGTTCAAGGCGATCTCTCGGCACGCGCTCTGGTCGCGATGAACGCTATGATTGCATCGTTCTTTTTCCTGAGCGTTTTGTATGGATTCTATATCAATTTCACTGTGCCATTGTGGGTGTTTATGGTTTTGTATGGTTTTGGATCGTTTGGCGTCTTGTTTCAGTATCTCCATATTTTGACGCCGGATACGAAACGTGTTTCGCTCTATAGTCTGGTGGGCGCCCTGACGCTGGCTGAGTTGGCATGGATGGTGAATTTTTGGCCGTTCGGTTATCTGACGAGCGGTATAGTGGTGTTGATGTTCTTCTTCGTTTTGTTCGATTTGGCGCAAAACGATATCCTTGGGACGCTCTCCAAGAAGCGCGTCCTGACGCACACCGCGATATTTTTCGGTCTGCTTGTGATTGTCTTGTGGAGTTCTCGTTGGCTTCCGGTAGCGTAACTTTACTCTCAATTCCATATGCGGGAAAAAAAATCATCGACCGGCGTTTTGACATTGGCAGCATTGGGCATCGTATATGGCGACCTCGGTACTTCGCCATTATATGCTTTTAACGAAGTCTTTTTTGGTAGTGGGCGTTTGCCGACGACACCTCTGATGGCGATTGGTGTAGCAAGTCTCATTTTTTGGATGCTTCTTCTTATCGTCGGTATCAAGTATGCAGTGTTCGTCCTGCGAGCGGATCACCAGGGTGACGGTGGGGTATTTGCTTTGTTTGGAATCTTGCAACAATTCAAAGGACGCCGCATCACTATCTTTTCTTTCCTCCTCATGTTTTCGGCCGGATTGCTTTTAGGTGAGGGAATCATTACGCCGGCAATCTCGGTTTTGTCTGCAGTTGAGGGATTAAAAATTCTTGCACCAGGTCTGGCGTCGTGGGTTATTCCGTTGACGATTGGTGTCTTGATATTTATTTTTTTCCTGCAAAAGAGAGGTACGAAACGCATAGGAAAGATTTATGGACCGATTATGCTCGTATGGTTTGGTGCGTTGGCATTTCTTGGTATTCGACAATTGGTCTTGGTACCGGAAATCATCGCTGCGATATTCAATCCGTATTCGGCCTGGGTTGTTTTATACTCAGTGGACTTTCATCATCTCTTACTCATGTTTGGCGCGGTGTTTCTTGTGTTAACAGGGAGCGAGGCGTTGTATGCGGACTTGGGACATCTCGGGCGCCGGCCGATCCGTATCGGTTGGTTCACAATTGTTTTTCCATCGCTCTTGCTCAATTATGCCGGGCAGGCTGCCTTTCTCGTCCGTGGGCAAGCGGTGCAGGGTGGGAATGTTTTTTATAGTCTGGTGCCGGAGGGTTGGCTTCCCGCGATGATTATCTTGGCGACGATGGCGACATTTATCGCGAGTGTCGCGTTGTTGTTCGGGGCATATTCACTGGCGGCGCAGGCGATCGCCTTGAAGCTCCTGCCGCGGATGCGAGTGGTGCATACGAATCGTGAGACGGAGGGGCAGATTTATCTTCCTGCCGTTAATTGGACGCTGTTCGTTGGGAGTGCTCTTCTGGTGCTGGGTTTTGGTTCTGCGACGCGATTAGCATCAGCGTATGGTTTTGCAGTTTCGGGGGTAATGTTGATCACTTCGCTTTCGATGTTGTTCGTGGCAAGTCGGCATTGGCAATGGTCTCGATTTGGGTCGGGGATTGTTTTCGGCGCCTTTGTGCTCATCGATATATGGTTCATGTGTGCGAATTTGATGAAGTTTCCAGAGGGTGGTTGGATACCGTTTTTGTTGGGATTAATCGTGTTTGGTATCATCGCAACCTGGCGTTGGGGTCGTCAACTTTTACGCACTGCCTATGATGCTTATGTGTCTGACCGAAGTATCCAGTGGTTTTTGGATATGAAGCGGCGTATCGAAATGGCCGGCGGAATATTGCGGGATGAGCGCGTTCGGAATATGGCAGAGAATGATCGCGCGGTTGTTTTCATTATCTCTAGAGCCTTGGTCAACAAAGAGAGTCGTATCCCCGTTAAATTGCGTGTGCACCTGAAGCGCTGTGGGACTGTTCCCAAAAATATCATTTTTCTCAACATTCAACAGGAAAAGGTGCCGTATCTGAAACGCCATATCCAGATCATTGATTTCGGACAGAGTGTGTATGCGGTGCACGCGGTTTTCGGGTTTATGGAAAACCCTAATGCGACCGCCGTATTGCGGGAACTCTATCACAAGCATCATATTTTCGGGGAGAAGTTTCGTCGGTGTACGATCGAGACAAGTGAGGATGAATTTTTAATTGACCGTGATGTGAAATGGCCGCAACGATGGATGGCACAGATATTTCGTATTTTGCTACAGTGGGCGGTGCCGGCGTATCGATATTTCGGTTTGTCCGGTGATGCGTCCGCGGGTTTGTCCAAGACCGTCGTGCCGGTGCATCTCTCCGCGCAGGGGATTCGGGTTGAGATTCCTGAATTCTCGTTGCTCGGTCGGCGCGATATGATTGACCCGGATACGCTTCAACCGACCAATATCCATTTTTCGAAGGTGTAAAAACCAAGGCTCAGACAAGCCGGAGTTCAGCCCTTGCTTTTTCTTTCGTTTTGGGGTATACTGGATTCGTGATAAGTTTTTCTCAGAGTTTTCAACCAAGTGCGCGGAGCCAAGGCGTTTGAGCCATAAGCAGAGTGCGGAGGTACACGACAAAAGAGAAAGGTCGGCTTACACGGTAATTAGAGTGTTAGTACAATGAATATGGCTCAAAAGCTTTATGTCGGAGGTTTGCCTTATCAGACAACCGAAGACGAATTGCGCGACGCTTTTGCACAGGCTGGTTCAGTGACATCTTCAATGATCATCACTGACCGGATGAGCGGACGATCCAAGGGTTTCGGTTTTATCGAAATGGCCACGGATAAAGAAGCTCTGGCTGCGATTGATATGTGGAACGGCAAGGAATTCAACGGCCGTCGCCTCACTGTCAACGAAGCTCGTCCTCGTGAAGAGCGTGCACCGCGTCAGTACTCGGACAATGGCGGCAGCAATAACCAGTCCAACTGGTAATTCTGCATCATTGAAAGATTACTTTCAAAAAACACCATCCTGCAAAGGGTGGTGTTTTTATGTGCGAAGTTTTGAAGTTGTATTCGCATTTCCCCGCAGTGTCATCCCGCACTTGATGCGGGATCCAGGTTGCAGTTGTAATTCTTTCAACCTCACCCCAGCCCTCTCCTCATCTCAGGAGAGGGGGAAATACAAAATCTTATTTCCCCAAAGAAGTCATAATATCCCGCCGGTGTTCTTCTTCCTGCATCAGGATGCCTTCGAGGGTTTGGCGGATGCCATACTCGCCCAATTCGTCGGCGTTCTTGACGAGGGCTTTGTAGATCGAGATGGCTAATTCTTCACCGGCGAGATCCTGTTCGAGCATCGTGGTCGAATTTTCAGAGACTTCGCGCTTCTCGACATCGATGGTCGGCACACCACCCAGATCATTGATGACCGTGGCGACGAGTACCGCGTGTGCCATTTCTTCATTGGCGTGAATGACGAGCTCCTTGGCGATGGCGGCATACTGCGCGCCGGTGATGGTGGCTGCGTGTTGAACATACTGCACTGCCGCGGCGTATTCCCATTCGAGGGCCTTATTGAGATCGGCGATAAACTGTTCTTTCGTGGTAGACATAGGCATAATGATTACGGGTTAGTATACACAGTATAGCACAAGGAGGGGTGCTTGACTTTTTATAAAACAAAACATAAAAAGAATATGCTATACTGAAAATAGAATACAAAAATATCTATGGCCTTGTTCGGAAAACTTTTTCAGGGAAAAGACAGTCATTTTTTGGCACTCGATATCGGTACCGAAGTCGTGAAGGCTTTGGTGTTTCAAATTGACCAAGAGGCGAGCAAAGCGATCGTCGTTGGGACTTCGCGTGTACGCCAGAAGCTGGGCAATATGGAGAGCGGTGCGGTGGCGGATATCGCCGGTGTCATCGAGACTTCGCGGGCAGCGATCACGGAGGCGTGCGCGCAGGCGAATATTCCGTCGGTACACAAGAGCATCGTCGGTATCGCCGGCGAATTGGTGAAGGGGACGACGACGACCGTACATTATAATAGAGTGAATCGCGATCTGAGTATCGGTTTACCAGAATTAAAAACGATCGTACAAAAGGTGCAGGAGAAAGCCCTCGAACGCATCCAGCAGGAATTGGCGGCGGAAACAGGACAATCGGAAATCGATATTCAACTTATCAACGCGATGATAGTCGATGTGCGTATCGACGGCTATCGGGTGCGCAATCCTCTGAATTTCAAGGGTGGTGATGTATCAATGGGCGTGTTCAATGCCTATGCGCCTACGTTGCATCTCGAGGCGTTGCGGACGATCGCTTCGGATTTGCATTTGGAACTCTTGACGATCGCGGCCGAACCGTATGCGGTGGCGCGTTCGATCGAGGTGGATGACGCTCTGGATTTCAGTGCGATTTTTATCGATATCGGTGGCGGGACGACGGATATTGCCGTGGTGCGACATGGAGGATTGGAGGGCACGAAAATGTTTGCGCTTGGTGGTCGTGCTTTTACCAAACGCCTGGCGCAGGAGTTGGGTGTTTCATTTGATGAGGCAGAAAATATCAAATTGCAATACGCGTGGGGCAAAGTCAGCCCTGAGGACACCGAGCGAATGAACGCTTTTTTTGCCGAGGATTGCAATCTGTGGCTCTCGGGCGTGGAGTTTGCTTTGGCAGAGTTTTCGACGAATGATTTATTGCCGACGAAAGTTTTCCTCTGTGGCGGTGGTTCTGGTCTCCCTGGGATCAAGACGGCTCTGCAATCGGTCGAGTGGAGTTCTCATTTGCCTTTTGCCAAACCGCCAGTGATCGGGTTTCTCCAGCCTAAGGACATCACGGGCGTCGTTGATATGACCGAGACGCTGTGTAACTCTCAGGATATCACGCCGATGGGATTGGCGAATCTTTTGGTACATTTCGAGAACGAGGAAAAATTGCTTGCGACGATGTTACGGAAAACTGTGGAAAATATCCAACATCATTAAAATTTATGCGCCAAGTATTTTATATAGAATCAGATGAGGAGATACTTTCCGTGGTCGATCGGCTGCGGGTTTCTCGTGCCGATGAAACTGTTTTTGTATTTCCGCAGGGAGCTCTGGTTTTGCGGAGCATTGTTAATCTCTACCTATTCGATCGAGAAGCAAAAAAACGAGGGAAACGAGTGACGATCGTGACACAGGACGAGATGGGGACGACGATGGCAGAAAAGGTCGGCATCCCCGTGCAAAATCAACTGGAAAAAAACGAGGATGATGTTTCTGGTGGTACGATACTCCAACGGGAAACGGAGCAACAGTGGGTTTATCCGCGCGCCGAAGCGATCGCTCCATCAAATACACCTTCTCGTATAGTGGGTACCGAGGATTTTTTTGGGAGTCAACAATTAGCACCAGATATACCTCCGCCAGCAACTATTTCATATCCCGTTTCTCCTCGACCGGAACCATTACCCACTCCAGCGATTCCTCGAGAAACTCTTTCGGCGCCTCTGGCACAAAATTTTTCTCGACCAGCGGGAATACAAACTGACAGTGTACGGAGGGTTGAGGTGAGGGATCGTAGTCCTCAATATCTCACCGCTTTGAATTCACAGCTGCAGGCAGAGGCGGATCGTCCGTCGCCACCACCGATGCCGATATCAATCCCGACACCACTTCCATTAACTTTGCCGACCCAAGATCAGCGCGCTTTCCAATCGCCTACGCCCGCGACAGTTACGCCACAGGAACAGAGCTTAGCTCGACCGGAAATTCATTTCACCCCATCAAACTTCGTGAAAGAAGCTCGGGTGTCGCAAATCCCGCAAGCTGTTTCTGGTTTTTTTGCTCCGCCAGTGAATAACTCTTCTATTCCCCAAGAGCCGACCCCCCCGAAAGTTCCCGAGAAAAAAATAGTAAAGACTGCATTTGAAGCCGGTGAATTATCCAACAAGCCTTCGCCGGTGCGGTGGGGGAGATGGCTCGCCTTTTCATTACTTGTGTTGGTGGTGATTGGTTTGGGTACGAGTGCTTGGATATTGCTGCCGCATGTGGATATCGCCGTGACATTCAAGACGACGACCGCACAGACGGATGCCCGTTTTGCTGCTGGTAGCCCGGGATTGCCGAGTGGTCAATCACAGCAGATTCCTGTCCGTTTGATCGAAGTGGACAAAACGGTTTCCCAATCATTTCCTGCTACCGGATCGGGTGCAAAGGCTGATGGTCGAGTGCATGGACAAGTGACTCTTTCTAATATGTACAGTGCCGATCCACAAACCCTCATTGCCACCACTCGAATTCTCTCTCCGACCGGAAAACTTTTTCGCTTGAAAGACACAGTAGTCGTTCCTGGAATGCACAGTGGTCAAGCAGGGACGATTGACACAGAAGTGGTGGCTGATCAAACTGGCTCGGAGTATGCTATTCCTGCCGGTAGTTTTACGATTCCCGGTCTTGATGGTACACCGAAAAAGGATAAGTTTACAGTCGTGTCACATCAGGCCTTTGTGAATGGGATGACGAGTTCTGGCGCATTAGCTACCGTTTCTTCGGCAGATATCGTCAAGGCAAAACAGGCGGTCGAGAAGGCATTACGGGACGAAATCGAATCGGATGTGCGTCATCAGTTGAATAGCGGAGAACAAATTCTCCCTGAGACCACAGAGTTGACGACTGTATCAGCCGGATCCGCTCCGTTGGTCGGTGTCGTGACGGATACATTTCAATATACGTGGCAGGCACACGCGCGGATACTGGCTTTCTCCGAGGACTCTGTGAGATCGATGATTCGGGATCAGTTCCTCGCTCAGTCGAAGAACCAGACCAATATCACGCTTGATACGAGTGCTATGACGATTGAATACGGTCAGCCGCAGGCAGATTTGAACAAACAAACCATACAGCTGAATGTGCATGCCAAAGCGGTACTCCAGCCAGCTGTCAGTATCGACTCATTGAAGCAAGACTTTCTTGGCAAATCAAGTGGGAGTCTCGAGGCAGTAGTGGCTCGCCATCCCGAGATCGCCAATGTGGAGGTGGATTTTGGGCGGACATCGTTCTGGAAGACGATCCCATCCCGTCCCGGCCAAGTCACCCTCACGCTCAAGTATTTGGGAGAGTGAATTGTAATTGACAATCGGGTTACCGGCAAGATACAATAGGTATGAATTAGACTGTAAAGAATAATAGAAATCGTATGGATAAAGAAACGAAAGAATTTATAAAAGAAGAAATCGATAACTTGGCTCGAATCGTTGCCAAAGGTTTTGAGTACGCACACCAAGATCTGCAGAATGTTCGTACAGAACTTAAAACTGATATCCAAACACTCGAGGGAAAATTTATTGAACTTGATGAAAAAGTTTCCGGACTTGATGAAAAAGTTTCCGGACTTGATGAAAAGTTGGAAACGGTCAAGATGACTGTCGAGCGTATCGATGACCGAACGCAGCGTCAGGTGGATGCAGTTTTTGGTGATATTCATATAACCAAAGATGATGTGGAGGAAGTTAAAACGGAAGTGACGCAGATCAAGGCTCATATCGGCATGCCGGCGTAAAAGATGTTAATGTGCACAAAAAATACCCAACCAATTATGCTTCAAACAAAAACCAATGAAATCCAGAGAGAGAGAGAGTTAAAAGCGCTCAAAAATTAAAACCCACTACTTTTTTCAACTTTCGCTGGGAGACATTTTTTGTGACTCCTCGCCCTGAGTCCCGACGCGTCGGGATTTTCGTGGTTCTGGTTTTTTGTTTCGGCTTGGGATTGGGAGCGCAGGCAGATGCGGCCACTTATTATGTCGCCAATGCTGGCGATGATGCCTGCGATGGCACATCTCAAACGATTGGTTCGTCTGGTGCTTGCGCCTGGAAGACCATCGCTCACGTCAATGCTCAGACTTTCGTCGGTGATGATCAAATTCTGTTTAACAAAGGCGATACCTGGCGAGAGCAACTCACCGTGCCATCCTCCGGTACCTCGGGACATCCGATTACTTTCGGCGCGTATGGGAATAACGGGAATCCGAGGCCGGTGATTAATGGATCAGACGTGGTTACGGGATGGTCTCTGGATAGTGCGCCGATATTACAGCAAATCAATGGAAATGGGTCTACAACAGACTTTGTAAATTTATTTGCTACTGGAGTAACAAAAGGAGCTTTCTACTTTATTGCAGGATCTTCGTATTCTTTAAAGCAACTTTCCGTGCAGATGAAGCTGAATAATGGAACTCCATACCATAATCCCATTACGGTAACAATAAATAGCGATGATGGTACTACTCACGCACCATCGACTACACTAGGCACTTCCGATGCCTATCAGCCAACGGTTGCAGGTTCTGATACTTTTTATACATGGAATTTTACAACGGGGATAGCTCTTTCAAATGGGGTTGGTTATTGGATGGTTTTAAATGGAACGGCTGATAATTCAAATAGAGCGCTTATTTCAACAGGAACGAATGGAGGAGTAAATAGTCCATATGGTGTATATACTTACAATGGTTCTTGGATCGCATGGCCCGGTCAATCAACAAGAACTGCTTATATGCAATTATATTCTCCGGTACCGGCTAATATTTATCAGGCGAGCGTATCAGCGCAACCAAAAGCCGTATGGATTGACGGAGTATCGCTTGGGCCTCCCGTCTCCTCCCTTTCCAATCTTACTACACAAAATCAATGGTACTGGAGCGGAGGTGTTCTCTATATATATTCCACGACAGATCCTTCCGTTGGACATTCCATAGAAGCAGCGCAGAGAAGTTATTCTGTTTATATAAACCAGGTAAATTATGTAATTTTGGATGGTTTTGAATTAAAAAATGCGAATGACCGCACTGTTTATTTGAGAAATTGTACCAATGCAACACTTCAGAACTTAAAGATTCACGATGCTGTAAATCAAGGTATTATTGCCGGCATTGGAGGAGGAAATCACACCATTCAAAATTCTGAGATATATAATTCAGCTCTCAATGGAGCTTTTGGCACGGGGAGTGCGATACAAATACAGACCACAACCTTGCCATCGTTAATTCAAAATAACTATATTCATGATATTGGCATAAGTTCGGTAGCAGGTAATCATGCTATTTATAGTGAAAGCGGAGGAAATACTATTCGGTTTAATCGTTTCAAAAATATAATAAGTTCAACAGGAATAAAAGTTTCTGAAGCTGGTACCTTGATTTATGATAACTTGTTTGACAGTATACCAAATGGTGGTCTCTATATTGACCCGTTTTCCAATATAAAAGTGTATAACAATACATTCTATAATACAGGAACGGCGTCTCCTTATGCCTCGGTATTATTTATTGGAGATGGTATAGCGACCGGTGTGGAAGTAAAAAATAACATTGTCTATGTTCCAGACACGGTTCCGTATTCTGTCGGTATAATTGTTCAAACAAATGCGACAGGGTTCACGTCGGACAATAATGATGTATATGGAGCTTGGTATGGAGAGTGGTTGGGTACTGCTTATAATAGTTTGGCGAGTTGGAATAGTGCAACAGGACAGGATGCTCATTCGAGTAACGCTGACCCAAAATTTACTATAACCGGATCCGATTTCACCCTCCAACCCACATCACCAGCCATCAACGCCGGTACCAATGTCGGTCTCACCACTGACTACGCCGGGAACCCTGTTCCGAGCGGACCACTGCCCGATATGGGTGCGTACGAATTCCAAGATACCACTGCTCCCACTACGACCGCCTCACCAGTCCAAGGCACCTACACCACGACCCAATCCGTCACCCTCACCTGCAATGACGGCTCCGGTGTCGGCTGCGACAAGACCTACTACACTACCGACGGTACCGACCCCACCACCAGCTCCACCCAGTACTCCGGAGCCATCAGCATCCCGTCCACCACCACGCTCAAGTTTTTCTCGACTGACCTGAACGCCAATCCGGAAACATTCCAGACCAAGACCTACACTATTGATGCGCTTGCCCCCACCGGAGAATCCTTCACTATCAATAGCGGTGCCACCGCAACAAATGTAACTTCCGTTACCCTCAACATCACCTGTCCGACCGATACCTGGACACCGGTGCAGATGGCCTATGGCAATACTGCCACTCCCACCAACTGGACGAACTGCGTCACTTCACAATCCCACACCCTGGTATCGGGTGATGGGGTAAAGACTGTGTACATCAGATTCAAAGACGGAGGAGGGAATACCACCAGTGATCTCACCCAAAACATCACGCTCGATACCACCAGTCCGACCAGTACACTTTCCGCCCCCACCGATGGTTCGACCGTCTACGGCACGACCACCTCAAGCTCTATCACCGTCACCGTTTCCAATGTTGCCGCTTCATCA
>JBAWZR010000004.1:0-34351 GCA_037142915.1 Candidatus Moraniibacteriota bacterium
GTATGAATGAAAATATTTTTCATCAGGATTTGGCTCGTGGCCGGTGGCAACAATTCTCTCTGCTGGAACAAATGGCCAATATCGGGAGTGAAGTGGGGCGAGCTATTACTGCGCGCGAACAAGGGAAAGAAGAGCGAGCCATTGCCGCAAGTTATCGAGCCTTGGAATTGTTTGACTTGTCGTTAGATGATCCGAAACTTCGGCATCGCCTGAAGGAAATCGCCCGGGCACGAGAGTGCTTTGCTGATTTTTTCTTCGGTGAAAACGAGTACAATTTTACCGCCGAATGGTGGCAGAAATACTTCCTCGATTTCGCCATCGCCGCACGACAATCGCGGTAGGAATGACATTTTTTTGGACGCTCCTTAGCGCGCCCCTTTCCTTTGACGGAAGGGGGTTTTGGTTGTAGAGTAGAGGTATGAATGATATATCACAACAAGAGCAATTGGTTATTCAGTGGTTGAAATCTAACCTGGAAGTCATCCGTCTTCCGGATGATTTGTATTGCCAAACGCGAGAAGTATTTCAGACACGATTAGAAAGAATGCTCAATGAATTGTTAGAGAATCAAGAAATTACCGATGATCAATCGTATCTTATTTCTGCGATGGTGGGTGAGATTGGCAACAATTCTTTCGATCATAATGTTGGTAATTGGCGGGATATTATGGGAATATTTTTTTCTTATTCTTTCGCTGAAGGAAAGTTTCAGGCAGTATTGGCCGACCGCGGGCAGGGAGTCCTAAAGACACTTCGGCAAGTTCGCCCCAGTCTCGCGAATGATAGAGATGCTCTGCTTGCAGCTTTTACAGAGAAGCTTTCCGGACGAGCACCAGAAAATCGAGGGAATGGTTTGAAATTCGTACGAACTGGAGTGAACTCAAATCATTTTCATCTGACTTTTCTATCAGGGAATGCACGCGCGGAGATTAATGATGTTATGGAAATTACAGAGAATAAAGAGGACGGAGTGTTGGGATGTTTGGCAATACTTTCTCTCTAAAAATTATGCTTATACAAGTAAAAAAATTCGGAGATATTTTGGTTTCTCGTCCATCAGGCAAGGAAGCTTTTTTGGCTGCAAAAAGCTCACTCCTTCGAGATGTAGATGTCAGTGAGCTGATTGATTTGGACTTTGATGGCGTGCGAGTGTTGACACCATCGTGGGCGGATGAGTTTATCACGCCGATCAAAAATGAATTTCGAAATGTGCAGCTTTTGAATGTCACCAATGCTTCTGTCAAAGCGACTTTGGCGACCCTCGCGGAGTTTTCTGAGTAGAAGTTGTATTTTTTTAAGCTTCTCTGCATCTTATTTATCAATACCCTTTCCTTTGACGGAAGGGGGTTTTGGTTGTACACTCAAGGAAGTGTAGGAGCCTCTTTGAAGGGATTTTTTGTGTTTTCTCCCTCTCCTGAGATGAGGAGAGGGAAGGGGTGAGGTTGAACTTTATTTTACATCTCTTATGGATTTCAAAAATTTGTTGAAAGTATTCGGTTCCAATGAGCGCGAGATCGCTCGGTTGCGACCGATGATAGAGAAAATAAACAGTCTTGAAGCGAGCATGCAGAGTCTCTCTGATGAAGCGTTGGCAGGGAAGACGGTGGAGTTTCGCGAGCGCTTGACGAAGGGTGAAAGGCTGGATGATCTATTGCCCGAGGCTTTTGCCGTGGTGCGTGAGGGCGCCAAACGCGTGATTGGCGAACGGCACTATGATGTGCAGTTGTTGGGCGGGATCGTATTGCATCGAGGGACGATCACGGAGATGAAGACTGGTGAGGGCAAGACATTGACTTCGACTCTCGCGATTTATCTCAATGCGTTGGCAGGCAAGGGCGTGCATGTGGTGACAGTGAACGATTATCTCGCTAAGCGCGATGCGAATTGGATGGGCGCGGTGTATCATTCGCTCGGATTGAGCACGGCGTGTATCGTCAATCAGAGCATCTCGTATCGCTATGAACCGAAAATTCTTGATACCGACGAAGTGAGTGTGGAGATGGAAAATCTCATACCGGTCACTCGGCAGGAAGCATACGCCTGTGATATCACCTACGGCACGAACAATGAATTCGGGTTCGATTATTTGCGGGATAATATGGTGCAGAGCGCGGAGCAGATGACGCAACGCGGACACTTCTTCGCGATCGTCGACGAAGTGGACTCGATCCTCATTGATGAGGCTCGTACGCCGCTCATCATTTCGGCGCCTGACACGGAGTCAACCAAGTTATACCAGCAATTCGCTTCGATCGCACCCCGATTGAACGAGAAGGAGGATTATGAGGTGGATGAAAAAATGAAAGTCGTGACACTGACTGAGGCTGGTATAGCCAAGGTAGAGAAGCTCCTCGGGATGGGGAATATTTATGAGTCTGGCAAAGTGCAGTATGTGCATCATCTCGAGCAAGCCCTCAAAGCGGAAGTAATCTTCAAACGCGATCGGGATTATGTTGTGAAGGATGGCGAGGTGATTATCGTGGATGATTTCACCGGCCGTTTGATGGTGGGTCGGCGATACAGCGATGGTCTTCATCAGGCGATCGAGGCCAAGGAGAGCGTGGCGGTACAGCGTGAGTCTCGCACTTTGGCGACCATCACTTTTCAGAACTATTTCCGTTTGTATGACAAACTGTCGGGTATGACCGGTACTGCGATGACGAGTGCCGAGGAGTTTCAGAAGGTATACGAACTGGCGACGATGGAAATTCCGACCAACCAACCGATGTCTCGGCAGGACCGGCCCGATATCATTTACAAGACCGAAGAAGCGAAGTTCCGTGCGATCGTCGAGGAGATCAAGACGCGTCACGCAACCGGACAGCCGATGCTGGTCGGCACGGTGGCGATCGAGAAGTCTGAATATCTAAGTGAATTACTTACCAAGGAAGGCGTTCAGCACAATGTCCTCAACGCAAAAAATCACGAGCGTGAAGCGGCGATCATCGTGGGAGCGGGTACCTATGGCGGAGTGACGATCGCGACCAATATGGCTGGTCGTGGGACAGATATCAAGTTAGGCGAGGGCGTGCGTGAGGTTGGTGGTTTGTGTGTGATCGGTACCGAACGACATGAAGCTCGGCGCATCGACAATCAGCTACGCGGACGATCGGGACGGCAGGGTGATCCGGGTATGTCGCAGTTTTTCGTTTCACTCGAAGATGAATTGATGCGACGATTTGGTGGTGACAAACTGAAGAGTATGATGACATCACTCGGGCTTCCCGACGATGAACCGATCCAAAACAAGATCATTTCCAATACGATTGAGAGTGCTCAGAAAAAAATCGAAGGCTATAACTTCGATACTCGCAAACACATCTTGGAATACGACGACATTATGAATAAGCAGCGCGAGGTGGTGTATCGCCGTCGCCGCGAACTCTTGCAATCGAAAAACGGGAAAACCGAAACGCAAAAGATGATCCGCGAGGAAATCGAACGAGTGATCGGGTTTCACACCGCGGGTGATGAGGGCGAGTGGGAAGTGGACGCTATCGCGCGCGATGTGGCCACGACATTTGGCCTGCGGGTCGATGCGGTCACCAAGTCCATCGCCACGCTCATTACCGATCAATCACTGGACGACAAGGAAAAGAAATCCAAGATGAGCGAGAATATCACTGATGATGTGAAGCGCATTTTTGGAGAAAAGGAGAAAGCGATCGGCACCGAAATGTGGCATCAGATTCAGCGCGGTTTGCTCCTCCAGACCCTCGATATGTTGTGGATGAATCACCTCGACGATATTGATCAGCTCCGGCAGGGTATTGGTCTGCGCGGCTATGGTCAACGCGATCCGCTCGTGGAGTATAAGCGCGAGGCGTATCATTTGTTCGTCAATTTTATGGGGACGTTGCGCAATGCGTATCTCTCGACCCTTTTCCATATCGAGCGGTCAGCCAATCCAACAGCGTTTGTTACCGAGGTTTCCAGTCAGCCGGCGAAGGCCTTGGAGTACCGTGGCGCGGATGATACCACGTCGGGCTTTGCGGCACTAGCCAATGAAGAAAAGAAAGCTGTCAAAAAAGACCCGATCATCAACGCAGATAAAGTCGGCCGCAACGACCCCTGCCCCTGCGGCAGTGGCAAGAAATACAAGAAGTGCCATGGGGCGTGATTTTTGAGCGCGCGTAGGGTTTGACATTCGTCTAATATTCGTCTATAATGTGTCTATAAGCCTTATCAGCGAATGTATGTTTCATCCAAAATATACCATAACCAATAAGCTTCTCGGCAATATCAAGCGCGTAGCGGAAATTGTCACAGAACTTAATAGCCGGAGTTTTTCCAAGGTGGTGCTTTTGGAAATGGAGCGCCGCGCTAGGGAAATATCAGCCTATTCTTCCACGAGTATTGAAGGTAATCCCTTGCCATTGACTGATGTCAAAAGGATACTTAAAAACAAGCCGGAATATACTCGTGATTCTGAGAAAGAAGTGCTGAATTATAACAAGGCTTTAATTGAACTGAACGAGTTAATTAAAACGGAAAAAGTTTCTCTCACTATCGATTGGTTGGAAAAAATTCAAAAAATGGTTACTGATGGTCTTATCGAAAAACATCGCGGAGGATACATTCGTAAGGAACCGGTTTTTGTAAATGATCCGAGAATTACGCAAACGATATATTGGCCACCGGATCATCAGGATGTAGCGCCTTTGTTGAATGGTCTGTTTGAATTTTTGGACAAAAATACCCAATTAATTGACCCATTGATTTTGGCCGGTGTTTTTCATAAGCAATTCGTGGTCGTTCACCCGTTTATTGATGGCAACGGACGTACGGCTCGGCTGGCTACCAAAGTACTTCTCGCTCATATGGGACTTGATACGTTTAACTTATTCAGCTTTGAAAATTATTATAACCAGAATGTAACCCGCTATTTCCAGGAAGTGGGATTATTGGGAAATTATTACGACCTGAAGGATCACATTGATTTTACCTCTTGGCTGGAATATTTTACCGATGGAATTATCGATGAACTTCTTCGGGTAGAAAAAGAATTGGAGAAAGAGACAACTAGTCCAGAGACGGCACTGAAAGAATATCATCAAAAAATAATCACCCATATCAAAGAAAAAGGCTTCATTACGGACAAAGATTATTCCGAACTGACCGATCGCGCCAGACCGACGAGAAATCTGGATTTCCGAAAACTTATCGAGTTGGGAATAATTGTGAAAGTTGGTCAGAGTAAAGCGACGTATTATAAGTTGAAGTAATTTTTGGTGTATGGAAAAAGATGAACAAAAAAAATTGAGTATCTCTTTCGAAAAAGCAGTGCGGTTTTTGGCGAAATATATGCCGGTATCGGATGAGAATAGTCGCAAACCAGCTCTCTTTCACGATATTCGTGTGGGTGTGTATTTGTATGAGCATGGATATGGTCAAGACACTGTTCTGGCCGGTGTGCTGCATGACGCGATTGAGTGGAGTGGGGCGAGTGAGCAATTGGTACGGGATGAGTTTGGCGACGAGGTTGTGAGATTGGTGCTCGCAAGCACCAAGGATGACTCAATCACTGACGGGAAAGAAAAAACGAAAGAACTCATTCAACGATGTGTGAAAAATGGACAAGAAGCTCTCATCGTAAAAACCGCGGACATTCTCGATAGTTTCAAATGGTACTCGAGTCAGAACAATGAAAGCGAGATTCAGTACTGCGTACGAAATGCCAATGCTATCTTGGAGTATAGACCAGATGATTTTGACGATAAGATATTTGGTGAATTGAAAGTTTGGCAGGAGAAATTTTCGAAGTAATTTTGAAAAAGTATGAAGATTACTAAAGAGTTGATAAAGAAGATAGAACAAGAAGCGCGGAAATATTTCAAGGGAGCAAGTGGATGTCATGACTGGTCGCATGTGGAGCGGGTGCGAGCAACGGCTTTGCGTATTGCTCGGACTGAAAAGGTAGACATCGCTATTGTTGAAATATCAGTATTGCTTCACGATATCGGTCGCAAGGAAGAAATGGAAAGCCAGGGTGCGATTTGTCATGCTGAGAAGGGTGCGGCACTTTCCCGAGAGATCTTGACGAGTTTTGGTTTCGATGCTGAGACAATCGAGGCCGTGGCACATTGCGTGTTAACACATCGGTATCGTAATCAACGTGTTCCTCAGACCATCGAAGCAAAAGTCTTATTTGACGCGGACAAGATGGATTCCATTGGCGCGATTGGCGTCGCGCGAGATTTTTTGTTTGCGGGGAATGCTGGATCAAATAATTTGTACACTGGAAATGAGAAACACTTGGCTAAAACGGGCAAGGATTACTCGTATACGAAAGAAGATTCAGCTATTCTCGAATACGAAGTGAAGTTGAAATATGTGAAAGACAAAATGATGACCAAGACTGGAAAACTTTTTGCTCGCGAGAGACATCTATTCATGAAACAGTTTTTCGAACGATTCTGGCAGGAAATAAAAGGGAAGAAATAGTTTATGAAAGCTATCATAGAAATGCCGAAGGGTGATATACGGCGACGACACTTGAATTACGAGAAGTCAGGGATGATCGATCTCGGACTTATTTTCGATGTTATTCCGGTGAATGATGGGGTGATGCCGGTGGCTTATGGATATATTTCAGGGACACTAAATGAAGAAGAAGGGGACGAGGCGGACGTCTTGGTTTTTTCGGAACAAGCATTTGAAGTCGGTCAGGAAGTCGAGGTGGAACTGATCGGATTGATACGGCGGGAGGATGGAGATCATAAGGTACTTGCAGTTGATGGGACAAATAAGCGAATACAAGATTGGACGGATGTGCCCAAAGAAGAACGAAAAATTATTGAAGAGTTTTTTAGCTATCATCACAAAATTACTGCAATCGAAGGTGCCGAAGAGGCGGAGAAATATGTGAATTCTTGTAGAGAAGAAAAAGAAGTATGATTGATCTCGAGGAATACGATTATGAATTGCCGGAGGCCTTAATCCGGAAGGTGGGCGTGGAACCGCGGGATAGCTCGCGGTTATTCGTGTACGATATGGCGACGGATACGATCACGCACACGCGTTTCTCTGAGTTGGCGAAGTATCTGCCCGAGCAGTCGGTGATGGTATTGAATGCCACCAAAGTCGTGCCGGCGCGGTTGTGGTTGCGTAAACCAACAGGTGGTAAGATCGAGGTTTTTGTCTTGGCGAATGAGATGAATTCCCCCCTCTCCTGGGCTGAGGAGAGGGAAGGGGTGAGGTTGAATACAGATGCAATTAAACCTGGATCCCGCATCAAGTGCGGGATGACAAATTCAGAAATTCCTATTCTCGTTGATAGGAAGTGCGAAGTGGGATGGCAACTCACTTTCCCCAATGGGGATTATCTGGAAGTGACGCGACAAGAGGAAAATAAATTTTTCGCGAAACTTCATTCTTTTTCAACTCAACCTCACCCCAGTCCTCTCCTTCGTAAAGGAGAGGGGGAACAAGCGTTGATGAAGTTACTTGATCAGTATGGCGAGACGCCTATTCCGCACTATTTGGAAGATAAACAAGAGATAGCGGGGCAAGCAAAAGATGAGAGAGAGCAACAACTCCGCAAGCGTTATCAGACAATCTTTGCACGGTCGGGGGCATCGGTTGCCGCACCGACGGCTTCGCTCCACTTCACTCAAGAAGTTTTTAATTCACTGGATGCGAAACAAATAGAAAGAGTAGAAGTGACTTTGAATGTAGGTCTGGGGACATTTGCGCCACTGCGTGAGGAAAACTTCACGACTGGAAAATTGCATACGGAATATATCGAGGTATCAAAAACAACGGCGAATATAATAAATGAAGCGAAACAGTCGAAGCAAAACATCGTAGCAGTCGGCACGACCGCTCTTCGGACGATCGAAAGCGTGGCGCAACGAGGCGATGGAAAAATGGTGGCGTATGAGGGTAAGACGGATATTTTCATTTACCCGCCCTATCAATTTCAAATAGCAGATAGTCTCGTGACGAATTTTCACTTACCCAAGAGTTCGCTGATGCTATTGGTGGACGCTTTTCTTCAACACAAGCACGCCAAGAGGAATATTCAAGCCCTGTATCAGGAGGCCATTCGCGAAGGGTATGCGTTTTATTCTTTCGGGGACAGTATGCTTATTCTTTAAGTCGCAGCTTGATTTTTTCGGGTAAATAGGATAGATTGGAAGAGTTAGTTTGTCAGGGCCTATAGTCTAGTGGTAGAACGGTGCATTCGCATTGCACAGGCGGCAGTTCGATTCTGCCTAGGTCCACATTGAAAAAATAGAGGCTTTCGAGAGCCTGTTTTTTGTTTTTAGCTTGACAAACTCCTCAAAAGGTGTATACTAAAAAGTCAGTTCCTTAAAAAGAGAGAAGCGTAGAAATTTTAGAAATTTGCCGTGGCACCGAGTTTCCGAGTCGAAAACTGGGTATTTCCGTGCCATGGCAAACTTGAGTCCGTCAAGAAGCCCGCTGGCAATCACTTAGGTATATTTGAGATGATTGAGAAATCAATTGTGGGGAATATACTCGGAGAATAGTCATGAGTAAAAATAAGAGAGCTTATGCTGCTGAGCAAAAAGCAGCCGGTCAAATTGCCGCCTTCATCTTAGAGTTGTTGAAATTCAAGGAAGAGGAAGGAGTGACTGATGAGGAGTTTTACAGGCGATTATACGCCGAAGATGGTAGCTCGTCTCGCAGGGCGTTTATTGCCGGAGCGAAAACGGTAACTGCCGCAAGGGTAGTACCACTTGAAACGCCGTTTCTGAAGCAGTTGTTTGTTAACGAGGTGATCACCATCGCGCCAACAGATGGTCGTGGAACAATCGCTCAGGCGAAAGATGTTTTTGCAAGCGGTATTGATTCCGATTTTACGAATTGGAATCTCAACCATTGCTCATCGTCTACGCAGGCAATACCGGTGATCGTTGCCGAACAGACCAATGACGGCACTTTCATGGAGATATTCGGGAGTGTTGGCAATTTGGAAAAGTTACATTTCACGCAACATCAAATCATCAATTTTGCGCAAGAGCATAGACAGGAACTTCGCCAAGGAGGATATGGAACATTTTTCCCTTTCAAGAAAGATAAAACCAAATCAATCTATGCTCCGGAGAACGGTTTCGTCGCGAACGTCGGCGTGTACTCCGATGGTCTGAGCGTGCGCGTCGACGCACTGTCGAGTGACTTTGTATGGTATGCCGAGTGCTGCCGCCGTTTCGTGTTCCCGCAACTGACCATTTGAGTCTTAGCCTTAGACTCTTAGTCACTTAGTCCCTCAGACCCTTTGCCGTGTGATAACATCACATTGCTTGGCAAGTCTGAGGGATTTTTATATACTACAAAAGTATTTCATACTGAGTGTTGCGGTTACGGCTTCAGCACTATGAACTATGTGAGGATACGATTGAGAATCTTGTCGGATATGTCTTGCAGGTGAGTGGTTGTATACTTACCAATAAAAAATAGTTAGTTGGTGCAATAAACTGGTGGACTTTTGATGTCCCGAATTCGATTCAGCCCGGAGAGTATTCAACGGGTGGTGGCATGGATGGTTTGTTGTATATTTCGTCGCGAACGTCAACGTGTACTCCGATGGTCTGAACGTGAACGTCAACTCACTGTCGAATGACAATGTATGGAATGCCGAGTACTGCAACCGTTTCGTGTTCCCGCAACTCACTCTTTCTCCTGCTTTTTCTGCAGGAGTTTTGATTCTAATCCTTTTTTCCAACCGCCTATCATGCGACCTATTTCCTCAAGTTTTTCTGAAAGGTCAGCATAGTGTTCTGTGTGGATAAGCTTGCTCTCCCAAGCGATTTGAAGAAAAAATTTGAGTATGTCCAATTTCGAAATGGTTCTGCAGAGTACGATGATTTTTTGGTCAGGAGGCTGGTAGGCAGCGATAAAAGTGTATTCCAAAACAGACAAGAAAGTCTGTTCAATTTTGTATCCAACGCCGAGGCGTTCAACTCTGGGGAAGTCTTTGTGGAGTTTGACCCAGAACGAATAAGCCTCCTTTTCTCTTGTGATTATTGCTGGCAGATTTTTTTGCGATGAGTTGAAGTTTTTTGGTGGAGTATCTTGCATAGGGAGAGACAAATAGAAATACATATGCCCATTACTTATCACGATAGCATATCTCTCAAAAATTTGTACGAGGCATGGAATGAGTTCATTCCAGGAAAGACGCTTAAAAAAGATGTCGCGGAATTTGCGCTTAAACTTTCTCCTCATATCATTGAATTACATAATGACCTGAAAAACAAAACCTACCGGCACGGTGGCTACCACGCCTTCAAAATCTCCGACCCGAAGCCGAGAGACATCCACAAGGCCACCATCCGTGATCGACTTTTACACCACGCTCTCTATCGGATTCTTTACCCGTTTTTCGATAAAACTTTCATTTCAGATTCGTATTCGTGTCGAGATGGTAAGGGAACGCATAGAGCCATTCAACGCTTTCAGAAATTCGCTCGCCAGGCAAGCCAAAACAATACCAAAACCTGTTGGATATTGAAATGCGACATCAAAAAATTCTTTGCTTCGATTGATCACGAAATCTTATTGAAAATCCTCGCGCAACGAATTTCCGATCAAGATATCTTTTGTCTGTTGAAAGAAATCATCGGAAGTTTCAATTCTGAAAACCTGGATTCCCGCCTGCGCGGGAATGACAACAAAAGAGGACTCCCTTTGGGCAATCTCACTTCGCAGCTCCTCGCCAATGTGTACCTGAACGAATTTGATCAATTCGTGAAGCACAAACTCAAGGTAAACCAATATATCCGCTATGCCGATGACTTTGTAATTTTTTCCCGAGACAGGGCTTGGCTTGAAGAAATCCTTCTTCGAATGAAAATGTTTCTTCATTGGGAACTTAAATTAGAGATGCATCCTGACAAAGTATTCATTAAGACAATTACTTCAGGCGTGGACTTCTTGGGTTGGGTACACTTTCCCGATCACCGAGTCTTGCGAACGGCGACCAAGAAGCGGATGTTTCGCAATCTCGAGGCGAAAAAAGGAAAAGAAGAGGTTGTTCAGTCGTATCTGGGATTGCTGCGGCATGGGAATGGTTGGGGGTTGAGGGCGGAAGTGGAGAGAATGCTGGTGTGAAATGATAAGAAGTAAGCTTACGTTTTCTGAAATCCCTCAATAGCTCGCCAGAGTTCGCCCCAAGCCTGCAATTCTGCTATAATTAAGTTCCAACTGAGTAGGACGCAGTCCACATTGAGAAAAACAGAGCTTCCATCAGGAGCTTTGTTTTTGATTTTTTTGTGAAATGATACATCGCTGGCTTGAACTGGAAATTTTTGGTATACTTTCAACCAGTGGAAATGACCTTTTATTTAGAGAATCGTATGTGTTTGGCGATACCAGGACAAGTGGAATCAGTCGTGGAGAAAAAAGCCACGGTCAACTTCGGCGGAGTGAAACGCCAAGTGGATTTGTCTTTTCTTTTGGATACGCAAGTGGCCGACTGGGTGTTGGTGCATGTCGGGTTCGCTATCCAAAAAGTGGATGAAGAATCAGCGCGTGAGACCTATCGTCTCTTGGCAGATTCACGGCAGGAGGAATTGGAAGCCGAATTACGACAATCGTTATGAAGAGTCCACTCCTCAAAGATATCGAAAAAATAGCGGCCGAGATGGGCGAAGTGCGACTTATGGAAGTGTGTGGCGGCCATACGAATACCGTTATGCGTTACGGATTGCGCGAGGTGCTACCGAAAAATATCCGCCTGATTTCGGGCCCAGGGTGTCCGGTGTGTGTCACCTCGCAACGGGATATCGATTCGATGGTGGAGTTGGCGCTCTCGGGTGTGAAGGTCGCGACCTATGGTGATATGATCAACGTTCCTGGGACGAAGATGAGCCTAGTCGATGCGCAGAATCTCGGAGCGGATGTGCGTATGGTCTACTCGATCGATCAGATCATCGATGAAAAGGATCGGATATTTTTCGCGGTCGGTTTTGAGACCACGACACCGATGACTGCGAAGCTTCTGGCTGCAGGTATTACGGTATTTTGCGCACACAAAGTGATGCCGCCGGCTATGCGGGCGCTCACGCGTGAGATGCGGCTCGATGGTTTCATTGATCCGGGGCATGTCTCGGCGATTATCGGGAGTGATATCTGGGGGACGATGGATATCCCTTTGCCGCAGGTGATCTCCGGTTTCAAGCCGGATCAGCTCTTGCACGCCATTCTCATTTTATTGCGTTTGATTAAGAATAAAGAAGTAGAGGTGGTGAATGATTATCCGGAAGTGGTTTTTCCCGGAGGCAATCCGATCGCTCGGCAGATGATCAAAGAGACCTTGAAACCAGTGGATGCTGAGTGGCGTGGTATGGGGACGATTCCTCTGTCCGGTTTGGCGCCGATCGATGAACGGTTGGACGCGCGACTCATATACGCCGACCTTTTTCGATCCATCGTTAGTGTCGAGAATCCCAAATGTCGGTGCGGTGAGATCGTCCGAGGTTTGGTTGAGCCCCGGCAGTGTCCGTTGTTCGGAACCGTGTGCACGCCGGAGCATCCGCAGGGCGCTTGTATGGTGAGTGAATCCGAGGGAGCTTGTGCCATTGCTTATAAATATGGAAAAAGTCTTGCCGAGTGAATAACCTAGGACTTACGCGTTTGAAAAATGTGTGCCGGTTTTCGGCGAAGTGTTTCTTTTGAAGCCGTTTGGTAAACCTACCACAGGCGAGAAAGGAATGCTTCGACGGAAAATGGTAAAAGTCAAACGCGTAAGTCCTACTAACTATGAATCTATGAAAAAAGATGAACACTGCTTGACAGGGGAGTGTCCGACGCCGGTCGAACGCAATATGCATACGATCAAGTTGAGCGAGGGAGGTGGAGGCAAAGAGATGCAGGCGTTGATTGACACGATGCGTGGGTTTTTCCCTCCGTCCGCCGAGTGGACACACTGTGCCGATGATGGCGCCACTTTCGCTCTCGGTCAGGAACATTTAGTTTTTACGACGGATGCTTATGTAGTGACGCCGATATTTTTCCCCGGTGGCAATATCGGGAAAATCGCTTTTTGCGGTACGGTCAATGATTTGGCGGTGATGGGTGCTCGTCCGATCGGCCTTTCGTTGTCACTTGTTCTCGAAGAAGGATTTTCCAAGGAAGAGTTTCTGACTATTATCCAAACGATCGGTGAGCTCTCCAAGGCAACCGGTATCCCGGTGGTGACCGGTGATACCAAAGTGGTCGAACGCGGTGGAATCGATAAGATCATCATCAATACGAGTGGTGTCGGTCTGGCATCACGCGTACTAGACGAACCACTCGAGGTTGGAGATGTTGTTGTGGTTTCGCGTGGTATCGGTGAACACGGTGCGGCACTTCTGGCCAAACGCTTTGAACTTGAGACTGAACTGTGTACTGATAGCAAGCCTCTTCATGAGGAATTGGCCGCCATCGGGAGTAAGATTAAGCAGGCGAAGGATGTGACGCGTGGCGGGCTGGCGGCTATCCTGAATGAGTTGGCGGACAAAAATTCCGTGGGTATGGAGATTGATGAGGAACGGATCCCGATGCAGGAGCCGGTGCGCGCGTTGACGGAAATCCTTGGTATCGATGCGTATAGTCTCGCGAGCGAGGGCTGTTTCGTGTGTATCGTCGCTCCCGCACGGGTCGAGGAAGTGTTGGCGATCCTGCGAACATTCAATCCGATGGCCAGTCAAATCGGGACGATCGTCGCCGGAAAAGCAATTACTATTCAGACTCGTTATGGGAAGAAATTATTATCAATGCCGACGGGGACGCTCGTGCCGAGGATTTGCTAGATAGGCCGCGATTTGTCCGAAACTGATACCACCGTCGCCCGGTGGCACTTCGCGATTGACCAGCACGCCATGTTCGAGTAAAAATTCTGTCATAATGCGGTTATAAGCACAGCCGCCAGCCCAGACGATGGGCTTGTTTTTTTTGGCAGCAATAGTGTAGAGACCTTCCGCCAGGTAGTGTTGTGCGGTGGCCGCCAAGCGCGACTTGTCTTCGTGTACATTTTGTACGAGGTATTCGAAGAGCGGTATGGTGCGCAGGATGGAGCCATCGATGATTGGAGTGATCGCAACGGGCGTTGAAGAGTGGGCTTCGAGTAGCATGGCCGGGCGACCATCGTAGGTGCGTTCGGAACACAGTCCGAGGAGAGCAGCTACCGCATCGAGCACGCGTCCGCAACTCGAGGTGAGAGGCGTATTGAATTTTTCGGTGAATTGTTTTTCGAGGATGTCACACTCATCATGAGAAAAACGATTCAGCATAAAGGGTTTAATTTCCGTGGGAGTAAGAAATGAGCGGAGAATGCCATAGAGCATTTTATGTGGAGAGCGGGCAGCAGAATCACCGCCGAGTTGCGGATGCGTTTCGAGATGGCCGATGCGAGTGCTGTTTTCAAAAATCTCTCCACCCCATATCGTACCGTCATCACCCCAACCGAGACCATCGCAAACAATGGCGACGAAATCTTTGAGCCCGTGTTCGGTGGCCACCGCGCTGGCATGCGCACGATGATGCTGTATCGGGATAAGTGGGAGGCTTAAATTTTCGGCAAGTTCTTTTCCGTAGAGTGATGTACGATACGTCGGATGCGCGTCACAGAGGATAGCTTGTGGGACGATATGCGTATAGTCGAGGAAGCGGTCGATGGATTGGCGGTAGCGCTCGAAGGTCTCGGGATGTGAGGTGTTGCCGATGTGCGGTGAGAGTATCACGCGGCCGTGACCATCATAGAGCGCGAAGGTGTTATTCATCTCGGCACCGAGCGCGAGGAGGGGCGTTGTATTCGGTGTATCGATGGCAATCGACTGCGGGACGAAGCCACGACTACGACGGATAAACAAAGGGATTTCGCTGATGACTTTGATGACTGAATCGTCGGCGGCATTGTGAATTTCCCGATCATGGTCGAGCACGAGCGGAACGAACTGCTCTGACTGGGTAGTGGTAATCGGGGCATCATGAACATTGGAAGAAGTACAGATGAGCGGTTTCCTGTAGTGTTCGAAGAGGAGTATGTGGAGTGCCGTGTAGGCGAGCATAATGCCGACGGTGTCGAGCTCGCTTGCTGGTGGGGTAGTAATATTTTTTTTTGCAAGGATGATCGGGCGAGCTGCTGAGGTAAGGAGTTCTTCCTCTTGAGGTGTGAGTGTTGCGATGGTGCGCGCCATGGCAATGTCTCGGCAGAGTACGGCGTAGGGTTTGTCCGATCTTCCGGTGAGGTGATTGATAGAGGTGATCGCTTCTTGGGTGGTGGCAGAGATGAGATGAAATCCACCCACACCCTTGATAGCTACGATTTCATTGCGCTTCAGAGCGATAACGATACGCTTGAAGATAGCTGTGTCATTGAGTTCGGTCAATGCCCGACCGTTTTCAAAGAGCGTGAGATGAGGACCGCAGTCGTGACAGGCGATGGTTTGAGCGTGAAATCGACGACTCTGCGGATTTTCGTATTCCTCTCGACAGCGGTCACACATCGCAAAGTCGTTCATGGTCGTCGTGTCCCGATCATACGGACTCGAGAGAGCGATCGTGAAGCGCGGGCCACATCGTGTGCAGGTGAGGAAGAAGTACCCATGTCTGCGGTCGTGAGGATCCGAGAGCTCTCCGAGACATTCGTCACAGAGAAATAGATCCGGCGGAATTTCAGCGAAACCCGAACCGTGGCTGGAGCGAATACGAAAATTCGTGCAGCGTTCATTGGTCTTTTGGATGTCTGTATGGTCGATACGGATGGGCGGCGGCGTGGCGGCGAGGATGCGTTTGAGGGCGGCGGCATTGTTGACGACGACGATTACACCCGAGCCGATGTTTTGTACATAACCAAGCAAGCCGGCTTGGACGCAGGCAGTATAGATGAAGGGTCGGAAGCCGACACCCTGAACTGTACCGGTTACAGTGAAGCGAAAGAATGGTTTCATCGTCGGATAGGGAAGTAAGTATGAAGTAGAGGAATCCATCCTTACTGTACTCCATTCTCCTAGCGCAGGGAACAGTCTCGGTGGGTGAGAGCGCCCTCTTAGAAGGCAAGGTTTGACAAGTAAACCAGTCTCTTGTACACTGGAAAAGCAATCCATAAGTGGATGGTTTTTTCTTTCTATCTATCTGATTTTTAATTTTTCGTTCCGATATGCCTACCCTGAATCAGCTCGTGAAGCGCGGTCGTAAATCTGCGGTGAAGAAGTCCAAGTCCCCAGCGATGACCTATGTATTCAATACCCTCAAAAACCGCCCAGTGACGACCCAGGGGCCGTTTAAGCGCGGTGTCTGCGTGAAAGTCTCCACTACCACCCCGAAGAAGCCGAACTCTGCTCTCCGCAAGATTGCCCGTGTCCGCCTCACCAATGGTATGGAAGTCACGGCGTATATCCCGGGTATCGGACACAACCTCCAAGAGCACTCGATCGTGATGATCCGGGGCGGGCGAGTGAAAGATCTCCCAGGTGTACGGTATCATGTGGTGCGAGGCGTACTCGATGCCAGTGGTGTGAATGAGCGCCGTCAGGGTCGCAGCAAGTACGGTGCCAAGCAGCCGAAAGCGAAGGAGTAATTTTTCAACTGTTTCATATTTATTTACACGTTTAAACTTTAGGATATGCCTCGACGCAAAAGACTGTTTGACAAGACCTGGCCATTGGATGGCAAATACAAGAACCCGCTGGTGGGTCATTTTATCGGAATGATCATGTGGGACGGCAAGAAAAGTGTTGCCGAGCGGATTGTTTATGATGCCTTTGAAATCATTCAGGAACGCACTCAGAAGGGCGGACTGAATACTTTCGAGCAGGCCATAAAGATGGTATCGCCTTTGCTCGAGCTCAAGAGTCGTCGCGTGGGTGGTGCCAACTACCAGGTGCCGATCCCTGTGGCCGGTGATCGTCGTCAGACGTTGGCGATGCGTTGGATTCGCGAGGCCTGCCGCAAACAGAAGGGTAAGAAGATGGCCGAGAAATTGGCGCAAGAATTGATCGACGCTTCCAACAAAGCCGGTGCCGCGATGAAGAAACGAGAAGAAGTTCACCGTATGGCCGATGCCAACAAGGCCTTCGCTCACTTCGCGTAAGTTTTTGAGTCAAGAAATTTAGAAGCAATGACTAGGGAACAAAAGAGCATAGCCCTCTTTTGTTTTCGTAAAAGAGGTTTCCCAATAATATTCAAAATAATTTAGATTTTTAATTTGTTATTCTAAAAGAGATATGCCACGCCAAACGTCTATTGAAAAGTGTCGCAACATCGGAATCATCGCCCATATTGATGCTGGTAAAACCACCGTCACTGAGCGTATTTTGTTTTATACCGGTATCACCCACAAGATCGGTGAGGTGCATGAGGGCGCGGCGACGATGGACTGGATGGAGCAGGAGCAGGAGCGTGGCATCACGATCACGAGCGCGGCGACGACCTGTTATTGGAAGGATCATCAGATCAATATCATCGATACGCCTGGGCATGTAGACTTCACTGTAGAAGTGGAACGATCATTGCGTGTGTTGGATGGTGGTGTGGTGGTCTTCGATGGCAAAGAGGGCGTAGAACCGCAGTCCGAGACCGTGTGGCGCCAGGCCGACAAATACGAAGTGCCTCGGATGTGCTTCATCAACAAGATTGACAAAGAAGGCGCGGACTTCGAGACAGCGTTAGCCTCGATTTGGAATCGTCTCACTCCCAACGCGGTCGCGATCCAGTACCCGCTCGGTGTTCGTGGCGATTTTTTTGGTGTGATCGATTTGATTGCGATGAAGGCTTACCAATTTGAAGGTGATCGAGGAGAGAAAGTAGTGGAAATAGAAATTCCAGCTGAGTATGTGGATCGTGCGAAAGAGTGGCGTGAAAAATTGGTGGAACGAATCTCCGAGACCGATGATGCTCTGACGGAAAAGTTTTTGAACGGTGAGGAAATCTCAGTCGAAGAGCTAAAGGCGGCTTTGCGTAAGGCGACCATCGCTACCAAATTGATCCCAGTGATGACAGGGACAGCCCTCCGCAACAAGGGCGTGCAGCTCGTGCTCGATGCCGTGGTGGACTATCTGCCTTCTCCGATCGATGTTCCTCCGATGATGGGCATTAACCCGAAGAATGATCAGGAAATCGAGCGGAAGCCGTCCGATAGTGAACCGTTTTCTGCCCTGGCTTTCAAAGTCGCGACCGATCCGTTTGTAGGTCAGCTCGTGTTTTTCCGTGTGTATTCTGGTGTCATCAAGGCCGGTAGCTATGTCTACAATTCAAGTAAAGGCGAGAAAGAACGCATCGGTCGTATCCTCCGTATTCATGCCAATCACCGTGAAGAAATCGATGAACTCCAAGCCGGTGGTATCGGTGCGTTGGTGGGAATGAAGAACACCACGACCGGTGATACGCTCTGTGATCAGGATCACGCGGTGATTCTCGAGTCGATCACATTTCCCGAGCCGGTTATCGATATCGCGATCGAACCGAAGACTAAGGCTGACCAGGAGCGTATGGGTGTCGCGTTGAAGAAGCTAGCCGAGGAGGATCCGACCTTCCGTGTGCATACCGACGAAGAAACATTACAGACGATTCTCTCCGGTATGGGTGAGTTACATTTGGATATTATCGTCGATCGAATGAAACGCGAGTTCAAAGTAGAAGTCAATGTCGGTCGTCCGCAAGTAGCATATCGTGAGACCATCCGTGAGAAAGCCGAAGCAGAAGGCAAGTATATTCGTCAGTCCGGTGGTCGTGGTCAGTATGGTCATTGTTGGATCCGCCTCGAGCCGCAGCCGGAACCGGGTATGGGCTATGAATTTGCCGATGAGATCAAGGGTGGTGCTATCCCGCAGGAATACATCAAGCCGATCGACAAGGGTATCCAGGAAGCGATGCTGAACGGTATTCTCGCCGGTTATCCGATGGTGGATGTGAAAGCGACTGTGTATGATGGCTCCTATCACGATGTCGACTCCTCCGAAGCGGCGTTCAAAATTGCCGGTTCGTTGGCGTTCAAAGAAGCGGCTCGCCGGGCGCACCCAGTCCTCCTCGAACCGATTATGAAGGTGGTCGTGATGACCCCGGAGCAATTCATGGGTGATATCGTGGGTGATATCAATTCGAAGCGTGGTATCATCCGTGAGATGACTGACCGAGGCGAAGGCAATGCGCGGGTGAAGGAAATCCATTCTGAAGTGCCGCTCGCAGCGATGTTCGGCTATGCGACCCAGATGCGCTCGATGACGCAGGGCCGCGCCAGTTACGCGATGGAGTTCCTCCACTACGCGGAAGTCCCCAATAATGTCGCCAAAGAAATCATCGAAGGTAAGACTGGCGAGAAGAAGTAGTATTCTTTCGTATCAGACGAAAAAACACCTGGATTGTCAGGTGTTTTTTTGAATAAAAAAACCGTAGCACCTCTTGGAGAGTGACTACGGTGGCGGGATATCTACATCCGTTTGGTTTGCAATGTTCCGCCGAGGGTTGCTGCACTACTATGAGCAGCGTATTGGAGGAGAGCCATGAGCTCCTTTAGAGAATAGCGGAAAGATTCGTATTTGTCAAGTATCAGAGAAAATGACAACGAGTCGGGTGTTTGATATACTAGTGTTGAAGTGAAGCTGTTTTTATCGGAAAAATATGTACGAAATGCAAGGTTTGATTGTCCATTCAATCAGCGCCTGGGGTCACTGGGCATATTTGCTTTTGTTTTTCGGGCTTTTACTCGAAGGCGAGACTTTTTTGTTCGGGGCTTTTTTCTTGGTTCGACAGGGGCAACTCTCATTGGGCTTAGTTTTTATCGTGGCTTTTTTTGGTGTTTTGGCAGGGGATTGGTGTTGGTTTTGGATTGGCCGGCATTTGGAGCGTTTCAGCTGGCTTTCGAAGAAAATGGGTGCCGTAGCTGGGCCAATTGATCGCCAGATATTGAAGCGACCGTTTCATACCCTTTTCCTTTCAAAATTCATTTATGGTATTCATCGGGTCACGCAGATCCGTTCGGGAGCGGTACAAATCGACGCCAAGACTTTTTGGCAGGCAGATGTTGCGGCGACATTCTTTTGGGTTGGGAGTATTGCTGGGCTGGGATACTTTAGTTCAATGTCAATTCGTTGGTTGCAACATATTTTCAAATATGCCGAGCTCTCATTTTTGTTTGTTGTCATCGTATTTTTCCTCCTCGCTCATCTCGTGAGCTGGTATGGTAAAAAACACCTCGCCGAGGATATCCAGGAGGAATCGTTATAAAAATACAACAGAAAACGATAAAAACAAAACCCCCCTATATTTTTATGGAGGTTTTGTTTCGCTGAGGGAAGATGAATGAATAATTTGTATTACCTGGAATGAAGGGTGCTACCAATCAATATGCCATTAGCCCAATAGAAACCAGTTTCTCCTGATGGGAGTATATCGTAGGTTGCGCCTTCGTCATAGGAGGTATGGTTTATGCTCACGATGACAGAACCATCGTAGAGCTCATTCGCTGTGAGATCGCTGATATGGCGGCCATCAGTAGTCGGATGCCCTGGGGAGACAAAGAGTTCACGACCATCTTCAAATACAAGATGCACCATTTGGTGTGTTGGGGGTACTGGTACTCTTGATGTCTCTTTGACAGTACCGGTGATACGATTGCCTTTCGTATCCACTGTCCAGATTGGCATTCCGATCTGCAAATCTTTCACTAGTATTGTTCCTTTTGGTGTATCAATATGAGTTTTTCCAGAAAGACAAATAGGACACCCTCCCATAGTTGGTTCGCCGGTGGTTTTTACGAAGGTTATTGTTTGACTGGAGGTATTGATGATCGAAAGTTTTTCTGATACTCCCTCGCAGGCATAGCCGATATCGTCTCCAATATGCAAGGTTTTTGGTATGCCTATATCTCGTGGAACCGGATATGCCATATACCACAGCCCATCAACACTGTCGGTATTGATTTTTTGTACCAGGAAGGAACCTTCTTGTCCGCCAACTCTCACAGTTACGGTTTCAGTTTGGGGTGTCGGAGTTGGTCCTGGAGTCGGGACAGGATCCGGACCTGGAACGGGAATTGGATAGGGGATAGGAATCGGTGACGGCGTGAATCCACCAAAGCCATTTTGATAAGAGGCTAGGTACCCAAATACGCCTGCGAGGATGATGAACAAGATAATGAGTACTGCGAGTAAAAAACTTTTTTGGGAAGTGCTCATAGATTTTTTAATTTTTTTTGATATTATTCAACAACTTGCGGTTTTACCGAGCAATTGGTTTTGACCCAATCAACATCAAACTCCAAGAGTTCTCGTCGCACGCCCTTATAGATGAAATATTCTTTTGAAACGCGAGTATTTGATTCTATAGTTGAAGGCATCTGATTACTAAACCATTCTTCAGGACAGACTTTCAAAAGAGTTGTAGTTGGCGTCCCAGTTAGTTGTAAAGAGGGGCCGACTTGAGGTTTTTGCTGAGAAAAATGAGATTTTGCTTGAAGAAGAGAATACCCTAAAACAAAAACAAGTATTATGGAAAATAGTATGAGAATAATTTTTTTATTCATGACAGAAAAGTTACTGTTTATTTTTTATGTGCCCCGAGAGGGAATTGAACCCCCATCACAGGCTTAGAAGTCCCATGCTCTATCCATTGAGCTATCGGGGCAATGGATAACAAATTTTTTCCGGTGGGCGCAGGGGGATTCGAACCCTCGACCGTTTGCTTAAGAGGCAACTGCTCTACCAACTGAGCTATGCGCCCGGATCTTCACTTTCGTCTGTTTGTCTGCCTCAGTCAATAGATCTCATTTTCTCCGTCAATCTATCCACACAAGCCTAGCTTTAAGGTATCAAGAGCGGGGTTTTCCGTCAAGTTTCTTGTGAGGGCGGATGATTATTGGTATACTTAAAAGAGTAACAGTCATATATTTATACTTGTTGTTATTTTTTTAATGAAAAGTGTTATGTTTGATATATTCAAAGGAAATGAAATAAAAGCAGCTGAGTTGGAGAATGAGGCTTCTGAGGATCCAGCGGAAAAAAATAAAATAAAATTAGTTGATGATAGAAAGCGAAAAGACTTGGAAATTCGTCAGGATATGATAAAAGACAGTTCAGTACCCCTTATAGATGATTGGGCTCGTCGAAAATCCAAAAGTGAGGATCTTGATGGAAAAATAGATCCATATTTTGGATCGCCCGAGCAAAAAGCATATAGCTTGGAGAGATATCGCACCACACTTCAAGAACAGTACAACGCTATAGAGGCGACCGAGCCAGACCCAAAGAAAGTGGTGGAGAAACTGTTGATACTCAGTAAGATCAATAGTTTGCAGGCAGGTGCTTTGTATCAAGAGCTTGATAAACATAATTCAATAAAACAAAAACAAGAAGTAGAGAGTATTTATGCTCAAATGTTCGAGAACTTTCAGACTGAACAAAAAGAAGTCAGCGAAGCTGCACGAAGGAATAACACACCTGAAATTTCCGCTTATACAAAGTCGCGTGACCTCGAATTGCAGACATGGGAAATCAAATCAAAAATGCACCAGATCGAAAAGAAGATGTATGATATGAAAGTGGATTGGAGTCTCGATAAAGCGGCATTGGGCGACGAAGTGAAAAGGGTTAAGGTTGAGGAATTGTATCCCACCTTCGACAAACTCTTTTCTTCGCTTCAGGCTGAGCAGCAAGTTTTGAAAGAAAAAGGAACGGGCGAATATGCGGAGCGAAAAAATGCTGTTCGTGGTCGGTTGATCGAACTCGAAGAAGAGGTATTCGTGAGCCAAGAGTATAAAGAATACAAAGCTTCAATGCCGGCGAATGAAGAAAGTTTCCACCCGACAGCGAAGATTATCGATTTGGAAGAAGAGCGCAAAAAAAGAGTCGCCTGATACACTGTGTGTCGTGTAATAGGAAGAATTGAATTTGTTTTCATTAGACCATCTCTTCCTTAGAGGGATGGTTTTTTGTGGAAGAGTTTGAGGAAGGGTTCGCGGTCGGTGGTGGTGATGACACCGAAGAATGAAAGCGTCATAAGATAGAGTATGCCCAGGGCGAGGCTCGCCGGGATGAAGAGCCAAGAGGAGAAGTGAGCGAGTGATGTGATATACCAGAGGATGCCACCGATGAGAGCGGTTTTAAAAATCGCAGGGAAGTTGAGGCTAAACGGAATGATATGGTAGACGATGTAAAGGGTGATGCCGGTTACGAGGAAGGCACTCACCGAGGTGGCGATAGCAGCGCCGACGATATTGGTGAAGGCATGGATGAAAACCCAATTGAGCCACGTATTGACGATGAGTCCGATGATAGTGAGCCACATAGCGGTCCGAGCACGTCCAACACCGATGAGAGCGGTGGCGAGGAGGTAGAAGACCGTGAGGAAAGAGAGTCCGAAGGCGAGTGTCTGAAGCGAGAGGATGGACGATGGTTCAGAGTAGCGGGTACCGAAAACAAATGCCAGCGAGGGGGCCGCATAAGCGGAGAGAAAAATGAAAACCGGTAAGAGGATGATGCCGGCATAGCGGAGCGATTGTGTGAGGAGAGCGTTCATCTTCTCATGATTTTGTTCGGACTTCATTTTGGCGAGGGCGGGGAGGAGGATGATAGAGAGCGCATAGAAAAGATAAAAGGGGATGCGTCCGAGTGTGAGGGCGGAGTTATAGAGCCCGGTCGCGTAATCATCGTGCAGGATCGCCTTGACGAGATAGAGATCGATCGAAACGAAGAATTCGTAGAACAGCATAAACAGCGTGATCGGCCAGGCATAGTCGAGGAGCTGTTGCCAGCGGAAATCGTTTTCAGAGGTTATTGTGTTTGCCTGGGTCTCGGCGGCGATGCGTTGGTCGAGCGCTACTGTGTAATGGTAGTCGAGCCAGAGACCGAGACAAAAAGTAGCGAGCGGCGCGAGGATATAACCGGCGATAGCCCCCTCGATACCAAAAAACACAATGAGGCTAATAATGATCAAGAGACGCGCGAAGGAGCGGAATATCTTGAGAGCCGCTTGGTGTCGGAAGAGATGGAGCCCTGTGAAGTAGGAAAAGTAAAATGAAGCGGCGGCAAAGGCTGGAAGGATGAGCGAGGAAAAGCGGAAGAGCGGCGTGAGGGTGGGGTCACCAAGGAGACTCGCGATGACGGGTGCGAGCAGGAAGAAGGCTATGGTCAGTGTGCCAATCAAGATGCTCTGCAAGCGAATGCCCTGGAGTTTGATACGTTTGGTGCGGTGTGGATTGGTCTCGAAACTCTCGCTGAGGTACCGGGACATCGCGGTCGGGATGCCATTGCCCACGAGGACGATGATGACGGTCGTGAGGGTGATGACGAGACTGTACCGACCATAATCCGTCGGACCGAGGACTCGCCCCGCGACGGACTGAATGATATAGCCGGAAAGAGTGAAGATGACTTCGGCGGCAGTGAGCCAGAGAAGAGAGGAAGAAAAAGAATGGCGCTGGGTAGACATAAGAATTATGAGAGGTGATTGTGTATTTCTTGAGAGACTCGCTCTTGATTTTTGGATGCATCAATGTGAATCATACCCCACTGTTCAATATTGTTTTTGAAAAGGCTGATTTTTTCTCGAAGATAGTCGATGCCTTGCTCTGGCACGCGATCGCGCTTGAGGATTTCTTCGGGAGTTATATCCAAATAAAAAGCGAAGTCGGGTTTGGGAATGTATCTCTTGAAGAATTTCCCCCTCTCCTGAGCTGAGGAGAGGGTCGGGGTGAGGTTGGGTTCTAATGAGGGAGAGTCTTTCCGTGAGAGGTATTCAATATTCACTACCGAGTCATAAAAATACCGATCGGAGAGAATATAATCAAACTGGGCTCGTTCCAATTTCTTAGCCAGATCACGAAAACGAAAAATATCAATCAAGAGAAAAATTCTTCGAGCTAAGATAGACAACCACGAAGCTTGGGTTGAAGCTTTTTCTTGACCGGCGACGAATTCTTTTTCTCCTGAGAAGAGTCGTGAGATTTTGTTGGCGGAAGAAAACTCGATTGCGTGAAAGTAGAAAACTTTTTTGTCTTCTTGTTCTAGTATTGTTTGTAGAAGTTGGAGCTGGGTGGACTTCCCCGAACCGTCCACGCCACTAAGAGTGATGAGTTTCATGTTAGTACATAATAATCGACACCGGCTGCATCTTGGCGACGGGTTTCACGATATTGTTGGCACGGACACCGGCCATGACATCCTCGATACTTTTGTAGTGAGCCGAGTCCTGTTCGATGACCTCTTTGGAACGGGCGTTATAGAGGTGAACGCCCCGGTCGCCGAGCTTTTTGTGAAGCTCTTCGCGGGTTTTTGGTATGACGCGTTCGGTTTTTTTGGTGACCTTGCCAGCGCCGTGATTGCAGGAGAAAAACGTGGATTCATTGTCGTCCGTGCCAACACAGAGATAAGCCTCAGTGCTCATAGATGAAGGAATGAAGGCCGGTTCACCGGTTTGTGAGAAGATCGGGTGCGTGGCCATACGCGATGGTCCATAGGCACGGCTGGTACCGTTGCGATGTACCCAGACATTCTTGCCATAGTGTTCCTCTTGGGAGACGAGGATGTGCGGCATATCGTAGACGAGTTCGAGTTCGGCATCGCGACCGAGCATCGTGCGGAGGATTTCGCTGATGTGATGGGTGATGATCGCACGGTTGGCGTGAGCGAAGTTCGAGCAGGCATTGCGTGCCGCCATATAGAGCTGGCCATCCGCGCCATCGCCATCGAAGGTGATAAGGGGTTCTTTTTTCCCAAAATTTGACTCGCGGATCTTCTGAGCGATCATGGCGACGGTTTTTTTGTACGGTGTCTGCCAGAAGAAGCGTCCGATATTCATCAGGATAGCGGTCGAGAGGTGCTCTCGCTTCTTGGCAGTATACATATACATCGTATACTGTCCGAGGATGCCTGAGCCACAGTGGATCATAAATAAGTATTGACCTTTTTTGATGCCGAGTTTTTCAGCAGTCTCGGGATCTTCGATATCAGTGACTTTCATCAGGTCGAGGAAGTGGTTGCCCGCCGCCCCGAGTACGCCGAGCCGGAACTGCGCGAAGAAGAGGAAGAGGCTCGGGATGATATTGAAGATAGTGGCTGGTGGCTTTTCCTCTCCGAAAAAGTTTTCTCCACCGAGTGCATTCTCCTTTTCGTATTTTGTCTTGATGCCGAGGTGGTCGATGAGCGGCTGGATGCCCTTGCGGCAGATATCCACGATGACACGGAAGGGGACATAAGTGCCGACGAATTTCTTGGTAGGAACCCGTTTGACGAGTTCGGTGAAGAGTTCGTCTAGTGCCTCGGGCGTGATATTGTCTTCGGTCAGGTTGGTGCGGACGAGGCGCATCCCGCAGGCCGGATCGGAGTCATTCACTTGTGGCAAAATGTATTTTTCTGAGACGACAGTCGTACCGGTGGCGTTTTTACGTCCTGGCTTCGAGTGGACATCGGCCATCCCGGCGATGTGGTGAAATAGAGCGTTATTGGTGGCCACGGATTCGAGTTGGAGGAGGGTGGACTCCTCAGGCATCAGCGCCTCATTGATATGCAATACCACTGGCACTTTCATTTTCAGAGTCTGGAATTCTTGCTTATGCTCAGAGATTTTTTGGAGGTGTATTGACATAGTAAATATTCGAAATAAATTCTAAAACATTATATTACTAGTGTAATGTTTTTAGATAGTATTATATTGTTTTATAGCGGTTTTCATAATCTTTCGCAGTCATTTCGAGATTAAAAAACTGCTCTGTAAAAAGCCTTGCATTAACACCGAGAATTTTTCTTTTTGCTTCATCTGCCTGCAAATCCTCGATCGCTTGCCATAATTTTTCACCATCTCCTGCCGGTATAGTAACAGAAAACTCGGGTTTTGAGAACTCCCGGAAGATCTCCAGATCAGAGAGAATGACAGGCTTGGCGCAGGCATACGGCTCGATGATGGCGAGCGGGATGTCGAATTTCCCCTTCATATCGCCCGCGGGGAAGACGATCACATCGGCGAGGTTGTAGAGCGTGGGCATATCTTTCCACGTGTCGGTGAATCTGACAGAGTCGATTACACCGGCTTGGGTGAGTCGCTCGACCACCTCGGCTTTTTTCTTCTTGTCCGCATCATTCTTGAGCCGATTGCCGAAGATGAACTTGAGTTTCCCCCTCTCCTGAGCTGAGGAGAGGGTAGGGGTGAGGTTGGGTTCTGATGAGGGGGAGAAATGCAAATGCTTCACCAACATCGCTACCAGCATATCTGTGGCGCCCAATCGCGTGTACTCGCCATTGTGGAGGATGACGAAATCTTCAGGGGCGATATTAAGAGAGTGCATGGCCTCAGGGTCCTTGGGCCGAGGTGAGTACTTCTCGAGATCGATACCGGGGTAGACGCGTTGAACATTTTTAAACCCAGCTTTTTCCAGCTTATTTTTAGAATAGTCAGAATAGACTACGAGTTGATCGGCAAAGAAAAGCTCCTGCCAGTCTGCGGGCGTGAGGATGTCTTCGCGCAGGGTGGCGATGGTTTGGATGGTTTTTGGTTTTTTCGATACGAAGTGTTTCGTGATGAAGGCGTTGAGTTTGGTTGGGGTGAAGAGATAGTGGATGATATCGTATTCGTGTCCGTGTGCCAGGAGGTAGAGCGGGATGCGTATCTTTTGCGAGAGCGGGAAGCCGGCGTGATTCTCATCATTCGCGGGGTAGATGGGGTGCGGTATAACATTGTCGCTGAGAATCAATGGCGCTCCCACCTCACCCCGACCCTCTCCTCGGGCAGGAGAGGGGGAATACGTAGTCAGAATATGCAGTCTGAGCTCGGGATCAGTGATGCTTTTGGCGAGGAAATAGGCGAAGTTTTTGGAAGCTTCGTCCCAAGGAGGAGTAAGTGGTCGGGTGGCGAGGAGGATATTTTTGTTTGACATAGCGTAAAAATCAGGCAATAGTTCTCTTTATAGTGTATCATTGAAGCAGATGTTGTGGAAGAATAGAAAATTATGGTGAAGAAAATAGTTTTGTGGAGTATTCGCTGGTACCAGAAGGTGTTGTCGCCCGATCAGGGGTGGTTTTCGGTGTTTTTCTTGGAGAAGTGGTGCCGGTTTTATCCCACCTGCTCGCAGTATACTTACCTCTGTGTGGAGCGGTTTGGCGTGTGGCGCGGTATGTGGCTGGGACTGAGGCGGATTGTCCGCTGCCACCCGTGGAATCCGGGTGGCTTTGACCTACCGCCGGAGACGGAGAAGCATTAGCACTCACTCTTGACGATTGCTAATTTCGTGAGGTATACTGAGGTCATATAAGGTTTTATGAGGCAAAGGTATTCACTTTTCAAAATGTTTCGCTCCGACACCTTGGTAAGAAGAAGTAAGGGAAAACAACGCCGATGCTTCGCAAGAAGGTTTTTTGAATGGAAAGCTTTGCTAGTGTCTCCGAAGAAACATTCCGAAAAGTAAACACCTTTGCCTTGAAATTATTTGCCTCTTACTTACTTAGTTTTATGAACGATAGACAAAAAAAAGTCCTCGCGAATGTGGTGGAGTGGTACAGCAAAACCGCGTTGCCGGTCGGGTCGCAGGTATTGCTCAAGCAATTCCAGTTTCCCGTGAGTGCGGCCACGCTGCGCAATGATATGTCGCTCCTCGAAGAGGAAGGCTATCTCTATCAGCCGCATACTTCCGCCGGGCGTATCCCGACTGACAAGGGGTATCGTTTTTATGTCGAGGAGGAAATGGGCGACGAGCAGCTCTCACACGAGGATCAGATCGAGCTGAAGCACGAATTGCTCGTGCGGCGGGTGCGCGAGGCACGGATGTCGCGAACGGTGGCGAAATTGTTGTCGCATTTTTCGGGCAGCTTTGCTGTGTCAGGGACGCCGCAGAGCGAGGGTGGGATGTATGATTTTGGGATGAAGGAGTTGCTTGATAATCCAGAGTTTCACGAATTGGACGAGGTATGTCGCCTCGTGGAGGTACTCGACAATATCGATGAGAAATTCGAATTGCTCGTGGGCAAGTTGAAGGACGACGAAACCAAGATTTTCATCGGTGCCGAGAATCCGATCGCCGAGATGCCGAGCGATGTCGCGATGATGGTCTCGCCGTATCGCAACAAGGATGGCGAGCGGGGAGTGCTGGCGATCATCGGCCCCAAAAGAATGTCGTATTCTAAGAACAAGTCCCTGTTAGAATATATGAAAAAACTCCTGAGCTCTTCCGCGGTATTTATTGTGTTGCTAAAGGGTTTTGTTATTGTATTGTCATCCCGCACTTGATGCGGGATCCAGGTTGAGTTGTATATAAATTATTTTTATATGTTGAAGAAAAAAACGGAACAACAAGAAAAAAACTGGGAGAGTCTTTTTATAACTCAGAAGCTTATTTTATGGCATCCCGAGGAAAAGAAGTTTCTTTTGGTAAAAGCTATCCATAATAAACATGGTGAAGTGTGGGGACGTCTTGGCGGACATCTCGAAAAGAGTGAGGTTACTCTGGACGGATTAAAGCGCGAAGTAATGGAAGAGGCAGGAAATATTGATTATGAAGTTATCAGTATTATTGATACCGCTCGAGCAGAATTGAACCCATCTTTGTTATCAATAAGCTATCTTGCTTTATATAAAGGTGGCGATATTCAATTGAGTGATGAACACGTTGAGTATAAGTGGTTTACTGCAGAGGAAGTAGAGCAAAATGAAACAATATTACCATCCTTAAAAAGAGTTACCCGGTTAGCTGTGGATCGACTCAAAGAACGAGAATACTTGAATGACCTCAAAAGATTGCAGGCCGACTTCGAGAATTATAAGCGGCGGCAGGCAGAGACGCAGAAGGAGATGAAGAACTTTTTGATCGAGCAACTCGTATTGGACATCATTCCGGTCTTGGATAATTTTCGCTCGGCCAATGCACATATTCCCGAGGCGGCGAAGAGCGAACCGTGGGTAGTCGGCGTGCAGTATATCGAGAAGCAATTGGAAGACGTGCTCACTTCCAATGGTATGCAGATTATTGATGTGAAGGAGGGCGATGTGTTCGACCCGAATATACACGAAGCCGTGAGTCAAGTTGAAGTAAATGAAGAAAAACAAGAGGGTGGTATGCAAGCCGTGGCGAAAGTGTTGCAAAAGGGCTACAAGCTCGGTGAGAAAATCGTCCGCCCGGCGAAGGTAATCGTGGCTTAATCAAAGCTTATAGAAAGCAAAAAATAAAACCCTCTGTGATGGCAGGTTTGTTTTTTTGGTGAGAGATATGCGGGCAATCTCGTTTAAGAAAGAAAAAAGCCCCGTGTTCTTGGAGGGGGATTGCTTCGCTTCGCTCGCAATGACAAAAAGTGGTGGGCTTTGTTTTTTAGTGTGTTTTCTTGTATTCGTCCCACTGCTTTTGTGACCAGTCGGAGGGCTTAGAAGTGAAGACTGGCTCTTGCCCGGGGTGAGGAAAGAGGTTGGGGGATTTGTAGTTGCTTGGAAATTTGTCTTCGAGCAGGGTGGATCCGTCGGCAGCGACGACCTTTTGAGTGAAGGTGGTCTTCATCGATCCGTCAACACCGCGTTCGAGGATATGCGGACCATCGATGGTTGTCTTGCGTCCGTCGGAAGTACCATAAAATCGGAAGACGAGATCTTGTCCTTCGATGGCGGTCTGAATGAGGATGTATGCGGGAGTGTTGTTGATAAATTGCAGGTCGGGTTTGGGAATATAAATCGTCGCGTCCATCCCATACGGTTTGTAGTACGAGACCGGATAGGCGTGATTGCGTCGAGCGCTGATTTTGAGACCACTATTGAGGGCGGCTCGAAAGGCTGTCGTGGAGACTTGGCAAATTCCGCCACCGAATTCCGGAGTGGTGACATTTTTTTTGATGACGAGCTCGGGGAGATACCCATGTTCGCCATCGACATCGCCCAGATGTTCAACAAAGGAGAATTCTTTGCCGGGTGGAATGAGGAGTCCATTGAATTGATCAGCGGCGAGGGTGAAATTGTGAATACGATTTTTGGGCGAACCGGAGAAGTTGGTGCGACCCTCACCAAGCAATTCTACAATGCCAAAATTTGTTCCATCATCGCTTTTTGTCGTGGGGGTCTCTGTCGTAAATGTAAGCGGAATTGAGAATTTTTCTGTACCAGTTTTAGCAATGAGTGCCTGTTGTATGGTTGCGAGTGTGGTAGTGATATCGAGTACTCGTCCCGATTGACCGGAGGCAAAAGTGGTGACTTTTCCATCTTGTAGAGTAAATTTCGGCTCGATGACCGGTGTGGAAATAGTGGGAGCGAGTTGTTGCAGATAGGCGCGGATGGCATCAGCATCAAGTATGGATTGGCTGAGGATGCGCAGGTGGGATTGGTCGGTTCGAGGCAGGATGAGCTGACAGAGGAACATTTTTTCCACGGGACAGAGAGAGGGTTTTTCGATTTCCTGGAGGTACTTTTGTTGGTAAGTGATTTGTGTCGTGGGAGTGTACCACTGACGAAAAACATCCAATGGGACGGTTTTGAATTGCTCACCATCCGTGAGAACCAGTGAAGAGGGAATGACTTGTGTTAAGAGTTGAGTGGCGTTTTGTGCCTGAATGTCTTGTGGATATGACAAAACACTCCCGAACAAAAGAGAGGAAAAAAGTATCAAAAAATAAAAATAGCGGCTCATCATAACAAACTCAGACCAGAAACTGAAGTCTTCTCTAGTATACAAGAATATAACAAGAAATCAAAAGCAGGCGAAAACACGAAACAGGTATGAAACGGGTAGAGACAGGTTTCAAACCTGTCTCTACAAGTGATGCTGATTTTCTTCAGGAAGCGGTGTTCACTAGAATCCGCGTACTTGGATTTTCTTGACCTTGGTCACATCGGCTTTGGGAAGCTTGATGGTCAGGATGCCGTTTTTGAGGGACGCCTCAGCCTTGTCGGAGATGATATCGACAGGAAGGAGGATAGATCGGGAAAAACCGCCCCAGTAGCATTCCTGGTAGTAATAGCTTTCATTGGGGATGACATCGTCGTTCTTGCGCTCGCCCTTGATGGTGACCATATCATTGTTGATGGCGACATCGAGATCTTCGGGTTTTACACCGGCGATCGTAGACTTGATGATGATGTCGTTGTCGGTCTGGTAAACATCGATGGTGAGTTGACCCTCAGCGTCTTCGCTGGCGGCACCATGCCAGGCATCGTCGTTGGTCGTCTGTTGTTGTGGTGTTGCTATTACAGGTTGCTGAGGTTGGTTTTGATACATAGGAGTGATGATACTGGTTTCGTTTTCTTCTTCAAAAATCGCGAAGGCTGGTTTGCTTTGAGGCTCGTTCTCGATGGTTTTTGCACCGGTGAGCCGTTCAAAGAAAGACTGTTTTTGTTTCGTGGGCATAGGTTACAAGAATTAATTCACTTCAATTTCAGTATACTCCCAAGACGCGAGGCGTGCAAGAAAAACAGAAAAACTGATGAAAAGAAGTATGCAACTGAGCCCGAGCAGGACGAACCAGGGTGCGAGGACGAACGCGAGTGCGTTGTAAGTAGTATGGAAAAGTATCCCAGCAAGAAGGCTGAGGACAGCGATTTTTTGATGGCTGACAAAGAGAGAAAATGTAGCGGTGTGGAGGAGGAGGAGTGGTAGGAAATGTTGGGTGAGAATTGAGGAGGAGAGTGTTTGCCCGAGGTGTGCCAGCGAGACTTCGACAAGTGTGAATCCGAGTCCGAGAAAAAGAGGTGCGCTCCATCGGCGGGTGGCGGAGAAGAATGATCGGGAAAAGAAAAATGAGGAACATTCTTCGATGATGACGATGAAGACGAGTGTTGTAAAACCGATAGCCGATGGCTGGAGGAGGTTTTTGAAGAGAACAGGAACATTGATAAGACTCAGTGCTGTCTCACCGATGACGGCGACGAGCGCGCTCCCGATGCCAAAAAATAGAGCTGCTCCACCAGCGAGGAGGAAAGATGATGTTTTTGTCATGACTTTGTATTCGTGTCATTCCCGCGAAGGCGGGAATCTAGGTTCCACAGGACTTTGTATAACAACAGGATAGATTGAAAAAATAAAAAACTTTGCAAACCTCAATCCGTTTTGTATTTATATTGGGTGTGGTGGTGACTGGATTCCCGCCTTCGCGGGAATGACAAACTTGGTAGATTATGCTAATGAATCAAGAGCTTCGATAATTTGACTGAGCTTTTGTTGTGAATGGGTGAGTTCTACGCGTACTCCGGCAACTACATTTTCCGGCGCCTGATCGACGAAATTCTTATTAGCAAGTTTAGCGTTCAGACGAGAAATATATTGTTCAATTTCGGTTTTTTCTTTTGTCAGCCGAGCGGTTTCTGTTTCGATATCAAGCACACCCTCGAGATGGACAAATATTTTCATATTCGCTATGGAAATGTGCGCGGAATTTTTTGGAGAGATATCTTCCTGTGAGAAAGTGAGTGTCTCAATACGCGCCAATTTTTGGATAATCGCTCGTTGACTTTCAAGAAGATCTGTTTCGCTCGTAAGAATAGTCACATCAACTTTGCGAACCGGCTCAATATGATACACAGAACGGATATTTCTGATTTTTGTGACAATCTCGATAATTTTTTCAAAGCTATTTTTTTGCTCAAGATCAGCGGTGATGTTTTTTAGATTTGGCCATGATTCTACCATCAGTAATTTCTTCTCATCAGGATGCATTGACTGGAAGAGCGCCTCGGTAACGAACGGCATAAACGGATGCCACAACTTAAGCAGAGTTTCGAAAACGAATCGCAACACCGTATCGTTTTTTTCGATCTTGTGAATTTCGATGTACCAATCAGCAAAATTATTCCAAGTGAAGTCACGCAGTATTTCTCCGGCAAGAGAAAAATTGTATTGCTCGAGTAAGTTAGTAGTGAGCGAGACAGTGTTGTGCAATCGATCGAGAATCCAGTGATCAGTAAGTGAGAGCGTCCGATCGCTCGTATGGATGATTTCAGGAGTCTCTATGTTTTTGGATTGTGTCAAAACATACCTGCCGATATTCCAGAGTTTATTGGTGAAGTTGCGCGAACTTTTGATTTTCTCCGTGCCGATTTTGATGTCATTACCCGGTGTACTGCCTAGGACGAGTGCGAGTCGGAGTGCGTCGGCGCCGTATTCGGGGATGATGTCGAGCGGGTCGAGTACATTGCCGAGGGATTTGCTCATCTTTCGTCCCTGTTCATCGCGCACCAATCCGTGCAGGTAGACATTTTTGAAGGGGACTTCATCGAGGAAATATTTGGACATCAAGATCATTCGTGCCACCCAGAAGAAGAGGATATCGTAACCGGTCTCGAGGACGGTCGTCGGATGATAGATTTTCTCCCGTTGCCACTGAGCGTCGTCCGACCCCCAACCGAGTGTCGAAAAAGTCCACAGTCCCGAAGAGAACCATGTGTCGAGGGTGTCGGGATCTTGAGTCCAATTGTCGCCAACTGGTGTCTCAATACCGCAATATATTTCTTGCGC
>JBAWZR010000005.1:0-30432 GCA_037142915.1 Candidatus Moraniibacteriota bacterium
CAGGAGAGGGGGAAATGCAAAATCGGCATCGTGGTGCGTGAAGACGGCTTGAGTTCGCTCGAAGAAATTCTCGTAGCTCTCAGAAAAAAATATCCCAGTCTTGATTGTAATGGTATTACGATTCCCAGAATTAGCATCTCTGCGCGGTCGCGTTTAGATGCTAATTTAGAAATTGATCTGCAAAAGATTCTGGATTGCGCGATCATTCTCTGCAGTCTTGGCGCACCAGAGCAAGAATATTTTACTGAATCTCTTCGTCAGAATCCTGGCAACATTCGCGTGGCGGTTGGTGTAGGTGGTGTGTTTGATATTCTTACAGGAAAAATAAAACAAGCCCCACGATGGATTTCCAAAGTAGGACTTGAATGGTTATGGCGTTTACTTCAACAGCCACGGCGATTCCGAAGAATCTTCCGCGCTGTAGTTGTTTTCCCGTATACTTGTTTTATTTATAAAAAAAAGCTATAGTAAAGCATATTATAAGATATTTTTTATGACTACTCCGCCGCCTAAAGTTCGCGTTCGGTTTGCGCCATCGCCCACGGGCTACCTCCACATTGGCGGTTTGCGAACAGGACTCTATAATTATCTCTTCGCCAAGAAAAACGGTGGGGATTTCATCTTGCGTATCGAGGATACTGATCAAGCTCGCTTCGTTGAAGGCGCGACTGATAGTCTCATTGTAGTATTAGATACGATGGATATTACTTATACTGAAGGTATTTTTTCACCTGATTTTGTGCCGGAACAACGAGCGAATAAAATTGAAACCGAAAAAAAAATTCCATCAGTGCGCTATCCGAATCTCGTCGAGGTGGGGGACTATGGCCCGTATGTCCAATCTGAACGATTAGATCTCTACAAAAAATATGCCGAACAATTAGTTTCCGATGACAAGGCATATTATTGTTTTTGCGATGCGCCCCGGCTCGAAGCGATGCGCGCGGAACAAATTGCCAATAAGACAATGCCGAAATACGATCGGCACTGCTGCACGCTTGATGTTGCAACTATTCAAAAAAACCTCACCGAGAAAAAACCTTTTGTCATCAGATTAAAAGTCCCTGATGATGAAACGGTCACCTTCGATGATGCGGTGCGCGGTGAGGTGAAATTCCATACAAGTACGATCGATGACCAGATATTGATGAAGTCCGACGGCTATGCGACCTATCATCTCGCCAATGTGGTGGATGATCATCTGATGCGAATAACCCATGTGATCCGCGGGGAGGAATGGCTGCCAAGTACGCCGAAACATATCCTACTGTATCGAGCATTTGGTTGGGGGGCGCCCGTGTTCGCGCACCTGCCACTTCTCCTCAATCCCGATAAGAGCAAACTCTCCAAGCGCCAGGGAGATGTTGCTGTGGAGGATTATCTGAAGAAAGGCTATCTGGTTGAGGCGCTGATCAATTTTGTGGCGCTGCTCGGTTGGAATCCGGGAGAGGGGAGTACGCAAGAAATTTTCCAACTTGGAGAATTAGTGGAGCAGTTCGATATGCAGCATATCCACAAGGGCGGGGCAGTGTTTGATACCAAGAAACTCGATTGGCTGAATGCCCAATATATCAAGGCGCTGGATATAGAAGTGTTGCTGGAAAAAAGCCTGCCATTTTTTGAGACGAAAGAATTTTTCCGGTCAGCAGGGGAGTCGCAGCGTTCTCGTGAGTATATATATAAGGTATTGACGATCGAGCAGGATCGCCTCGCGCACCTGGATGAAGTCGGTGAACTCAATCAATTTTTTTTCATCACGCCTCCCGTAGCGGTTGAATTACTCCCGTGGAAAAGCAATGACACATCGATGACCGTCGCAGCTTTGGAACGAGCCAAGAACTTATTGGAAAAACTGACAACGGCCGATGAGTGGACACGCGAAAACCTCAATAAGGAACTTCTCAGCGAGGCGGGCGAGAAAAAAGGTGATTTCCTCTGGCCAATGCGCGTCGCTTTGACAGGCGCCAAATATTCACCATCACCATCGGATGTCGCTTGGGTCTTGGGGCGCGGAGAGAGCTTGCAGCGGATTCAAATGGCGCTCGATGCTCTCACTTAGCCTCTGCAGTATGGTATACTAAGTGTATGCGAAATCAAACGCCTCGATTCAAACAAAAAAAATCGACAAAAGTATTTTTTTCGACCGTACTTCTTTTTAGTGCGATGATTTTCGGTCTTCTTTTTTTTCAAAGCACCGTTTCGATGGCAGCAACAAGTACGAGCAATAGTCTAGCTGATCAAAAAGCGACACTCGACAAAAAAATTCATGCGTATCAGGATATGGTCGCACTCAAAAATAAAGAACAGGCTTTTCTCAGTACTCAAATTCAAACACTGGATAGTCAAACACAAAAAATATCGAGTGATATCAACGCCAAACAGGATACTATCAGCTCACTTGATGGCCAGGTCAGTGTGCTCGAGGGCAAGATTACCGAGAAAACGACGACCATTGATCGACAAAAGCAGATCCTCGCCGAACTCCTCCGGACATATTATGCCCAGCGTACCACTCTTGATCCGCAAATCTCGAATACTTTTCTCGTAGGTTCATCTGATCAGGTGAACACAGATAATCGCACGAGTGATTGGACAGGTGATGTAGGTTCGAAGGTTACCGACCTTACTGACAATATCATAGCGCTCCGGCAGACGCTCCTCGACGAGGAAACTACCGTGAAGAATAGTCGTCAACAATTGGAGACTGCTCGCGTGCAACTCGAACAGCAAAATCAGTATCTCGTTGCGACGAAACAACAAAAGCAGATTTCTGTGCAACAGTCACAGGCGACAGAAAAAAAATATACGAGCATTATTTCCGATTTAGAAAAACAGCGCGAAGAAATCGATCAGGAAATAGCCACCCTCGAACAATCCAAGGTCGATCAACTCGATCTCAGTAAGTTACCAAAATTTGGCACTTCACTGTTTATTTATCCGGTCGCCAATCCTTACTTGAGTCAAGGGTATGGAAAAGTCGGCACCTCTTTCGCTAACAAAAGCTACAAGGGCGGCTTTCACAACGGTCTTGATTTTGCCAGTAGTACCGGGACGCCTATCTATGCTGGAGGCGCAGGAACGGTAATTGGCGTGGGTGATTGTGGCAAATATGCCTATGGTAAATGGGTCGCCATTAATCACGGTAATGGACTCGTCACGCTCTATGGACATATGTCTAAACAGACCGTCTCCAAGGGCCAGACCGTCGCTCAAGGCAAACAGATAGGCCTTATGGGTTCGACTGGTTATTCCACAGGTTCACATATACATTTCAGTGTTTTTGCTCAAAACTCATTCGATGTCGTTGAATCGACAAAAGTTTCTGGTGTGATGATTCCAACCGGTGCCTCGGTTAACCCGAAAAACTACCTGCCGAAGTTATAGGGAGTTATAAATTGTTTCCTTTGGCATTCCTTTTGCAGTGCTTTTACTAAGGCGTATGTATTATATCTATGTCGCATAAGTATTATTATGCGACATAGTAAATACAGCTCGATTGTGATTCATGTCACAAAAGCGTTTTGTTTTCTTGGAAGGTAGCTCGGCCCTCCTCCCTCTGCGATGTGTCTTATTCGCTTAGCCGGCTTTTTTAAATTTTACCGAAAATTCCGGCTCGTATTTATTTTCAAATTCATCAGTCACTTCGACAGTTTGGCCATTCATAAGTGTTGTCATCGCGACGTCAGAGAGCATTTCTTGGTTGCTAACAATCTCATCTTTGAGGTCTTCGAGCTCCGCATAGCGCTTCCCCATCGCTTCACGCGCCTTGGTCTCTATTTGGCCTTTACGCTCACGCAAGGCTTTCATTTCCTCGACAATCTTTTGATATTCCGCCTCTTGCCCCAATACATCTTGGTACTCCTTGCGAATTGACCGCTGCGACCGTTTCATTTCCTGTAAATGAAGAAAAATGTCCTGTATACTTTGCTGCATAAAATTTATTCTTTACTGAATAATTAAAAAATACATTCCCCATAAAGAACAGGTTATCATAATTTCAGACTTGAGACAAATTATGTTTCGGGCTCTGTTTCGGACTAACCCTTCTCTTATGATGATAAAAATGCTATCATACAGGTATATTTCTCCATAAAAAAGTATGCGCTATCAGCTATTCACCACTTCCGTTAAAGCTTGGGATGGTATGCTTCGGGCGATTCGTGATGCTCGACAGAGTATCTATTTAGAGATGTATATTTTTCATCCCAATACGACTGGCGGAGAGCATGATTTTTTGAGCGCACTTGAGACGAAGGTCCTGGATGGTGTTCGGGTGGTTCTCGTGCTTGATGCTTTTGGGAGTAAGGAGTTCCGCCTCAGTCCTCATGCGAAGCGTCTGGAACAAGCTGGAGTGGAAATAATTTTTTACAGCCATTGGTTCCGCCATATTCATCGTAAACTGCTCGTCATCGATGAAACAGTCGCCTTTATCGGAGGTGTTAACATCGGACAGAAGTATGCCTCGTGGAATGACCTGCAGGTTCGTCTCAAAGGAAAGCTCCTCGTCAATCGTATTCTGGCGTCATTCGCTGTCACCTATGCGATAGCAGGCGGACAAGATACTGACATCCTCGCGTTTCAGAAAAGACCCTTAGAGAGAAAACTCAAATGGTGGTTGGTCGAACACTGGCCGGCGCATAATATTCATTCACTGCGCAAGCACTATGTCGAAAAGATTGGCCAAGCTCAAAAGAGTATTCGTATTATTACACCCTATTTCACTCCACCACGATGGCTCATTTCACTTCTTGATAATGCTATTCGTCGCGGTGTGCAGGTAGAGATCATCATCCCTCAGAAGAGCGATTTCATTAACCGAATCAACTACCGGTATGCTTACACGCTTAACGCCATCGGTGTCCAGTTTTTTCTTGCCAAAAAAATGAATCATTCGAAGCTTCTTTTGATCGACGATGCGATAGGCTTGATCGGTTCACAAAATCTTGATTTTCTCTCCTTCCAACTCAATTCTGAAATAGGCGTTTTTTTTGAGGATAAGAAACTTATCCATGAGCTAGAGGTTCTTTGGGAGCGCTGGAAAAAGCAGTCAGTCCCCTTCTCTCCGAGTCATTACCGGATGAAGCTTATTGATTACTTCATTCTTGTTGGTATGAAAATTTTGCACCCGATTTTGTAGAGTCCCACTACATTTTGTCATTGCGAACCGCCTACTGGCGGTGCGGCAATCTCCATTTATAAATAAAATCCCTCTAATAAAAACTCTTATGGAACAAGAAATCCTCAAAAAGTTAGAAGAACAGGAAATAAAAATCAATGAAATGGCGAGGCTGGTCAAGTCCATGCGAAATTATCAGCGAATCTCTTTTTGGTTCGCGGTCATTTTTTTCATTCTTCCGCTTATCGGCCTCGGCTTTGCCATCCCCTGGCTCATCAGCACCCTGCAGGGTGCCTACACTTTGCCGATCATGTAAGAATATATCTATTTTATCAAAATAAAAAGGACCTTGAGGCTTATACCCTCTGCGAAGCTCTATTTCGTTTATCGCTGGCAAGTTTATCGTTAGTAATTTGTTTCCCGATTTTTGCCGCGTGAGTACCGGCCACAAAACCGGTCGTCCAACAGAGCTGAAGGCTATACCCGCCACTCGGGCGCTCGATATTGAGCATATCCCCCACTACGAAGACATTGGCGTGGAGGCGTGACTCCATCGTCTTAAAATCGATTTCCTTGAGTGATACACCACCCGAAGCGACAATTGCTTTGTCAGGGCTCAACAATCCCTGTACATGAAGCTCCATTCCTTTGAGAATTTTCACAATTGAGATGCGCTCTTCGTGAGTTACCTTGTTGATCTCTTTGTCGGGATCGATTTCGGCGAGTGACAGGAGGACGGATTCCATTTTTGGTGGCACGAGCTGTCCAATGATATTTTTGATCTGCTTATTTTGATGAATGGCAAAGATACCCTGAATATGTCGATCGACCGTACCGTGGTCCATATGGGGCATCCAGTCAAGAGAAAGCGTCACTTCACCGTACTTGAGTTGCTCACCGATTCGTTTACTCATATTGAGGACGAGCGGACCACTGATACCGAAGTGAGTGAAGAGGAACTTGCCCGACTGACTGAATGGCTTCTGGTCTGCCATTGGTAACGTGAGCTTGGCTTCTGGTAATGAAAGTCCTGAGAGTTTTTTCACGAATCGACCTTTAATTTTGACAGGGACGAGTGCTGGGTCGGAATCAGCAATAACATGTCCAATCGACCGCATCCAATCAAAGCCATCACCAGTCGAACCGGTTTCAGGGTGCGATGTCCCTCCACAAGCGACGATGAATGCATGTGCTCGAATGAGTTTCTTTTTCGCTCCTTGGCCAGCGTGAACACCGACGACCTTGCCGTCCTCTATCTCAAAAGCAGAGACTGGAGTATTTGTTCGTATAGAGACATCGTAGTGTTCCATATACCGCAGGAGCACATCGAGCACGGATTGTGCCTGTTCGGTTACTGGAAACACCCGGTTTTCTCCCTCGATCTTCGTGTAGAGATGGCGTTTATGGAAAAACTCCAGTGTCTCGGGGACACCGAATTGAGAGAAAGCGGAAAATAAAAATTTTGCATCCTTACCAAACTTCCCTAAAAAAACTTTTTCATCCGGTTGAGCATTGGTGAGATTGCATCGCCCGCCGCCTGTGATGAGGAGTTTTTGCCCGAGGGTGGTATTTTTTTCGACCAACAAAACTCGTGCACCCTTGCTCGCTGCTCGCCCAGCTGCCAGCATCCCCGCTGGTCCCCCGCCGATCACTACTACATCATACAGAACATCGTTTTCAGCCATAAAAAATCAATTAAGTGCTGCTTTCTTTTTCCGTTCACTTAGATAGTGCAATACTCCAGGGATGAAAGAAAAAATGATAATAAGAATGATAATTGGCAAAAGATATCTGTCAACATTCGGTACGAGACTGCCGAGGAAATAGCCGCCCATTACGAGGAGTACCGTCCAACCGATGGCGCCGGTAATATTGTAAATAAGAAATGATCGGTAATTCATTTTGCCGACGCCGGCGACTATCGGGGCAAAAGTGCGGACGATTGGGATGAATCGCGCCAAGAGAATAGTTTTTCCACCATGGAGTTCATAGTAACTCTCTGCTGTTTTCAAATGCTCTTTTTTGAAAATTTTTGAATCCGGCCGATCGAATAACTTTTTTCCAACGCGAAAACCGAAGGCGTATCCGAAAATATTTCCCAAGATTGCTCCAAGGGCAATAACAAGGATTAAGAGCATCGGATTGAAAAGCCCCTCATAGGCTAACAATCCGGCCACAAACAAGAGACTGTCTCCTGGCAAGAAAAATCCGATAAATAAACCGGTCTCCGCAAAAAGAATAATAAACAAACCGATGTAGCCAACTGCTTGAATTAATTCCTGAAGATCAACGCCAAAAAATTGCATAGAAAATACATTATAAAATAATTTCTGTATTGTCATCCCGGCCTCCGAGCCGGGATCCAGGTTGAGTTGCATTTAAAAAATTCAATGCCGCCTGGATCCCGCATCAAGTGCGGGATGACACAATTCCACATTACTCTCTCAGTGTACACGAAAAAAACAAGAATGTCCCGAAATAACTCACCCACTGAGTTAGTCGGGCGAACTTCGGGACATCACTTGTAACTCCCGTTCTCTCGAAGTAAATTACTTCAACACGACGGTCGCACCAGCTTCTTCGAGCTTCTTTTTGAAGTTCTCAGCATCAGCCTTGGCAATTTTCTCCTTGATCACTTTCGGAGCGGCATCAACCAAATCCTTGGCTTCCTTCAATCCCAAACCAGTGATTTCACGAACGGCCTTGATGACATTGATCTTCTGCTGACCGGCAGCGGTCAATTCGACATCGAACTCAGTCTGCTCTTCGGCAGCTTCGGCAGCGGCGGCCGGAGCGGCACCCGCCATCATCATCGGTGCAGCAGCGCTCACACCAAACTTCTCCTCGAGCACTTTCACGAGCTCTGAGAGATCCAACACACTCATCTTTTCGATTTCGGCAACCAGCTTTTCGAACTTCGCCGGAACCACGACTTCTTTCTTTTCTTCTGACATAACTTTGTAAAGTTAAAAAAAATAATTAATACGCTACTTCTTTCTACGCTTTCTGCTCGGCTACTGCCTGCAAAACACGTACCAATCCTGACAGATTTCCGGATAATGCCCGGACAAACCCAGTAATTGGCGCTTGCAATGTTCCGACCAATTGACCACGGAGCTCATCTTGACTCGGGAGCTTGGCCAACGCCTGCACTTGCGCAACATCCAGAGCGGTCGTTCCCAATGCACCACCGATGATCCGAAGAACCTTATCATTCTTCTTGGCGAACGGAGCGATGACTTTCGCGGCCGACACCTCATCGGATGAAAACGAGATAGACACTTGCCCCTCCAATGATCGAGCATTCACCTGAATACCCGCTTTCTCGAGCGCGATATTCAAGAGTGTTTTTTTCAACACCAACCATTCTGATTGAGTCGCGCGGAGCTCCTTCTTCAAAATGGTCAAGTCTTTCACGGACAAACCTTTGAAATCAGCAAATACCAACGCCTTCGCCTGTTGGATCTTCTCCACGACTTCAGCGATGATCTGCTCTTTTTGCTTTCTTGTTTGCATATAATTTATTAATATCACCCTCCGCCGTTCACCACAGTGAACTCCGGCGGGCAAAGAAAAATCTGCGCACCCGCAGACATCGACCAAAACGATAAAAATTTTTCAGACAAAGCTTTTCAAAAAAGTATGTCGAAATCTTTTCCTCGTGAGGACTTATAGTACCACGCTGGAGCCTTGGCGCAAGCGGGCGGTATGCCTCATATCTACGGAAATAAATTGTCTTTCACTCGTTTCCGAGCGAAACCCGATGGTGAGAAAATCTCGACACCGGTGTTCCGATCGCAATAATTACGCGGCAACCTCAGCTTTCGGCGTTTCAGCTTTTACCTCTTCGGCTACAGCCTCGGCTTTAACGGGGCGTTTCATCTTCACGGAGATTTTCTTGCCCTCGATCACACCTTCGCGAACGAGGAGATTGTGCATCGTATCGGACAACTGGGCGCCCTGTGACAACCAGTAAGCAATCCGATCAGTCTTCAAGACCGCCTGCTTGGCATGCGGATCATAACTTCCCAAGACCTCGACATGACGACCTCCCGGAGCGACGGTGTGTTCTTGTACAACCACCCGGAAATAAGCCTTATTCTTACGACCAACACGATTCAAGCGGATATTTAACATACTCTACTCTAAAAAAATATTTCAATAAAAGAAAAACTGTCCGGTCAAAACCGTCCTTTTCAAGTCCTCTCCAGTATAGATTATCCCTCCATTTCTGTCAAACTGGCTATTGTTGCCGGTCAGGGGAGAAATACCATTGGTAGATCTCCTTGGTAATCGGGACGGCATTATACCCCTCCAGGTCTTGCCCTTCCGCCAGGACGATCATTGCGATCTGCGGATGGTCATACGGCGCGAATGACTCAAACCAGCCGAAAGTTTTGTTATCGCCGCCATATTGAGCGGTACCGGTTTTTCCTGCCACCTCGACCGGCATATCACGATTGAGCTGCGTGGCCGTGCCATCAACGACCGTCTCGCGCATACCCTCACGCACGACCTGTAAGATATACGGATCGATGAAATCTTTGCGAATCACGGATGGTTGTGCGGGGATAGTTTTGCTATCACTACCACGAATCGCAGAGACGATTTGTGGTGCGTAGAGCGTACCACCATTGGCGATAGAGCACAGTGCCGTCACTAATTGGAGTGGCGTCGAGAGAACGAACCCCTGCCCTATCGCGGCGTGATAGTCATCTCCGACATACCAACGTTCACCGAGCGTATTTTTTTTCCACGCCGAATCAGGAATAAAACCCTTGGCCTCACTAGGAATATCGATACCGGTCAGGCTACCAAAACCGAAGAGGTCAGCATATTTTTTGATTCGATCGATACCAAGTCCGGTGACGTTCCCCCATCCCCCACCGACCGCGTAGAAAAAAATATCACTAGAAACCGCTAGAGCACGACGCACATCCGTGATGCCGTTGACACGCCAGTCATGAAAAACAAAACTCCCGATATTGATACTCCCGGTGCTGAGAACGGTCGTGGACTCAGTGATCGTTCTCTCTGTAAGCGCGGCCGAGGCGACGAACGGTTTGAAAGTGGAACCCGGAGGATACTCACCCGATATGGCACGGTTGAAGAGCGGTTTATCGGGGTCATTGATGAGCGCCGAATATTGATCCGTCGTGATACCTTTGGAAAAAAGATTATTGTCAAAGCTCGGGTAGCTCACCAGCGCCAATACCGCGCCAGTACGCGGATCCATCGCGATGAGCGCTCCGGATTTCAAGTTCTGCTTCTGAAGCATATTCTGCAATACGTCGTAGGATTTTTTTTGCAATTCCGCATCGATATTGAGGATGATGTCATTGCCTGGTCGAGGGGGTACGATGCCAAGATCTCGAGTACTCCGGCCACTCGCGGTCACCTCGGTATCGATACCGCCACGCATCCCACGCAGCACGCTCTCGTAACTTTTTTCCAGGCCTTGTTTGCCGATCGAATCATTGGGAAGATACTCGGGATGCGCAGTGAGTTCCTCCTGCTTGATCCGACCCTCGTACCCAAGAAGTGGCGAAAAAATAGTACTATCGATATATTCCCGTTCAGCGGAAGTGATCAATGTCAGACCAGTGAGCGTTTTTTCCTGCACGGCGAAAAGGAGGTTTTCTTCCTGCGTGAGATGTTCCCGAATTATGATAGGGACGAGCAAAGTCACATCGAGCGCATCGAAAATCTTCTCCCAATCATCATTCTCCCATACAAAAAGCTGTTTCAAGTGTTCTTTGATAGCGGTGCGGGCAGCCGGATCGCGAGGTAAGTCTGCTGGTATGACCACGAGTGAGATATCGGGAATATTTCGCACCAAGGGCACTCCGGAGTGATCGTAGATGATCCCCCGCGGTGCCGGCAGGGAGAGCGAGCGTACACTGTTTTGTATGGCGATATCCCGATAGGTCTTGCCCTTGACGACATCAAGAAAAAAGACTCGCCCAAAAAGTACGACCAGGATAGTGACCGAAAAAATCCAGAGCACATTTAACATCCGCCGATTGATGGGCCACTCGATCTGCGCGGCGTCCTTCTCCGTCACGGTCAGCACGGCATCATCGATCTCGAAGTCAGCATAGTTTTTTGAGTTTTTCTTATTCCACAGCATAAAATCATGGTTTTGCAGACCTTTATTATAGCAAAAACTTTTCTTTTTGTCTTTTTTAGGCTATACTGAAGGCACTTATTTGTTTTTTTCTCACCGGCAAAACCCTCACGATTACTCCGGGCTATGCGGCGAGAAACCCCTCTATGTTCACGCATCTTCACGTCCACAGTCACTATTCCCTCCTGACCGCACCGGCCAAAATCGACGACCTGCTCGACCAGGCGAAGGCGTACGGTATGACCGCGCTCGCCCTGACTGATAATACTGCCCTCTACGGAGCGATCGAATTTTACACCCACGCCAAAGAGAAAGGCATCAAGCCGATCATCGGCACGCAGGTCAATGTCTGTAAGGATCTCCACGACCGCAATAACACCGGCGAAAATCGTAAGCGGTTTGATTTGGTCTTACTCGCCGAAAACGATACCGGTTATCAGAACCTGATGAAGATCATCTCGATCGCCCATCTCGAGGGTTTTTATTACAAGCCACGCGTCGACAAAGAACTCCTGAAGAAATACCACGAGGGATTGATCGCTCTCTCCGGCTCGGTGACCGGTGAGGTGGCATCGTTCGTCGTGCAGGGCAATGACCAGCGTGCCGCTGCTATCGCCCGAGAGTACGAGGAAATTTTTGGCAAAAATAATTTCTATCTTGAGATCCAGCCGCATCCCAATTACGAAAATCAGGTTATCGCCAATGAGGGGCTAATCAAAATCTCTCGCGCAACCGGTATCCCGCTCGTGGCGACGGTCGATGTGCACTATATTCATCCCGAGGACGCCGAAATTCAGGACATTTTGCTCTGCATCCAGAATAACTGGAAAGTTTCCGATACGAATCGTATCAGTCTGATGCACCTCGATCTCTCGATGCGTTCGCCCGAAGTGATGGGTGAAATATTCAGAGCGACACCTGATGCTCTCGAGAATACTCAGAAGATCGCCGACCGCTGCAATGTCACTATCAAGCTTGGTCAGACACTCCTCCCTCATTTCGAAGTGCCGGGTGGTCTCACGGCTCAGGAATACCTGCGCGAACTCTGCGAAGTAGGTCTCGTCAAACGCTACGACGGCAAAGTCGAACCAAAACATCGGGAGCGAATGGAGTATGAATTGTCCGTCATCGAGAAAACCGGTTTTGCGTCGTACTTCCTCATCGTGCAGGATTATGCCAACTGGGCGAAGAATAACAATGTGATCGTTGGCCCAGGCAGAGGATCGGCAGCAGGGAGTTTCGTCGCCTACCTCACCGGTATTACTAACATGGATCCGATCGAGTATAATCTCCTCTTCGAACGATTCCTCAATCCGGAGCGTATCTCAATGCCGGATGTCGATATGGACTTCTCCGATGATCGACGCGATGCCGTGCTCAATTATGTCCGCGAGAAGTATGGCCATGATCACGTGGCGCAGATCATCACCTTCGGGACGATGGCGGCTCGGGCAGCCGTACGCGATACCGGGCGAGCGCTCGGATTCCCCTACTCCCTGTGTGACCAGATCTCCAAGGCAATCCCGATGTTCTGCACGATCGAGAAGGCCTTCGACGAAGCGCCGGATTTCAAACACCTCTACGATACCAATCCCGATGCCCGCAAAGTCATCGATGCTGCACGCCACTTGGAGGGACTCGCTCGGCATGCCTCGATGCATGCCTGTGGTGTCGTTATCACCGACAAACCGGTGACTGAGTACTCCCCTATCCAAAATGTCTCGGGCAGTCGGGAAGGCGTGGTGACCCAGTATGCCTCCTCGACCAAATCCAGTGCGGTGGAAAAACTTGGTCTCCTCAAAATGGACTTTCTTGGATTGAAAAACCTCACGATCATGCAGAACACTTTGCGTATCGTGAAGGCACTCGGCAAAATGCCGGCACTCTGCGAACGACTCGGACTCGACCCAGAGACGGCGCTCGTTTCTGATATCATGGACAAACTGCCACTCGATGATAGTGAGACCTTCAAACTCCTCCAAGACGCCCACACGACCGGTGTCTTCCAACTCGAATCCAACGGGATGAAGCGGTATCTCAAACAGCTCAAGCCAACTATCTTGGAAGATATAATCGCGATGGTCGCTCTCTATCGTCCCGGTCCGATGGAGTGGCTCCCTGATTTTATCGATGGCAAGCATGGAAAAAAAGTAAAATATCTCCACCCCAAGCTCGAGTCAATTCTGAGTAATACCTACGGCGTCGTAGTATATCAAGAGCAGGTTATGCAGATCGCTCGCGACCTAGCAGGCTTCACGATGGGCGAGGCCGATGTGCTCCGCAAGGCGATGGGCAAAAAAATCCTCGCACTCATTCAGGAACAAAAAATAAAATTCATCGATCGAGCCGTGGGTGAGGGTGTCGCCCGTGGTGTCGCCGAGAAGGTTTTCACCTTCATCGAACCGTTCGCGGGGTATGGTTTCAACCGTTCGCATGCCGCGTGCTATGCGCTCATCGGGTATCAGACCGCTTTCCTCAAAGCGCACTATCCGGCGGAGTTTATGGCCGCCCTCCTCACGAGCGATCAATCCTCATCCGACCGCATCGCCATCGAAGTCAACGAATGTCGCGAGATGGGCGTCGATGTCCTACCACCGTCGGTCAATGAGAGCTTCGAGGATTTCGCGGTGATTATATCGCTCCCCGCTCATTCAACCCAACCTCACCCCGACCCTCTCCTCAGCCCAGGAGAGGGAGAAATGCAGGAGCATATCCGCTTCGGTCTGAATGCCATCAAAAATGTCGGTAAGAATGCCAGCGAAGAAATCGTCGCAGAGCGAAAAAGGAACGGGAAATTCACCTCATTGGGTGATTTCATTGAACGCGTCCAGACCAAAGATCTGAATAAAAAATCCCTCGAAGCGCTGGCCAAAGTCGGTGCATTGGATGAATTCGACGAACGAGCTACGATCCTCGCGAGTGTCGACAAAATTTTGCAGCACTCCAAGAACACCCAGCGCATCAAAGATACACATCACGACAGCCTCTTCGGCTCGCTCCCCATCTCCAACACCACACTCACACTGTCGCAAGCACCACCCGCTATCAAAAAACAAAAACTCCAGTGGGAGAAAGAACTCCTCGGATTGTATGTGAGTGATCACCCAGTCTCGGAATTCAAAGACTATTTGGAGAAAGTGGCGACCACGATTCACGATGCCGATAAACTCCCCGATCTCTCCCCTATCAAGGTCGGTGGTGTCATCGCTACGGTAAAAAAAATCATGACCAAATCGGATAAACCGATGTTCTTCGCCTATCTCGAAGACCTCACTGGTCGAGTGGAGGTAATCGTATTCCCTCGCGTTGCCGAAGCCACCGAAGCGATCTGGCAGCCTGACACTATCGTTCTCGTCAGTGGTAAAGTCAACAAAAAAGACGGCTCGCTCAAGATTATGGCTGACGGTGCCGAGCGCATCACGCCGCAGAGCATCGAGACCTTCCAACGCGTCCTCGCCACTCAGCACAAACACGCACCCGTTCAACAACCTGATCGCGTCGCCGAACCGCAAGGCGAATATACAACAAGTGTAACGCCAACAGATACTTGTCATTGCGACCCCGCTCTTCGCGAAGGGCGGGGGTGGCAATCCCCGACTCAGAACGGAAAAACAGATGAAAAAAATAACCCTGAGTCTATTGAGGGAACTCCATCGAGCAAACTCATTCTCCAGCTCACCGACAATCTCGATTCAGAATTTTTACGGATGCTCTCAACCACACTTGAGCAATACCCCAAAGGTGAAACGAGAGTCTTCGTCCGCCTGCACGGCCAACTCATCGAGACCGCCTACCAAGTCACTCTCACCCCCGACCTCTGTACCCAGATCTCGCAACTCTCCGGGGTGGAAAAAATTGAAAGATAAAAATTTGGATTATTTTTTATTCTGCCCACTGGATATTTCTTCTACAGCTTCATTGAGAGCTTCGCTGACCAGCTGTTCTAATTTTTCAAAGCGGTGATCATCAGCCAATTGCAAGGCCTCAATGTATCTCTTTCGTCCGGTTGCTGTTTCGACTTTCAGTTCGATAGGTGGCAGGTCGTATGAAAGCAAAATAATATTGATGAGGAGTCGTCCAATCCGACCGTTATAATCTTGGAAGGGATGTATCCAGAGGAACCAATGATGCGCCCATGCGAGTAAAGCGATCAATTCACTCAGAAAAGTTTCGTGATCAATACCAGGCAGATAGCGCATTCTCACACGAAGATCTCTTAAGAAACCCTCCATGAGTTGAGGAACTTCATAGGACTTCGGTGGCGTGTGTCGCGAAACGGACACTTCGAGAGTTCGAAACTTTCCGCCTGCTTCAGGAAATATCCAACCAAACCCTTCTCGATGGATTCGTTTGAGAAAAGAAACAGTAACTGGCAATCGACCATTCACTTTCTGTTGCAAAACAAAATCCCACGCCCTCTTGATCCCCTCCACTTCGAGCGGAATGAGTTGAGAACGCGGAATAATGCCGAGAGCCGTTTGTTTGTAAGTCGTTTCTCCGAGAAGCTTTTTAGTCATGTCGTTTCGCCGAGATTTTTTCAAAGACTCGATTGACCGTGTTGGCGGTCATCTGCGGATGCTCGCCTTTGGTCGTGCGGTAAGCCATCTTTTTCTCGAACATAGCAAAATAGCCTCGGCGCATCTTTCCTTTTGCGGGGGCTTTCTGAAATGATTTGAGAGTGGTGATAATTTTTCGTTGGGTCATACCGCAAGTGTAGCAAAAACCAACCATCCAGTCAAAAAGACCGCCTATCAAGTCGCTCTCTCCATTGACCTCCGCACCCAGCTCTCGCAACTCAGCGGTGTAGAGAGAATTGAAATATAAAAATTAATTCACCCAAAACATACTACCTTCGAAGCGGTTTTTGATTTTTAATGCCCATCAAAGTTTCTGATAGAGTATTTTCGTTTAAAGGCGTAACTGGTCCATCTCCATTTATTCCTCCAAAATCAAACCACTTCCACTGCTCGTCGCTCTTTCGAGTAAGAAGGAAATCGGTATCAGGTTCGTAGAAGATCAGAATATACAAATTCTCCTGATATGAAGAAATTGATTCATCAAATGAGCGTAGTACTGATTCAATTCTATTTCCTCGATAAGACTTCCCATTAAGTCCCGTCACACGCGGTTGTTCGCTATCAGTAGAATTGACCGACAAGAAACAAGTTATACGGTCATTAACCACAATCGGGACAAGCCAATAATCAGGCCGTCGTTCCTCAATGGATTTTTCAATAGCTTGCTTATCAGCATCTCGATCTGGGCTAAGTACCGGTATCGGTGGTGCCAAAGTTGCTCTACTTATATCTTCGTAGGACTGAAACCCGAAGTCACGTATGTTGACCTTAGATATTTTGGCGAGCCATTCAGGCAAGGCAGCCTGAGCGGTGTTTGATACATTCTCACGAATTTTTTGAAAGGTCGTCTTGTCTATATGTTGATTGGTCAATGAGGTTGTTTTATAATTCTGTTCGATTTTCGAACCAATCAGCCAAACCGAAAAAGCTAAAATGACCATCACAAGTATCCATACACCTACACGATTTTTTTGTATTTTCATAAACTTTTTTAGAGATATTACTCCACCACCTCAACCGTCATACCGCTGACGAGCGGGGCTTGGGTGGAGTTCTTTTTGTCCTTCACGGTGACAGACTTGCCGTCGGGATCTTTGACGGAGAATGTCAGAGTGGTCGTCCCTTTGTCTGCTGGTACGGTGACCGTGATTATCTCGGGCGGCTGAGCGGGGTCGAGCGTGTGCTCGGGGAGGCTGTGTCCAGTAGAATCCTCGACCGATATTTTGCGCGCGACCGTGGTAGAGAAACGGATGGAGAGCTTCGCCGACTTCATTCGTGGTGAGAGGTTGCGAATTTCGAGGACTGCGCCATCCCCCATCGCCCGATAGACCAAGTCGGTTTTTTTGTCTTTCACATCGGGCGACCACTGATTATTGTCATTGTTGAATTGAAGGTAAACGAGTGAGGGCGTCTTGGCGCAGACCCGATAGGCAACGAGGAAACTGTCCTCATACCGATTGTCATTACACACATACTTTTGAATGAATTTCTCTTCGTTGGCAAATGTTTCTGGCTCAGTATAATTTTTGTTGAGCGTGATGTAGCGAACGCCATAAAAATTAAGAATATCTGTCGCCTGATCGAAGTAGGTCTGGGCGATCGCATCTTCGGGTGGATTCGCGACGACATCGGTGCCCTTGGGGATTGAGAAAAGCAACTGTTTGATGACCGGCGTACTATTCTGCATCTTGAACTGGTCCTTGATTTTCCGGGCGAGTGGCATCCCATCGAGCGATTGCTTGTGATGAATACTTGCGGTAAACATCTTATAACTTGCGAATCCATAATCCGTGCTCCCTGGAATCTCCAACAACTTGAAGTCCCCCGATTCCTGGGCAATCTTGTCATAAAATGGCGAGTACTCGATCGGCATAAGAGCCAAGGGCGCCACCCAAAATTCCAACAATGTCACGAGAATAATTGCAGCGAGCATACGCTGTCGTTGACGAACACTTCTGTGAGAAATCGTTTCGAGTCGCAGTATCGCATACCCGACCAACATCGAGAATGAGAGTATCGTGAAGAGAAAGAGGCGCCCCGTTACACGAATATTTTCATAAAACGGTAAGAATTTATACGCGAGAAAATAGGGTAAATATACGGTAACAGAACCGATATCCATGGTTGGGCCGAGTGCCAGCACCCAGAATGCCACGAAAAGCCAGAACCACAACCAGATTGGCCGGTCGGCTCGGCGTGTCTCCATATCACGCGAGCTTTGGCGCTTTTTCCAAGTATTTCGAATGAGCCAGATAACCGTGGCAAGAAGAGCGAAGCCAAGAAAATATTCCACCCGGGATTTAAAAAAAGAAAAAGCCGGCGGCACGAGTGGCGCAAAAAACGGCATTGAGTATTTTTCCGCCGCGCCCATCCCTGGATCAAGAAAATTACTGTCCGAAGTCGCCACCTGGAGAAGACTACCAAAAACAGTAAAAGCGAGCGATCCTAACAACACCGCCGACACCAAGAAGTATACCCACAATTTTCGATTGACGAGCAGGCGTCGATCTTGAAAACAGCGTATTCCAAAAAACACGAGGAGAAAAAGAAGCGTAAAAGCTAACATCTGATGTTCAGTCAAGGCTACAAGGAGGAAAAATAACGCGAACAAAAAATAGTCTTCTAACTTTCGCTTTTCGAGAAAGCGAGCAAAGAACAATATAAGCCATGGGAGCCACTGCTGTTGTATCACGCCAAAATGTACAGCAGTCGACTCGTACACATGAAAAGGTGCAAAAGCAAAGATAGCTCCAGCGACCAATGATCCAATCCGATGGCGAGTGAAATGAAATGCCAAAAAATACATCCCAACTGCGCTCACGAAATATGTCAACAGAAAAACGAGGTTGTACCCGGCGACCGGACCGAGCGCCAGACTGGCGAGCGAAAACCACAAAAATGTTCCGCTCTGTTTAGCGAGATACCAGAGTCCCGCACCGCCCATCGATCGTGCTGTTTCCACTTGTGTATGAATAGTCGAGAGACCTTGATATACATCACTGCCGCTTTTGGGGATCTCCGAACGGAAATGGAATATCAATGGAAAAGTAAAAACAACTGTCAGTATCATATAAAAACCAAGCATACATGCCCGAGGGTATTTTTCAAAGAAGCGTGTCATAGTTCGTGTGGTTATTCTTGAATATCTACCGAAACAGCCTGCTTATTGCCAAACACATCTGCCCAAAAAATCCTATCTTCCGAGGAGGCACTTTCTTTTATCTGAAAATCAGCTGACACTGGACGATCCGTAAAACGGATTTCTACGACGAAGAGTTGCCCTGTTTTTTGGGAGGCAATCACCTCAAACGGCTGACCAAATTTCGCGGTAACCGGAGCGAGCGGGTCTTTTGCGGTGTCAGGAACTACCACAAAGTACTGTGCCTTCGGATCTTCGTTGAATGTCATCGGCTGATAGATAAGTCCCGGATCGTTCATTTGCTTGAGGCGCAGGAGGTATTTGATAGGCGAAATATGCTCGGGCTTCACATAGAAATAGAGATGATTCCCCTTCTCCAAATGGGCATACATAAAGTCTGTCACCCGTTGCAATTGACCCAGTGTCACGCCGTCTTTATTTTTAAGGATAAGTGTCCGAGTGACTGGCGTATCTTTTAGTTGCGATTGCGACTGCTCGTGAAACCAAGCGAGAGTTCCCTGCACATTCAATCCGAATAAGACAATAAACAAAACCAACCCTGCCAAAAGACCATTCTGCTTCCAACGCTCCTGCATATATTCAAACCACACGCCCCATAAGATGAACGGTAATGCCATCACGACGAGAAAAAATCTCGGGCGAAGTTGGGATGCGACCGGTATCGAAAGTATCGAGAATACCGCGAACCACACAACTACCAAGCGTAAGAAATCCTTTTGAATACCGGCGGGAAGCTTTCGCAAGCGAATAACGGAAAAAGCTATGCCAAAAAGAATGAAGAGTGCAGTAGCTAGCTCTGGCAAGGTATTACTTTTACCGCTCCCAGTCATGCACTGGGCTGTCGTAATGAGGCAATAGTATTGGGAGTTTTGATCAAGACTTGTCGCAAGTTTTTTGGATAATGCCGCCTTATCTTGTTTACTCCCCATCGCTTCGAAAAAATTATGGATATTCTCTCCGTGACGGTAGGTATCGCTGATAATCGCCGGTGTATAGAGAAACAAAGCGATTGCCACCCCGGTAAGCGTATATTTGACTATCGGGAGCCAAACGGATTTCGCCCGAAGCATCCGCCAGGGTTCCGCCCGCCAGAGCTCGAAATGCCAGATCACCATCAAACCTGAAATCCCGATCAAACTGAACACGCCGAAGAAATGCAACTGCGCGCCGATAGTCAGAGCGCCAATCCACAAAGTTAACCATTTATAGCGCCGCTTAAGGTCAATCTCATTGAGAAATCGCAGGAGTCCGTAGAAAGCAAGGAAAATGAAAAATGGCAGAGTGTTGGGATTCCAAGCAAAACGCGAATACTCGATAACAAGAAAACAAAAAGTATACAGTGTCGTCACCCCGAAAGCTGTCCCGCGCGGGAAATACAATCGCAACAACACAAACAACATCGGGATAGCAAGAATCCCAAAAAACAAATCCGGATACGCGAATACGTATGGCTCCACTGAACCGGCCAATACACCCGAAAAATACTGCATATAATAGTAGGCGGGACCGGTACGGAGAAACCCGTGAGCCAATGTGGTCGCACCAGCACGAGGACCGAGGAGTGGCAAATATTCTGGCCCATTGAGCACGGCATTGCCGATGATTGCCGCATCACGCGACTGATCCATCTTGAAATACAGCCATTCGTTGAAATGATAATATCGTACCGCGAACCCGAGCAGCATCAGCACCGCCACCGCGAACACCATCCCCCGTCGACTCTGGAAAAAGGCTTTACAAGAAGAGATATTCATAAATAAGAATGAAAATAGAAGTAATTTCAGTGTACAACAAGAAATCAATCCAAGCTACTGCGCTCGGCTCAGGGAGAGCATCAAGCGGCCGATGATGAAGGTTTTTTCTATTGGTCGTCCATACACAGTATTCTCTGGTTTTTTTGTCGTTTTATCAAGCGTAAAAATGGGGGTACCGGGACTAGGGGTGAGCTCCTTGGTTTTAATCGTGAGCGTGACTCCTGATTGTTTGGTCAGATAGCCGATTGATCTGCCCGCTTTAAAAACGACGAACGCATTGCCGTCGAGAACCACTTCCTTGTTGGTCGTATTTGCCACGATAAAATCTGCCGCCGATTGCGCCTCTTGAAGCGTGATGAATTCAAAGTCGCTCGCATCTTCACCTGGTCGCATAAAATTGCCCGTATCTCGCAGTGTCGTCGCTGAGATATAGACATTGGAGAGACAGAGCAAAACGATCACAGCAAGAGCAATTCTCTCACCGACTTCCCCGCCCAATCGCTCCCGAGCATAGGCTAGCCAGAGTCCGAGCAAGAGAAATGGCATAATCGGCGCTATCAGATAAAAACGCATCGAGACCTCCTGTGCCAACGGTATCAGCATTAGCCACAGGATACCGAGATATACCAAGAGTATACCAAGGAAATATTTTTTCTGTTCATCCCGCTCCCGTCGGAAGGATTGTATAAAAATCCACATACCGCCGAAGAAGAAAATAAATCCAGCCACGGTTATGAGCATGCCTGATGCCGTGTCAAGACTTTTCGTATCACAGGTATCCGAGACATCATAGCCCGAGAGCATATAGACATTCCCCTGACTCAGACAGAGCGCGTCCTTCGATATATTGGCGACCAGCCCCTTGCCTTTGCCTTGTTTATTACTCACTCCGCCGAAAAACGATTTGACATTGGCGCCACTCGTCTGATATTCCGCGACGATTTGCGGCGTATTGATGAGTAACGCGAAAGCGACAACTACCGCCAAACTTTTCCAGAGGTGCGAGGTTTTTTGTTTCCAGATCGAGTATCCGAATACTATGACAAGCGTTATCGGCAGGAGAGCGAGGAGTAATGTGTGAAGTTCGACGCCGACTCCCAAAGACACACCTAAAACCGCCGACCACCAAACCCAGCATTTCTTTTTTTGGTCATCCGGAACGACTACTTGATACAAAGCATAAAGAAAAAGCAGTGACCAAAACGGTGTCGAATTGGGATTCCATGCGAACCGTGAATACTTGACGGCAAAATACGATACAGCGAATATCATTGTCAGTCCCGCTGTTGTCTTGATATCAAAATATTTTCGCAAGAGTAAAAAGAGTAGAGGGAGAGCCAAGAGCGAAGCGAGAAGATCGGGGTACGCCATCGCTTCCGGCGTCACGCCAAACAGTTTGGCGGAAACAATCTCAAAAGAATAGAAGATCGAACCGAGTCGAAATTCCGTGCCGCCGGCTTTGGGCCCGAGGAGCGGCCACTGTGTCGTCCCTGCGAGCACACCGGTGACGAGCGTCGCGTCGCGTGATTGGTCAGCATTGAACCGCAGGAAATCATGAAACCGATAGGTACGAAACTCGATGCCTACGAGAAGGATAATACTGAAGAGCATGAGAAAAAGTTTCTGCTTTCGATTGATTTTTTTCCAGCTCCAAAAGATATCAGACATAGTGAATGCGCTATTTCAATTTATATACCGTCACGCCACCGGCTGAGCGATAGGATTCTATCGGGTTGCCTTTCACTTCGGCACCAGGATCGGTATCAATTTCGGGGGTGATGAAGAGCACTGGAACACCGGACGGCGCATCGCTACGATTGGCCACACTCTCCAACGACCAATGGTGAAGGCTCGCGAGAAATCTGACTGAACGAAAAGTATCGGTTATCGTCCGGGTATTCATTACCAGCCATTTGTCCTGCCCCGCGAATTCCGCCATCGTATCCAGTATCGCCTCGGCTTGACCCAAAGTCAACCGACCTTGCACACCGCCATCTTTGAGGGACTCCCGAAGCGAGAAAAGATTCGCTCCAATAATAACGATACCGACCATAGCCACGAGAAGGAAAAATCGCCGAGGGAAATACCCGCGAGCAACCTCGATCAAAAGTCCGACGAAAATCAACGGCATGAAAAAAGTATGGACAAAATATCGTAACGCCGATGACACGACCGGTAACAAGACAATAAAAGAGAGAACTGAAAATAGTAAGACCAAGCCTAAGAACTGTTTTTTTGGTCGATCCTTTTCTTTTCTCAAACGAGCGATAAGCAAGCCATACCCTACTACTGAGAACGCGAGTATGCCCACCATCCAACCGAGTGATGGGATACTTTGTAATTTATGAATCGTTTTTGAGGGTAAACTCGAGTCAAATACTCGGACGAACAAAAAATTACAATCCCCTGTTTTAAACGAGGTGAGCATATGAGCATTTGCCTCGATATGACAACTCACATTATCAAAAAAAGTTTCACTCGGGTATGGATTGCCACTTTTACTAGTAGAATCAGCGCCACTCACCGAGTTAAGAAAAGTCTGCGTATTCTTAAAATTTTGACCAAACTCACCAATAATCTGTCCGAGATTCAGAATGAAAAAAATGAGTAATACAATCAACCACTTCGGCCACACGCGCCAGTTTTGTTTCATCGTGTAGAGAAATACACAGAAAGCCGTCGCCGGGAAAAGCACGAGAGTGATGGCATGCAATTGAAAACCGACACCCAGTGAAACGCCCAATGCCACTACCCAACCCCAATGTACTGCTTCTTTCTTCACGAGGAACTCCCACAACGACAAGAGGAGGAGGAGCGTAAAAAATGGAATCGAATTGGGGTTCCAGGCTGAATGTGAAAAAGTTAGCGAATAAAAAGATACTGCATAGAGTCCAGTCAGCCACAGTGAAGTATCAACGGGAAAATACCGCCGCAAAAAATAATACAAAAGTGGGATAGCAAGAACGGAAAATAAAGCATCAGGATACGCCATCGCATCAGGAGTGACGCCAAATAATTTGGCAGAGATGATCTCGAAATAATAATACATCGGCCCAAGGCGAAACCGGGTCGCCCGACCACCACTTCCCGAATTACTCATATCTGGCCCGAAGTATGGCCACGGCGCAGTCTCATCGACCACCGCGGCTATCCGAGTCGCATCGACGGCCTGATCGGAACCGAAATCGAGTAGATTGTGAAAATCATAGAGTCGCAAAAATGTCCCAACGAGAATGATCGCTGTCAGAATAAAAATGTGTCGAGGGATTTTTTTTATACAAGAAAAATCGTAACGCATAATTTTTTATTGTTTTGTTTCCGGATCCAATCGACACCAGCCAAGATTGCCGAAGTTTTTGCAGGTCGCCACGGTAAATCCAGGCAACGACACGGAAGGCGCTCCGACGAACGCACTAGTAAGCGAGAGCACTGGCATATCAGACGGCACATCTTTCTGATTAGATATACGATTCAACACCATTCCCTTAGCTCTGAGAACATAGTTCATCGGCTTGAAATAATTTTGGATATATTTCCCCTGCGCGAAAAAATATATGTTTTTCTGACCAGCGAATTGCTCGCCAATGAAATCCGCCATCGGTTCGATCTCGCCCAAGACGACGTACTGTGGACCACTTCGATCCATCGCGATGAACGCTTTTGCCTCGCGCGTAATAGTATAGAGATTTCCCATCACCAACAGCAATAATATTCCCCAACCGAAATATATCGCACTGCGAGAAAAATATTCCTTCACGAACTGAAACCATAAACCTAGAAACAGGAATGGCAGGAATATGAGTGGCGCAAAATAACGAGGACGAAGATCATCGTTGATCGGAATAAAAATCAGGAATGTCATCGTACTGTAGAGAATCATGAGTCCGAGGAATTCCCGCTTGCGTGGATCGGATTCCCGTCGAAATGCTCGCACCAAGAGCCAACAACCGGACAAGAAAAAAACAAGGCTCACTGCAATACCAGCCAAAAATAAGTTATACCCGAGAGGAGTATAGGTATCCCGTGACAAATGTGGCCGTTCTAATACTATGGGGAAATTAAACTGATCAGGGTTGCCAGATGAAGAGATAATTTGAGCGAATGTCTCGGAAAAATTAAGGGTATTATTGAGGACGACTTGACCGTATCCGGTTGTTTGCGCCTGCGCCCTGCCCGAAGAAGTATTGAAAAAAGCTCTCGTATTATCAAAGTTGTTATTTAATTCAGAGCGGATTTGCCCTGTATTGAGCAGTACCGCCACGAGAAGAATCAGGACGGATTGTTTCCAGAGTCGAGGGGATTTCCAGAGGAGGTAGCCCCCGACACACACAGATATCGCCGGAAATAAAATAAGGGTGACTGTGTGAAGCTGCACACCGACGCCGAGTGCCGTGCCGAGTGCCACCGCCCACCACCAACTTACCCGTTCGCGATATTCAAGAAATGCGAGGAGCGCCAAGAGGAACAGTAGCACGAAAAAAGGAATCGGATTAGGATTCCAAGCAAATCGCGAATATCTAATGGCATAGGTCGAAACGGCAAATAATCCGGTACATATTAACGAGAGCTGCGGACTAAAGTATCGTTTCAAGAAAATATAAAACAGCGGGATTGCCAATATGCCAAATAAAAGATCGGGGTACGCCATTTTGTCGGGACCAATTCCAAAAATCTCTCCGGAGATAATCTGGAAATAATAATATATCGGCCCAGTCTTGAACCGAGTGCTCGCCGCGATCGGCCCGATGAGTGGCCAATCAGTTTTCCCGGTGATGGCATCTTCGCTGATGATGGCATCACGCGCCTGATCGGGATAAAAATACAACCATTCCCGAAATTGGTAGGTTCGCAAAAACACACCAACAATCAAAATGAGCGCCAATAAAAATAACCGACCACGCTTCTGTTCGGTCAATCTTTTGATACCTTGAAAGAAAGTTTCCAACAACTGCATAAAAATCCCGTCAAGAATAACCGCAAATCTCCCCTTTCATTCTATTATATCATATTAACAATAAGCTTAGCTAAGCATCGGAACAGAAATCAGAACCAACATCCCTGATCAGTTCTGCTTTAATCGATAAATCCGCACTTCTCCAAAATTTTTATAGCTCTCGACCGAGTGATCTCCAAACGCCGTTTGGGATTCATTTTCTAAGCTTGAGCCAAGATAGAACAACGGAACATCCTTGGGCACCGTCGCATCGGCATTCATCCTCACCGGAGAAGTCGCTAGAGGGATTCTTTTCGGAATTTTTGTATTGATATCCATAAGTATAATTCGGACATTCCTTTCTCCAGCTACCACACTGAGCGACCCGAGAAACAATCCCTGACCGTTTTCGTCAAGCAGATAGATTTCTTTGTTTTTTCCGGAATCAGTCATAAAGTCTAGTGACGACTCGAGCTCTCCCAAAATGATACTGTCTAAATCAGTTCTGTTTTTTTCAGTGTAAACGGCAACTGTGCGGTAGAGCGAAAGTATGTTTGAAGCCACAAGAAACAGAAACAACAAAATTACCGTGGTCAGCCAGATTCTTTTAGAAAGATTCCGTCTGAGAAAATCAATAAGCAAACCGAAAAATATAAATGGCAGGAAAAAGATATGCACGAAATAACGAAACAAATTAGCATCCAGAGAGAAAAAAGCAACGAAAGTAAAGGCAGCATACACTAAAAGTATACCCAAAAAAGCTCTTCTTTTTTCATCTGATTCTTTGCGGAAAGCGTTGATCAACAATCCATACCCACACAATGAAAGGATGAGAGTTAAAAGCGTCTGGACGAGAAAGGTTGGCTGGAAAATAATCTTAATACTCTTCACAATCTCTCGAGCTTTAAGTTTATGTTGTAAATCATCTACCACTGAGAAATCGACCGTATTTGATCCGATTGAGGAAAGTATGTAGGCATTCGCCTGAATATGAAACACGATATCATGAGTCATTTTTTCATACGCACTCTGTCTACTAGGTTGTTTCAAGGAAAGTAAAAAAACTTGAGAATTCTGAAACCCTGTTTTTTGTTCGTACAATATTTGTCCCGTATTCAAGATAAGTGCGATGACAAATATTACTCCTAACTTTTTCCATACATTCGGGTTTTTCTTTAACAAGAAAAAACTATAAAAAAGCAAAGTTGCCGGAAAAATTACGAGCACTATTGCGTGAAGCTGAACGCCTACACCGAGAGCGATTCCCAAAGCAACTACCCAGCCCCAATGAGTTTTTTCTTTGGCGAGGATCAATTCATATAGGGAGAGCAGAAAAAGCAGAACGAAAAACGGGATCGAATTGACATTCCACGCACGGTGAGAAAACGAAAGCGCATAAAAAGAAATCGAATACAGACTGATGAGGACTAATGCAGATGGAATACTAAAATACCGCCGAAGAAAATAATAAAAAAGAGGCAAAGAAAGTATGGAAAACAACAAATCGGGATATGCCATTGCGTCCGGATAGCTCCCGAAAATCTTGGCCGAGATGATTTCGAAATAATAAAACATCGGCCCGACAAAAAAACGCTTTCTCTCCCCTGCAATATGAGCTGCGCTATGACTCATATCGGGCCCGAGCAGTGGCCATGGCGTATGATCAACAACAACTGAACTTACAACGGTGAAGTCCTTCACTTGATCGGAACCGAAATCGAGCCAACTATGTAGGTTATATGATCGCAGAAATACACCGACAATCAGAATGAGCGCCAATAAAAATAACCGACCGCGTTTCTGTTCGGTCAGCTTCCTGATATTCTGAAAGAAATTTTCCACTTGCCTCATATAAAAAATCCTCGCGATAATTTTCTCATTTATTATATCATACCAAACTAATGTACTCTACCAAAAAAGAGTCGTTTATGCTACGATTTCAATAGAGCAGGGGTTTTAGCTCTCTTATTATTTTTGTCACATACTGTTCACTTATGTTCAAAAAATACTTAACGCCGGCCATTATCGGTTCCGTATTGGTACTCCACTTATTCCTCGGAATACCTCGAATAGCCTCATTCTCTGCCGTCGACGAACCGTATTGGACCTACGATCGTATCCCTCGATTTTGGAGCGCGGTGGCCGATCAACGATGGAAATCCACCGACATCAACGATAAACCCGGTATCACTGCGGCCGCACTGGGAGGTTTTGGCCTCTTCTCCTACGACCCGATGCAGTACAAAGCTCTGCGGGAAAAAACCAAAACACCGATTCAACTTGCCGAGATCAACGATATCAATTTTCATTTCCGCCTTCCCAGTTTTATTTTCGGCACCTTCGCGCTGTTGCTCTATTACTTCTTCCTGCGAAAACTCTTCGACCCGCTGACCGCCATTCTCGGATTCATTTTCATTGGTCTCTCACCGATTATCTTTGGTATGTCACTACTCATCAATGTCGATGCCTTGCTCTGGGTACTTGTGCCGCTCTCACTCCTTTCCTATTTCATCTTCAAAAAAGACAACGATCGTCGTTACCTCTGGAGTACCGGTATCCTGCTTGGACTCTCGCTCCTCACCAAGTTCACCGCCAATATCCTCATCATATTTTTCTTCTTCCTCCCCTTCCTCGAATACATCGTCATCGCGGATAAGCCTGACCTCACCCGTTACCTCAAAAATGCGTTCAAACAGTACCTCGCGATCATCGCTATCGCGTTTCTCACGATGTTCGTCCTCTGGCCGGCCGCCTGGGTCAAGCCCAAAGTCCTCCTCAATGGTACTTTTCTCAGTAAGGCGTTCGAAACCACCTGGCCACTCTTCGTCGCCATCGCCATCTTCATCGTGGCGGATATCTTCCTCTTCAAGAACGCGCTGACCCGCCGACTCCTCGATACACTCTCTACCTATAAGACTCGTTTCTTCCAAACCATCACCGGACTCCTTCTCTTCGGTATCGCCTTCACGATGATCAATACCTATCTCGGTATGCGCCCGATGGATCTCCTCACCGTCCTCGCTTCGCCCAAGGGTATCGGTGCCGGTCCCGCCTGGTTCACCTATTCCCGCGCCATCTCCGCCGATCTCTATGGTCTCGTGTTCGGTCTCTCGCCACTCGTCCTCCTCGCTTTCCTCTGGGCGCTCGTCCGCAATATGCGTGAGCGCGCTACCTATTCGCAAAAATCCATCATCGTTCTCAGTCTCAGTGTTTTTATGCTCCTCTACTACTTCGGCTCAACGGTCGATCAGGTCATCGACACGGTCCGCTATCAGATCATCATTTATCCGATCGCTTCGATTATCGCAGCTATCGGCTTTGCCTCTTTCATTTCCACGACTAAAATAAAAAAATTCCTCCCAACTCCTTGGGCGGTCGCACTTATCACGCTCCTCATCCTCCCGAGCCTCCTCCTCGTGCGACCGTTCTATTTCGCCTACGCCTCATCACTCCTGCCGCAAAAATACCTCCTCAACTACAAGGATATGGGTGATGGCAGCTACGAAGCCGCCGACTATCTCAACAAACTCCCCGATCCGCAAAATCTCTCCATCTGGTCGGATAAGGGCGCGGTCTGTGCCGTCTTTCGCGGTGATTGCACCATCGGTTTCAATAGAAACGATCTCGAGGGCAAACACTTTGATTATTTCGTCATCTCGGTCGGCCGCCTCAATCGTTCTTCCAAACTTTCCGGAGGCGTGAATAATATCGTCGACTTCAAAAAAATCTACAGCTCAGAGACTCCCTCCATCTACAACCTCACCATCAACGGCCGTCCCGAGAACTTCGTGAAGATTATCGATGCCAGTGCTTTGGCTCAATAAAAATAAGCAAATAAAAAAAGAGTTGCCTGTATAAGCACAACCCTTTTTGCTTGTGGTATTTTTTCCTACCCAAAAACCTCTCTTGGAGATTTTCATGTTAATGAATCCATTATTTCTTGCCAAGAGAAAACGCGTTTTACATTGTGCATCATCTCATCCGACTGATTCCATGGCGCATCCAGCAAAAAAATCTGTCTGTCTGATGCCGTATGCCCGGAAACATTCCTCAAGGAATCGTCAATAAAAATTACCGCTTGGAGTTCATCGCATACCACTGACTTTTCCCGAGAATAAGTTGTGTAATGCCCAACGAAATGAATTCTAGAAAACATACCTGGAAAGTGTCTCCGCAACCATTGATCGGTCACTTCAGAAAATTCCTCTCCCCGTGCGGTGATGATATGTAACTCGTGGCTTTGGTACAATTGTTCTATTGCTATCTGAGCTTCCTGGATCGGTTCTATATCCAACAGATACGCATTTGCATATTCTTCAACGCGCTTTAACACTTCCTTTTGACTCACCTCCAAGACTTCCAAAAAATCATACGAGAAGATATCCTCTCTTTGGAATGTCGTTCCGTAAACGATATTGTGATGTGCAAAAAATGCCGGAACAAAATGTCCCAAAACATCGTCCAAATCGATAGCTGCTATTGGCTTATTCATGATCAAATCCTCTTTTTTAAGTAACTGTAGCCAAACTATACACAACGAAGCAAGAAAAGTCAACTGTAAAATTTACACAGCCTGTTTTTTCAGTGAGCTTCGAATAAATCCCGGAACAGCGAGGAAGCTGACGAACATCTGGATGAAGCGGTTAATGAGAGCGACGGTGATGGCTGTTTCGATGCCGACACCGAGAAATCCGAAGAGTGTATAATACGCCCACTCCTTAATACCGATGCCATTGACACTGACCGGGAGACTCGCGATAATACT
>JBAWZR010000006.1:0-29636 GCA_037142915.1 Candidatus Moraniibacteriota bacterium
TTAAAACGAGCGGAGGCCTAAGTATAACACACCCCGCTGACTTGGGTCATACACTATCGAACCAATTGTGTTACCGGTGTTAAGTTGATAAGTCGACCAGTCCGCACCACCATCAGTCGATTTGTATACCGCCTGAGCGCTACTGTATATCAGTTCTTGCGAATTAAACGGACTGATTGCTATCGCCCGTATCGGATATTTCTTAGAACTATTCAAGACATTCAAAGAGTCCCAAGTCACACCTGAATCAGTACTTTTCCAAACACCACTTTTCTGCGTCCCGACATACAGTACTCCGCTCGCCATCGGGTCAAGCACGAATTGCGCGCCGATGATCCCGCCATTTAATTGATTTGTCACTGCTTGATTTGCAGCCGTCGCCGTGTTGTCGGTCACGGTCGGTCGTGGCTTAATGATTATCTCGGCAAACGTCTTTCCCATATCCTTGCTCTGTAACAATTTGGTTTGTGTGAGCGCATATATCCACCCGGAATGCCCCGGATCGAAAGCGAGTTGCAGCACGGCATCTGAAGCACTCGGAACATTGATCCAGGTCTGTCCGCTATCCTCGGTTCGTAGGAGCACACCGGTGCTCAATCCGACTATCAGGCTACCCGACCGACTCGAGTTATGCGCCAATGCCGTGATGACGGGTCCATTTGCCGGTTCGGTGTAAATTTCTTTCCACGAATTCCCCTTATTATCTGATCGATATAATTTGGCGCGATCCTGCCATGCGCCAGAGGCATAGAGAACATTCGGACTAATAGGATCCTGTACCAAACCATATACTTTCGTCGGCGGAAAAGTCAATTTCTGCCAAGTGTCACCGCTATTCTCGGATTTGTAGATGCCATCTGCGCGCGTCCCGATAAAGAGACGGCTCGTTTGTTCTTTGTCGATGATCATCGAGAGCACCTCGGCATTCAATGTCTGCTGGGGCGTCACTGAGTCCTTCGCTATGAAGGTCGTGCCGTCATCAGTCGATTTGAGTATACTCACATTGGTCGAGCTCGTACCCTGCAATCCCGCCGGCCCCGAACATCCCGACAAAAACAGTGTGCCGAGTAATAATCCTCCCACCCCCAATACTTTTCTCCATTGCATAAGTATTTATTTTATTTCTTCCACAATAACTGCTTCGGGAAGGATAATAGGTTTTTCTTCATCGATTTTCGATACCACCTCCTGTGGCTCTTCTCCCCTTGGCGCACGGAAATTAAGTATCGCTAAGACAAGCAGCAATACCGTAGTCAAAAAAGGAATGTCTAACGCGATCCCAAGTAACATCGGGAGTGTAATGAGATAAAGACTCGCTTTAAAGGCCTGCTTATAGGTAAGCTTCTTATCTACCATCTTCGCACCCAACCAGACCACCAATGCCCCGAACAAGAGATATACCAGTTTTCCGATAAAGACCACGCCCATCATCAACGGCACCAACACGATCAAAACAATCGGCAGCACTATCTTCAACCATCCCCATACCTTATTCACCGAAGTCTCATATGTGGTTTTATCAAGCAATACACCGTCTGTGAATTTCCCGCCAAAGCTGCGGATCTCTACCTTCTCCTGATCGGCGTTATAAATACCAATTTCGTTTTTTCCAATCAACACCAGCGCGTCAGTATCAAAGAAATCTTGTCGTTCGATAGACTTATTCGTTTCAAACACAACGAGGTTACCGGGCAATTTATTTGACTGATCCTTGCTTGAAAAATTTTCCTTCCAACTCTCAGGTAATGGAATAGCATACGGCTCAGTCATATTCGTGTGCACCTCACCATTTGTTTGCGTGATCACCAATTCATCCGGAAAACTTGCAATAAGTTGCTGATGAAAAGCTTTCACGTTGGAATGAATCGTCGAGAGGAATGGCACCGCAATCAGTGTCATTACCACTGCCTGAGCCAACACCACGAAAACCGTCAGACTCAATAAATATTTGATGCCTTTGCTCAATGGACGCTCGGGCACTTCTCCGTACCATTCAGGATCATAGATACTCTTGCGAACCGTTTGAAAAAATTGCTTGAAAAATTGCTTCATATGTTTTATATTATTTTTACCAACTTTTTTTTTCGAGTGCGTTCTTGGCCGCTTCGCGTTGCGCTTCCTGTTTCGAAGCACCCTCACCCTCGGCGATCAATTCCTCATGTAAATATACTCCGGAAAGGAAATGCTTATCGTGATCTGGTCCCCATTCGCGCAACACTTTATATATCGGTGTAATATTATGTCGTTCCTGAGCCTCCTCCTGAAAACGACTCTTCGCATCGGCATAGGATTTGCTCTCCAAGACTTCATCGAGATGCACCATAACCACCCGATCGATAAATTCTTTCGCCGCATCGTACCCTTGATCGAGATAGAGCGCTCCGATCACTGCCTCCATAGCATTGGCCACGAGATACTGCCGAGCCCGCCCCGTATCCTTAGCCTCGCCACGACTCATAAGGAGGAATTCCTCCATACCCAATCCCTGTCCGAGTTTTGCGAGCATCTCACCGTTCACCAAAGCAGCGCGCCAGCTGGTCAGATCGCCCTCTGGATTGGGATACTTATGGAACAGGCATTCCGTCACGATCAATTCAAGTACCGCGTCGCCCAAAAACTCCAATCGTTCATTATGATTGAGAGGATATTGGCGATGTTCATTGAGATACGATCGATGTGTGATCGCTTCTTGGAAAAAATTCGGATCTTTCACTTTGACTCCAAAAACGGTCTGAAATTTTTCCACATCGAACAAAACAGTCTCTTCTTCCTTAGATGTCATCATATAAAATAGGGTATCAATTAATTCGTTACTGCCGACTTTTCTGCAACGGGTGCTTTTTCTTGTTTTTTTACCCGCGCAAAAGCCTCATCAGAAAAGAGTTTTTCACGCAAAGCTTCCTTGTGCTTCTCTGAATTGTCGTCCTTCATCGGTTCGCCCATCTCCCGATAAATCGTCCCCAAAACGCCATTTGCAAAACGCGGCGAGCTATCACTCCCGAATGTCTTGGCGAGTTCGATCGACTCATTGATCGCGACTTTGGGTGGCACCGCGTCATAATCACCGTAGAGCAATTCGTAAATCCCCAACCGCAAGACATTGCGATCAATCACCGTCACCTGATCAATCGGCCACTCCGGCGCGCACTTCTCGATGAGCTGATCGATATTCGATTGATGTTTGACCACGCCCTCGAGCAACTCACGGGTAAAGGCATAATCAGTCATCCCGGGAGCAAATTCACAAACATTCCGACGCATCACTTCTTCAAGTTTGGCGAGATCACTCTGATTAAAATCCCATTCAAAGAGTGACTGCAAAGCGAGCGAGCGTTGTAAATGTCGATTGGCCATAACGAATAAGAAAAAGTACTGATTTAATTTTTGAGAATAAAATAAACAAGAACAACCTAATAATTTAGGCTTTCTTCGCTACCCCGCCTGCCGGACGAGCAGGTTTCTTTGATACTTTCTTCGCGACCGTCTTCTTAGCTGGTTTAGCTACCTTCTTCGTAACGACTTTTTTTGCGGCGACCTTCACTTTCTTACCAACGACAACGCGACCACGGTAAGTACCGCACACGCTACAGGCCTGGTGCGAGAGGATGGGACTGGAACACTTCGGACATTCCTGAGTTTGCTTCAATTCGAGTTCAAACCGGATACGACCTCTTTTCTGGCGGAGGCGACTGTGATGCTGTTTTGGAACTGGCATATTCTTGTGCTATTAGCGATAAATAAAAGAAAAACTGAACACTTCTTGCTCAAATACTTTCAACAATTCTTCAGTTCTCATACTATCACTCCCCTGCTCTTTTGGCAAATCTGCCCCAAAAACCATCCGCACTTACCGTTTGGCAATCTCTTCTAGTATCTTCTTTTGTTCCCCGAGCATCTTCAGAATCTGTTCATTTTCCTGCTCGGCTTTTTGGTTTACCCGAAAGTCCATCTCGGCGCGCACCTCGGCATGTTTGCTCTGCAGGTTTTGCCCCACCATAATGAGTGGCATCAGGAAAATCTGGAGCATATTGGAGATGAACAACCACAGTACAAACGCAGGAAATGGATCGAATTGGAATCGATCCGGCGCGAAGACATTCCAACTCAACCACGAAAGAGTCCACACAAAAATAATGAGAAAGAAACCAATCGTCCCGACCTTCTCGGTAATCCACACCGCAAACCGATCAACCCGATTCAACTGTTCCTCGTACTCGACATTGGCACTCCGCTTTTGCCATCGCGGCGGTTTTGTTTCTTCATTAGTCATACTGAATACTTAATAAATAAAAACACTACCCCCTTACTCTTATCCTCCTATTATATCATATTCAGAGTAAACCAAAAGAAAAAACGCCGTACCTATTAATCAGGCCGTGCGTTTTTATCTTCTTACTTACGCAGAACATCGAGAAAGGCTTTGGGTGGGATGGAGACGCGGCCAATGGAGCGCATTCGTTTCTTGCCTTTTTTCTGTTTGTCGAGGAGCTTGTTCTTACGAGTCTGGTCGCCGCCGTAGAGCTTGGCGATGACATCCTTACGGAAGGCCGAGATACTCTCGCGTGCGATAATCTTGCTCCCCACCGCCGCCTGCAGTGCAATCATAAAGTTATGCCGAGGAATGACCTCTTTCAATTTGAGTACTGTGGCGTTGCCCTCGTAAAACGCACGCCCCTTGGGCACCATCCGGGAGAAGGCCTCCACTTTATCACCCGCTACGAGGATATCGAGCTTGACCACATCGCTCGGCCGATAGCCGGTGTACTCGTAATTCATCGATGCAAAACCCGACGAAGCGCTCTTGAGTTGGTCATGAAAATTGATAATGACATCGGTGAGCGGTGCATCGAAAGACAAGAGCACTCGATCAGAGTCGATGTATTCCGTATTCTTGTATTCCGAACGGATATGACTCGCTACCTCCATCACCGCCCCGAGATACGTCGCCGGTGTCACGATCTGCAGATCGACATACGGTTCATACACCATTTCGATCGAAGCGGGATCGGGGTACTCGCTCGGCGAATACATGATCACTCGTTGCTCCCTCTCACGCAATTTAATCTCGTACACCACAGAAGGCGTAGTAATCGTCGGCAGGATATCAAACTCCCGTTCCAATCGCGCCTGAATGATCTCCAAATGGAGCAACCCAAGAAACCCGCACCGGAACCCGCGACCCAATGCTTGGTTACTCTCCGGCTCGAAGGCAAACGCTGCGTCATTGAGCTTCAACTTCTCCAAAGCATCACGCATCATCCCGTAGTCATCGCCATCCACCGGGTAGAGACTCGCATAGACCATTGGCTTCATCTCTTTGTACCCCGGCAGAGCCTCAATTTTCTCACTTGTTTTCTTGGTCGTGATCGTATCGCCCACCCGGCACGACGCCACATCTTTCAAACCCGTCGCGATATAGCCGATGTCGCCCGCCTCGATCACATCCTCTGCCACGAGTTGCGGTTTGAAATATCCTACTTCCAGTGTGGCGCTCTCAGTATCATTCACGAGCGTACGGATGAGTTGCTCACGACGAAGCGAACCATCCACCACGCGCACATACGCTACCACACCCTTGTACGCATCGTAGGCTGAGTCGAAGATGAGCGCCCGCAAAGATTTAGTCGCATCACCCCGCGGTGCCGGTACCCGCTCGACGATCGCACGCAAAATATCCTCCACACCGATCCCCGACTTGCCCGAAGCCTGAATCACTTCTTCTGGACGACACCCGAGAATATGGATAATTTCTTTGAGGGTCTTCTCCACATCAGCGGCTGGCAGATCGACTTTATTGATGACCGGAATCACCGTCAAATTTTGTTCGACTGCCAGATACAAGTTCGCCAGCGTCTGCGCCTGCACGCCTTTGGTCGCATCCACGAGCAGCACCGCGCCCTCCACCGCCGCCAACGACCGCGACACCTCGTAGTGAAAGTCCACATGCCCGGGCGTATCGATCAAGTTTAAAACATATTCTCCTTCCAACCTCACCCCTCCGCCAGCTGGCGGACTCTCCTCATCTGAGGCGAGGGGGACATACGAATAATTCATTCGCACCGGCTGAAGCTTGATCGTAATCCCTCGCTCGCGCTCCAAATCCATCTGGTCGAGCAATTGTTCTTTCATCTTGCGGTGCTCCACGGTATGAGTCACCTCCAAAAAACGGTCAGCCAAAGTAGACTTCCCGTGATCGATATGCGCGATAATGCAAAAATTTCGTATTCGTTGCGGATCCATACAAGCTCAAAAAATATCCTTCTATTTCCCTATCCTAGCGCGAAATACCCCGAAACGCAAGAAAAGCAAACACCGTCTCTCGTAAGAAGAGGCGGCGCTTGCTTTTACCCGTTTTCGTACTCTATTCTGTACGATTTATTTTTACAATCAGACGGAATCAGATTCGCTGATCAGATTCACGTCACAAATCTCAAAATTTTGAAATGCTCAAAGAACTGAAAACTTATCTATAAAACGATCGGTTATAGAATTCGCTTCAATACTCTATGAGAAATATCACGAACCGTCAAGAGTAAAATGTCAAGTACACCTGTCACTTTTTCTCCCTACCGAGCAAAAGTCGCGCTTCTCTCCTCTGTAAAACCTTTTACTCTTGTCAAATTTGTCAAAATAGGTTGTCTTGATATCACTTAGTAATTTTTCTCCAAAGCTTGTGGAGTGTCTGGGCGGATTGTTTCCATGAGAAGTGCTGAACTCGCTCCAAACCCTTTGATCGTAAATGTGCTCTTAATGCTGCATCACCCAGCACTTCACGCATCGCCTGATAAATCTCCTCTGGATTCTGCGGGTCGATGAGGATGCCTGCGTCACCCACCGTCTCGGGGAATACCGATGTTTGCGACACGATGACCGGCACACCGCACGCCATCGCTTCGAGCGGTGGAAACCCGAACCCTTCGTAAAGTGATGGGTAGACAAAAAGCGACGCCAGATTGTACAAAGCCGGACAATCAGCATCATCCACGAACCCAAGAAGAATGATTTTCTCTCGCACCGGAGAACGATTAATTCTCTCCAGTATCCCCTTTGAGCACCAGCCAGGACTCCCCGCGAGCACGAGCGAATATTTCGCACACTCGGCACCACCGTGCTCCACGAGATATTCATACGCCTCCACCAACGCCTGAATGTTTTTCCGTGGCTCGATCGTCCCGAAGAAAAGAATGAATGAAAACGGGAGATGATATTTCTCTTTGACTGCCAGGAGTTGCGGCTCATTACGATCGATTATCCTGAACCGCTCATCGATACCATTGGGTATGGCAAAGGTATGTGAGTGATGCGTATGTTTGTGAGCGAGGTATTCCTTGCGGGTCGTATCCGATACTGCCACGATCACATCGGCTCGACGTGCCAAACCGCGAAAATTCACCAACGTATGCCAAAACCGCTGCTTCCAACCAAATGTCTCAGGGAACCGATCGAACGAAAGATCGTGTACCGTCAACACGACCTTCACCTTGCGCGAAAAAGCGGCGAAGTTGAGATTGGGCAGGAAAAAAATATCCACGCCACCAAGGAGCGTATCCAAACGCGGCCACTGCAGGTACCACAGACTGAGATTGAGCAATTTATTTGGCACACGAAACCACCGCAGTGTCACATTGGGATACGCAGCCAACCACGAAAAATCTGGCTGAGGTCGGCGCCATGCGGTATAAAAAAGAATATACTGATTCGTCGTATCGATGACGAGCAGTTGCTCCAACAAGTGTCGGGTATATTCCTCCACTCCGGTATGTTTTCCATCAGTCAGACAACGGATATCCACTGCAATTCGTATCGGCATAACTTCTGCCCGTCATTGCGAGTAAAACGAAGCAATCCCCTTCCAAGAAACACAGGACTCTCCTTTCTAAAACGGGATTGCCGCGCTTCGCTCGCAAAGACAGAAAATAATAAGTCTCTCAAATCTATCTATCGTTTCTTCCAATAATACCGGAATAACCCGACCCAAAAGGCTACGAACACACCGACAAATGCCGACACACCGAGCCCAACCGGCAAACCAAATCGTCCATCCTGCACCACTGGAGCCTCACCCTGCACTGTAAACCAACTCTCATCATCAGCAGTACTGTTCAGCTGTCTCGTATCTTGATTGAGCACAGAGAGCAAACCCTTCGCCCAACGATCGGCTTCTCCCGCATTGGTAGCACGATAACTCACCCGCACCACCTGCGAGGACAAACGCTCTGCTCGCACCGCACCACCAAAATACCATGGCTTAGCGTTCAGCAGTTGGACTTTCGACTCACTGGCGATATCGCTCAAAATGCGGGGCGATGCCAACCACTGCACCACGGTATCCGAAAATCGCTCATCGGCTTGCAAGCGATAAAACCCGTCATACCGATAGTCGGTCGTGTTCTGGACACCCGCACGCGCGATATTCAAAGTCAGATCAGCCGACACGCTGGAGACTTGTAGCGCAAAAACAAACAGACCGACACACATACTGCCGACAATAATACTGAGCAATACTTTTTTCTGCTTGAGAAAAATATTCACAAAATCTCGAAGTTCCATAGATTATTTTTTACGATTCAATGTATCTTGATATTTTTGCCACGCATGATCCACATACTCCCGTATCCGGTTTTTGAACAATACCCTATCAAATCGTTGCGTCTGTTCACGAATGCGTGATGAATTATACCGATTCGTATCGAAATCCCGCAATACTTCCATCACCGACTCCGGCGTTTGCTCTTCAAAAAAAACACCAGTCACACCATTCTCGAGATATTCCATCGCACCACCACTCCGATACGCGATCACTGGCACACCCGACGCCATCGCTTCCACTGCCACGATACCGAAATCCTCCTCTTGTGGAAACACGAACGCCCGACACTCAGCATAATATCGCGGAAGCTCGCTATCGTCCACCCGACCGAGAAACTCCACAGTATCACCCGCCAATTGCCGCAAGCGTTTTTCCTCCGGCCCAGCACCGATGATCTTGAGTGAGAGATGCAACCGATTGCATGCTTCGATCACGATATCGTAACGTTTATAAGCGATCAACCGTCCGGTCATCAGAAAATATTTTCGAGCAAACGAACCCTGTCGATTGACCGATGCAAACCGCTCCAACTCAACCGGCGGATGTAGTACTGTCGAATCCCGTCGATAATACTTCGCAATACGCCGTCGGACGAAATCCGAATTCGTGATGATCATATCTGGTCGACGGGCAGCACTCCGATCCCATAGGCGGATAGGATTCAAAAACAACGGTACCAGTTTTTTTATTAAAGGGTGAAAACCAAAATCCTGCGCGTATTTCTGACAGTCATCCCAAATATATCGCGTCGGGGTATGCAGATAGCAAATGTGCAGCGTATGCGGGTGCGTAATGATTCCCTTAGCATAACTGGACGAGTCTGATAGCACCACATCAAATTGGGAAAAATCAAATTGTTCTACTGCCACCGGCATCAACAATGGGAAAAGTCGATGATGCCGCCGCGCTATCGGTGAGCGTTGCAGGAAAGAAGTACGAATATCCCGATCCGCAAATGCGCCATGCATCGCATTCTTGTCATACAGAATCGTATAAATCGGCGCATCGGGAAACAACTCACAAAAAGCCTCGAGCACCCGCTCGGCACCACCGTATTGTACTAAATAGTCATGCACCAAAGCCACTCGCATAGGTCGTTTCAATCTTAACGGGAATTATACACCACGCCTACTCCTCTCGTTTTCGAAAAGCCATTCCTGCAATCAGATGTAGGACTGACAATATCAACGCCCCGAGGAACGCCACGCCAAAACCATCCACCTCGAATCCCTTCACTATCTGAGCAAGGAACCAAAACAGAAAAGCATTAATTACAAATGTAAACAAACCTAGACTTAAAATATTCACCGGCAGAGTAAGGATAACCAGTATCGGTTTCAGGGTCATCGAAAGCAACCCCCACAGGAGTGCCACGAGCAAAGCGGTACCAATCCCCGCGATATGGATCGAATCGGGCAGTATCGCCGCCACTACGAGAAACAAAAGCCCATTGACCAACCATCGAGCGATAAGATTCATAGCAAAAAAGGGTAACGAATTACCCTTGTATTATAGCATATTCTCGGAAAAGCCTTAATTCTTCCGGCGGCGGAAGAGGACACCGATGGTTTTGAAGAAGAGGTCAACATCCAGGCCGAGCGACCAATTTTCGATATAGTAGACATCCAAACGGTATTCGTCCTCAAAAGAAATATCCGAACGCCCCGAAACCTGCGCCATACCGGTGATACCCGGCTTGATAGTGAGCAAACGACGATGGTATTCCTTGTACTTGTCGACTTCGCGTTTCTGATGTGGACGCGGTCCGACGATGCTCATACTGCCGAATAGTACATTGAAAAACTGTGGGAGTTCGTCGAGCGAGTAGCGTTCGATAACGGCGCCAACCTGCATCTTACGCGGATCATCCTTAATCTTGTAAAGCACATCGTCACGCACATTCCGTTCTTGAATCAGCTCCTTCTCATAGCGCATCGCCTCCTCTACATTTGGATTCTTATCCGTAATACAATACGCCCACTTCATATAGCGGAACTTGTAGACAAAAAATACCTTGCCATTCTCACCAATGCGCTCGTTCTTATAAATCACTGGACCATCCGGATCCTCGAGCTTGATGAGAGCAGCGATCACCAACATCACCGGAGACAGAAAAACGATTGCGCCAAGAGATGCCACGATATCCAAAGATCGCTTGAGGATTTTCCCCCAACCATCCAGCGGCGTGTGTTCAATCTCGATAATCGGCTCACCATAAAATAAATCCAATCGCAAACGCGATGTTTGCAGTGTGGTCGGCAGATATTTGTATGCAATGTTTTTGATCTGACAATAATCGAGCAATTTCGCCTGCTCGTCATCGGTGAGCGTTACATCGGTAATGATCACTTCGTCCACACCGTGTCGCATTTGGATGTTCTTGAGTTCTGCAATACTCACCCCTGGCATCTGCGCCACCACCCGATATCCCAAACTACGGTTCTTACGGAACAGTTTCGTGAACCGCTTGGTCCGACCATTACTCCCCACCAACACCACGCGATGCACGCCTACGCTACGATGAACGAGTAGCCACTTCTGTATCCCCCGAAGTATCGCCCGCCCAAACGCCACATACACTGCCACCAGAATCCATCCCGCCAACAAAATAAACCGCGAGGCAAACCATTGCCGTTGCAAAAATATACTGATAATCACAATAACAAGCACCAATGAAGTCGCCAAGAACACCTGCCATGATTCCCGCCAAAATGTCCGTGTCGCCCGAATGTCATACAGACCATACAGCGCATACACCACCAAAAAAATCGGCAACAAAAGTGCCGTAGTTCCTAAATAACCACCCAGTGAGAAATTGTAGAGTTTTGTCTGAAACAGAGCCAATTCAGGCAGATTACGGATCGTGAATGCCGAAAATGATGCCAACAGTATCATCGACATATCAACTGGCACCTGAATCGCGCTAAAAAACAATTCCGATCGTTTCATAAATATAAATATCCAAAAAACAAGAAGTAACAGAGCTATAAGCCGGATTCTGTACCCCGAAATAAATCAGGGCGACCATCATTTCTCTCGACTTTTTGTTACCAAAAAGCTCTAGCGGTTCTTCCGCCGGTTGGCGGACGCGACCTTGCACTCGGGTAAGGATTTAGCCGTTTCATCGTAGCCTTCAATATATAGCCACGCTCACCCAAAAAAATCTGGGTGCCTGATTCCTTTCGAAATCAAGCGTCTCTGCTCGCACCTCTCGGATTACTCCGTACGGGCGTTACCCGCTACCCTGTTTTCTTCACCGTGTATACATAAAGTATAGCACAAGAAGAAGAGTGTCCGGACTTTCCTCACCCCGCAAAACTTTCATTTCACGCGGCGCGATGGTCCACTCTGTCACTTCTTCTTTTTTGGAAAATCCACCGTCACTTTCGCCCATCTAAAGACAAAAAAGCAACTCCTCATCCTAGCATTTTTCCGCACCGCTGTCAATCAAGCAATAAAGTTTGAACCGGTGACAAATTGTCACCACTATATACTTTTACCGGCGTGGTTCGAGTTGGAGTTTTTCTTGGAGAGTTTGAAGAATAATTTCAGTCTGCTTTTCTACCTCCTCAGTCGAAAGTGTCCTATCAGATGCGCCGAAAGTGAGATGGAACGCGAGACTGGTACGAGCGATTTTTCCTGCTTCATCTTTTTCTTCATACCGATCAAAAACTTCGACATCCAACAAAATATCACCACCAACTATACGGGCTTCTGCTATAATCTGCGCCACAGTCACACTGCTCGGTACAAACACGGCGATGTCACGAGTACTCGTTGGAAATTTCCGGATCGACTCAACACTGCGCGTTTCCGGTGTCACCTGAGCAATCACCTCGAGCGAGCATTCCCACGCAGCGATATTTTTCTGTTTAATACCCATTTTTCTGAGTAGTGTCGGATGTATGACGCCAACCGTTCCGAGTTTCGTCTTGCGACCATCGAACCAACCGGATACGACCGCCGTTTGCGTCGGATGCCAGACAGCGCTCACCCCCTCTATCGCCTGCCATTCAGTTCGAATACCCTGCGAAACCAACATATTTTCCACGATATCCTTCGCGGCGAAAAAATCACCAATAATCGCACCGGCTATGTGCTTGGATTCAATCACTGCGCCAGTAGCATCTCGCTCATACACATGTCCTTTTTCAAACAGCATAAAAGAATCAAAGTTTTTCAGATTCTCGTAAACATTGTGTAACAAACCGACAAGCAAAGTCGTCCGCATCAACGCTTGGTCGGGGTTCATTGGATTGGCGAGTGCTAAATGCTTCGAAATATCTAACCCAAACGCCCGCGCGCTCTGTTCACTATAAAAAGAATAATTATAAACCTCACTCAATCCATAGGCCACGAGCTGTTGTTCGAGTATTCGAATACGTCTTTGAGTGATATCAATCGACGGTGATTGCAGTGCGACGACCGGCGTCTGTGTCGGGATGAGATGGTAGCCCAATACTCGTCCAACTTCCTCCGCGAGATCCGCCACGCCGTCGATGTCTAATCGCCATACGGGCACACCAACCAACCACGAATGCTCCTGCTCGGTCACCGTAAAACCAAGCGATTGCAGACATTCTTTCATTCGAGATCGCTCAACCATCACGCCCAAAATCTGGTCTATTTTTTCGGGCAGCACAACTAATTCTTGTCGATCTATCGGTTGCGAGAGTACCTCGACTTTTTCAATCTCAGTTCTGCTTTTATCAGTGGCGAGATGCTGGAGAATTTCGATCGCCCGTGCCAGTGCCCGTTCTGCCAGATCGGGACTCAAACCCTTCTCAAATCGATCTGACGCATCAGTCCGCATATTGAGTCGCGTCCGTGTTCGCCTAATTTTTATCGGATCAAAACACGCTGATTCGAGTAAGATTTCCGTTGTTTCACTCGTGACCGCCGAATTTTTCCCACCCATCACGCCGGCCACAGCCAATACTTTTTCACCATCAACAATCACGACATCCTCTTCGTGCAGTATATAAGTTTTTTCATCAAGCAAATCTACTTTCTCATCAACCATCGCGGCACGCACGGTGATATTTTTTTCTTTTTTTCCGAGCAATGTATCCCAATCAAAAGCATGAAGCGGCTGGCCAAGTTCGAGCATTACGAAATTTGTCACATCCACGATCGGATGAATGGAACGCATCCCAAATGTTTTCAAACGTGACTGCAACCACGCCGGTGACGAACCGAGTTTGCCCAAACGCAGATATGCCCCGATATAGCGTTTCGTTTTGGTCGTCTCATCAACACGCACAGTAAAGTGAGTCGCCAATGCCAGCGCACTGACCTGTAATCCATCATAATCAAAATCCATCACTCGTCCCTCGAGCGCCGCTATCTCACGAGCCATCCCGACATGCGAGAGACAATCGTGAGCGCGGTCGGGCAAAACTTTGATATCGAGCAGGCTATCCGACCCGACGATATCCCGCACCAAAATTCCGACTTCCGTAGTCGCGGGCAAAACCCAGATGCCATCATGATCTTCACCGATTCCTAATTCTTTTTGCGAGCAAATCATCCCACTCGACTCGATATCTCTAATTTTTGCTTTTTTGATTTCGAAGTCTCCAGGTAATATCGCCCCCACCAATGCCACGGCCACTTTTTGTCCCTCGGCGATATTGGGCGCACCGCACACGATGGTCAAGGTTTCCGTGCCAATATTCACTTGCGCCACACGCAGCTTATCGGCATTCGGATGCGGTTCGAGTTGCATCACTTCACCTACCACAACACGGTCAGTCTCAAGACCGACTATAGTCGCCTCCTCCACTTCGAAAGCATGCATCGTGAGTAATTCGACGAGCTCCCCCACCGACCGTTCCGTCCCACTGAGTTCCTGTAACCATTTGTAACTGTATTTCATATTTTAAAACTGATTGATGAATCGTAAATCACCTGATTGGAAAAGTCGTCCATCGGGGATGTGATACTTCATCATCGCAAGACGAGGAATGCCAAAACCCCAGGCAAAACCCTGATAACGATCGCGCTCATACCCGGCTGCCACCAAGACTTTTTGATGCACCATACCGGCACCACCAATCTCAATCCAACCGACTTGCTTGCAAGCAGAACAGCCAACGCCATGACACAGGGTGCAAGCAATATCGAATTCAAAACCCGGCTCAACGAATGGAAAAAAACTTGGCCGCAAACGAATCGTCGTCTCTTGACCAAAAAATCGACTGAAAAACATCTCACCGACCGCCTTAAAATTTGCCACCGAAATATCATCACTCACCATTAAGCATTCAAACTGATAAAATGTGTGTTCATGGGTTGTGTCAGTCGCCTCATTGCGGAAGACTCGTCCGGGAACAATAATGCGTAACGGTGGCGTATGCGTCTGCATATACCGTATCTGCACCGGCGAAGTATGTGTGCGAAGGAGGAACCGATCTTCAGACTCTTTTTTCATCTGCAACCAAAAAGTATCCTGCATATCGCGCGCCGGATGATCGGCCGGCATATTGAGCGCATCGAAATTATAAAACTCTGTTTCCACCTCGGGTCCATCGGCGATCTCAAATCCCATCGAAGTAAAAATGTCTTCGATCTCGCGGGTAATGGTTGTAAGAGGATGTTGGTGTCCCACGCCTGATATTCTTTTCTTTCTATTCAAACCGATAGAGGAAGGAAGAGTCACATCGATTCTTTCAGCTTCCCAGTCATGATCCGCCTCTTGTAACTGCTCTCGTTTTTCGGCAAGGGACTGCGTCAACTGCTGCTTGGCGGCATTCATCGCGGGGCCAAGGGTACGCTTCTCTTCAGGCGACAAATCTTTCAAACCCTTCAGTAGCGCCGAGAGCTCACTCTTGCGCCCCAACAAGCGCACTTCAACCATCATCAGGTCAACTTCATTGGAAGCTTTTTGTATCGATTGCAATCCCTCTTGTAGAATTTTCTCAAGTTTTTTTTGTGACATATTGCTAAGTTACTTCACTATCAAACGACGAAAATCTTTCTTCCCGACTTTGAGCACCTGATTGAGATCCTTCACTTGAAGCGTATAATATCCATCGATAATATGTTCGCTCGCAATCGTCACACCTCCCTGTTCGATCTTGCGCCGCGCGTCGGTCTTGCTCGTCGCCAAACCTTGCTCCACCAAAAGTTGCGCCAATTCCGCTCCGACCACCGCACCACATTCCGAAATCTCCTCCGGCACCAAGTGTTTCGAAAAAGTGTTCACGAAATACTCCTCCGCCTCCTGTGCCGCGTCCTCGCCGTGATACATCCGCACGATTTCTTTGGCGAGTTGTAGCTTCACATCCCGAGGATTCGCTTCGTCCGCCCACACTGGTTCCATAAGTTGTTTAATCTCATCTAAATCAATCCGCGTACAGTGGACGAAATACGCACCGATCAGTTCATCCGGCAGACTCATTATTTTCCCGAACATCTCATTAGGCGCATCAGTAAGATTCACGGTATTCCCCCAACTCGAACTCATCTTGCGCCCATCGATCCCAAGGATTAATTCTAATAAAAGAATATTTTGCGGTGATTGCCCATAATGCTCTTGCAGTTTTCGACCCGCCAAAATATTAAATCGTTGATCCGTCCCGCCAATCTCAACATCCGCCTTCACGGCCACGCTATCATACCCCTGCATCATCGGGTAGAGCATTTCTCGCAACGAGACACGCTTCCCTACTTCCACTCGCTTGGCGATGTTTTCCCGCGCCGTAAATTCCGACACAGAAAAAACATCCGCCTGTTCACAAAGCTCCCGATAAGTAAGCTCCTCCAACCATTCGGAATTATAATGTTTCTCAACCAATGACATATCGAGCAACTTGCCCGCCTGATCAAAATACGATTGCAGATTTTTCTCAACGGTTTCTTTGGTCAACATCGGTCGTTCACTCTCTTTGTCGCTCGTATCACCAATCGTCCCCGTGAAATCCCCGATAATGAAAACAATCTGGTGTCCGGCTTGTTGGAAATCACGCAGCTTGAGCAGCGGCACGGCTCGCCCGAGATGAATATTTGGGCTGGTCGGATCGATGCCGAATTTGATTCGCAATGGTTTCCCTTCGAGAAGTTTTTTTTCGAGTTCGTCTTTGCCGATTATTTCTACGATGCTTCTTGAAAGTAAATTTTTTTGTTTTTCTTCTTGGTTCATAAAATTTGATACTACAAGTTTTTCAAACGAGATTGCCGCATCCCGACAAGTCGGGACTCGCAATGACACAAAACTAAATACCCAATTTGCGTTTCGCCATCCGATACTGATCGTCGGACATCTGGCCGCTCTTACGCGCTTGTTCGAGCTGTTCCATAATTTCCTTCTTATGCTTGGCGACATTCTTGGGAGTCAACATTTTCTCAGCCATCTTCTTCTGCTCTTCGGGACTCATCGCCATAAAGCGCTTCATCGCGAACTTCTGAAACATGTTCATATCCTTCGTATCAGGAGCCGCCATCCCTGCCGGCAGACTCGGTTTGGCATCTTTCTTTACTTTTTTACTTTCATCCTGATACGGCGCTGATGGCGACGGAGTAACCTCCGGTTTCTTCTTAAATGGTGACCACATATATTTTTGTAATTAAGCGTTACGGCGTTTCTTTTGCCATTTGTAATAAGTAACCAACAAGGCTGACGCGATATAGAATGACGAATACGCACCAGACGCGATACCGACGAATAACGCCAATGAAAACGCACGAATAGACTCTCCGCCGAAGATCAAGAGTGCCGCCAACACGAAGAGCACCGTGAACGAAGTATTGAGTGACCGAGCCAGAGTCTCATTGAGCGAACGGTTAACGGTAATCTCGAAATCCTCACGTTCGTGCAGTCGCAACAGGTTCTCACGGATCCGATCATAGACGACAATGGTATCATGCACCGAAAAACCAAGGATGGTAAGGATTGCTGCGATAAATGGCGCATTCACTTCAATATTGTAATAGTGCCCAAGGAAAGCAAAAGTTCCCAGCGTAAATAGCACATCGTGAACGAGCGCGATGACTGCCTGAACACCATACTCCCACGACGAAACCGGTTTTGACACCTTGCGAAACGCCCATGCGATATAACAAGCGATCGCCAGCATCGCGATGATCAGGGCTTGGAAGGCACTCTGTTTGATTTGACCTGACACTGAAGGTCCGACGAAATCCGTACGCGTAATCGCAACGTTGGCGTCGACTTTTTTGATATCCGCCACGACCTGATCATTCGTCTGATCTTCGGCGGCCAAATAGCGGAATATCACCCGCTTGTTTTCCGAGGGTTGAATTGTAAGACTCTGCAAATTGAGCGGTTGCAAAGCGGTCTGCAAGACATCAATCGCCGGCACATCCCCGCTCCATTCCATCTCGAGCAAAGTCCCTCCGCGAAAATCCAACCCCAACCGCAAACCCCACACCGACAGCATTGCGATACTCACGATCATCAACGCTCCCGAAAGCCAATACGCGTATACTCTTTTTTGAATCAGTTTGTACATAAGTTTACTTTTTTGGCCATTTACTCTTCGGTGCTAATAGCCACCGGTGTCGCTCCAACCACGGACCAACCCACCAACCCAAGAATGTCCGCGTCAACACGATTGCTGTGAAAAGTGAGAAGAATACACCGAGCAAGAGGATAATCGCGAAACCCTTCACGAATCCCGTCCCCATAAAGATAAGGATGAGGCAGGTCAGGATTGTTGATGAATTACCATCGCGAATCGACGGCCACGCCCGACGGAATCCCTCGATGATCGCTTTGTTCACAGCCTTTCCATTCTTCAATTCTTCCCAAGTACGCTCTGATATAAGGATATTTGCATCCACTGCCATACCGATCGAGAGGACGAACCCGGCAATACCAGCCAAGGTCATCGTGATCGGAAATGGTGTGAGTCCGGATAAGCGGAATATCGCTACCAACATCGCCGTATACAATATCAAGGCGAGTGATGCTACCAACCCGAGGAAACGGTAGTAAAAAATCATAAACGCCACCACCACCAGAATGCCGATCAATCCCGCGTACAAGCTCTGCTGCAACGACGCGGCTCCGAGCGAGGCCGAAACACTCTGCTGTCCGACTAAAGTAATCGGTGCCGGCAAAGCCCCCTCATTAAGCCGACCGACCAAAACCTTCGCTTGCTCCAAGGTAAAGTCGCCGTTAATCACTGCCTGACCATCCGGGATAATTGCTTGCACGACCGGTGAGCTGATAATCTCGCTGTCCAATACGATCGCGATACGCTTCCCGACATTGTCCCGCGTCAGATCAGCGAAGAGTTTCGTCCCTGCATCATCGAAGCGCAACGCCACCTGCGGATGTGCTAACCCCTGACTCGCATAATCTACCCGCGCGTCTTTGAGGTTCTGACCCGTCAAACCACTCGATGCATATTGTAAATGAGGATACTGTTCGATGGATTTTTTGGCGATGAGAATATGCGCGGCATCGATCTCTTTATCGACACCATCGCCCTTTTCATCAACTTTTTTGATGATGTGCCAACCATACTGGCTCTCGACCAACTCCGGCCACACCGTACCCGTCTTGAATGACGGATCGAAGACTACCTTGTCGAATTCCGGCACGAATTGACCCTGCTTCACGAAACCCAGATCGCCTCCCTTGTCCTTCGAGCCAGGATCTTCACTATTATCCTTGGCGAGTTGCGCGAAATCCGCACCACCCTTGGACTGGTCGAGAAACCCCTGTGCCTTCGTCTTCGCCTGTTCGTTATACTGATCGAACATCTGCTGGACTTCCGGACCAGCTTCTTTTTTGAATTCGAGGAATGGCGTTTCCTTCAACATCGTCTTCGCCTGTTCGACATCCTTCACACCCGGCAGCTCGACGATAATCCGGTTTTCGGTCCCCACTTTGGACAACTGCACCAATGGCTCACCGACCCCGAACGCATTCACGCGCCGTTCGATGACCGCTTCGGCCGCTGTAAGTGCGTCCTTCTGTTTGGCCGAATCAATACCCGACACATCTACCTTATACTCCAAGTGAATTCCACCCTGCAGATCCAAACCCAACTGTATCGGCAGAGCCTGCAATTTCTGCTCTACTTTAGGTATGAAAAAAACCGTCTTCGGATAAGCGATTGCCACCGACACGACCGCCAACAAAAAAATGCCGAGCATTTTGCCATACTGCTTACGCCATCGTAATTTCCATTTCCGCATAATGTATTGTGTAAATTGATCTGCATCTCCCCCTCTCCTGAGCTGAGGAGAGGAGAAGCCCAATACTCCCAGTCTATCGTACAATCCGCAATCCAACAATCTTGACATCACTATAGAAGTATGCTACTATGAAGTAGCAGTAATCGAAAAAAGAACGCCTCGAGTCAACTTGCTCCGGGCTTTAAAAATTTTCTCACAAAAAAAAGCAAGGGTGATCATTATGGATCCAAATATAGACCCAAATACAGTAGGATTAATACTTTTTTTCTTTTTCCTGGGATTAGTTTTTATCTCAGGATACATCCTCTGCCATCCAGCAAGGATAACAAAGAGAAGGAGAAAAAAAACCCCTTAGGAGCGAAAAAATGAACACGGTCAGCAAAAACAAAGTCAGTCTGATGCTGCTATTATTCGCATTAGCACTAGTACTGAGCGGTGTGTATCCCAATACGCCGATCACCAAAGCCGTTGCAGACAACTCTGTCTGCAGCAACTTGAAATAAAAATAAAATGAGGTACACAAATAAAACCGGCACTTTCATACGAAACATCGTACGAAAAAAGTGTCGGTTTTTTTACTTGTCTAGATTTCCAAGGTCAAACCCACGGGCGCGTGGTCGGAACCTATCACTTGATCTTGAATGAAAGCTTCTTGAATATGTGGTACGAGGTTCTGGCTCACCCAGAAGTAATCGATCCGCCAACCGATATTGCGATCACGGGCGCGAGACTTCATATCCCACCAACTGTACTGGACTTGATCCGGATGCTTGAGTCGATACGTATCGACAAAACCCGCCTGTTCCACCGCGTCGAGCCATGCGCATTCGGTCGGCAGAAAACCTGAAGTCTTTCTGTTTTCCTTTGGGCGTGCCAGGTCTATCTCTCGGTGTGCTGTGTTTACATCGCCGCAGAATATGACTGACTTCCCTGCTTGTACCAGCGACTGGATATGATTCAGAAACTCAGCATAAAACTGCATTTTATACTTCAATCGTTCAGCGCCAGAGCCACCATTGGGAAAATAGATATTCAAGAATACAAACCCCGCAAAGCCCTGCTGTGGGGCAAGCTCCATCTCGATCACCCGACCTTCACGCGACAACAAACTCTCACCAAAATCTGTTTTCACGCTCAATGGCTCGCGCTTGGTATAGATTGCCGTGCCGCTATAACCCTTCTTCTCTGTCGCTGGATGCCAATACGAGGTGTAGCCATCAGGATTTTTCAGTGTATGCGAGAGTTGATCAGAATGAGAAATTTTGGTCTCCTGCACTGCGACGATATCCGCCAGCTCAGCCTCAATCCACTCCACGAAGCCTTTGCGCTCCGCCGCTCGGATCCCATTCACATTCCACGATATAAATGTCGTTTTCATAAACAATGTCTCACGCGTTTGAAAAAAAAGTTTCAGTTTCCGGAAAAGTGTTTGATTTGAAGCCGTTAGCCTGCTACAGGCGAAAAGGAAATGCTTTTTCGGAAACTGAATTCCAAAACAAACGCATGAATTATGCTACAGTTTAAGTCCAATAGATCTGCGAGGTAGTAACGATTTGTTTCCACGGACCAGCTGGCACATCTTTCTCATCCACAAATTGCCACTCAACCGTATCGATATCTACTTGGCGCTGCGTCCGGTCATCAATCCGCGTACAACTTTATTGTAACACCGAGTCAACCCGCGGCAAAGCTTGATCCCCCAACTTCCTTTCGTTTGACAACGTTCGTAATACAGTCTATCATAAACTCGCTAATCTAAAATAATACATATGTTTATGTCACATGAACTCATAGGTAAGACAATTCCCGCAGTCGTTTTCAAAACCCGCGTACGGGACGAATCCGTCGAGGGAGAAAATCCCTATCGTTGGCAAGACAAGACGAGCGATGACATCTTCAAAGGGAAAAATATCGTCCTCTTCGCGCTTCCGGGTGCGTTCACTCCGACTTGTTCATCCTCCCATGCGCCGGGATACGAAAAGTTTTATGATAAATTCAAGAAACTTGGCATCGACGAGGTCATCTGCCTCTCGGTGAATGACGCTTTCGTGATGAAACAGTGGGCGGACAAACTCGGACTGGAGAAAGTCTTCATGCTGCCCGATGGGAACGCCGACTTCACCCGCGGGATGGGTATGCTCGTCAAGAAGGAAAATCTCGGCTTCGGCGAACGCTCCTGGCGCTACAGTCTGCACATCGAAGACGGTGTCATCCAAAAACTCTTCGAAGAACCCGGCTTCTCGGATAATTACGAACCAGACCCGTATGAAGTCTCGGACGCCGAAACGATACTCGACTATCTCAAGGCTCGATAAGAATTCCTACCAATCACAAAACCCCGCTCTTCGTAGAACGGGGTTTTGTTTTTTTGCCTACTTCCGCTCACCGAGTGGCACGGAGATATCTTTGGTGTCGCCTCGGTGTAATATCTTGAGCGTGATGGTATCACCGGCGTTATAGTTGGTAAGCAGATCATTCAAGGGATGTTTCGTATCGATCGCCTGGCCATTCACTTCGAGGATGATGTCGTTTTCCGCAAGACCCGCCTTGTCGGCCGGCGACCCAGGGACGATCGCCAAGTCCATCGTCGTATTGCCGCGAGCGATGAGCGCACCGTGATCGACCGAGAGATTATTCGCCTTCTGGAAATCCTGATCGATAATCACATACCGCACACCAAGATACGGTGTGGAAATTTTTCCAGTCGTCTGCACCTGATTGATGATCTTTTTCACCTGGTCAATCGGGATAGCAAAACCGATACTCTGCGCACCCTGAGCAATGGCAACATTCACACCTATAACTCGGCCGGCAATATCCACCAAGGGTCCGCCGGAATTACCAGGGTTGATGGCCGCATCGGTTTGGATGATATTGGAGAGTTGTTCCGACTCGCCACCCCGACCACTGCCCGCTGTCAGATCACGCTGCAAGCCAGAGACGATGCCCTTGGTCACCGTGTTGGAAAACTCGCCCAAAGAATTACCGATGGCAATCACGGTCTGACCCACTTTCAGATCAGCCGAAGTTCCCAGATCAAGTGCTGGAGAATTCGAAACATCGCTAATCTTGATAAGAGCGATATCCCGAACCAGATCCTGCGCGATGACTTTGGCCGGATGTTCCTTACCATCGGAAGTAATGACTGTGTAACTGGCCGTAGTATCGGAAACAACATGCTTATTGGTCACAATAAGACCATCCGAGGAAACGAAAAACCCGCTCCCCGATCCAACCTGTTGCTTCGTAGTACCACCTCCATTTTTCGGAACAGTATTACCCGCGGAACCATCATTCGGACTAAGCGGAAAGAAAAACGGGAAACCAAATGGCATCTGTTGTCGCAAGTTAGAAACATTTTGACTAATGACAATACTCACCACACTCGGATTCACTTTGTCGACCATCGTAATAACCGCTTGGTCGTCACCGCTTACCACCTCCGGATTATCGCGCACACCGGTCACCGACGTCAGTGCATTTCCAGAAGTGCCGAGCAATTCCCGTTGCAGCCAGGGATTATTCATCCGCGCTATCCCGACGATCGCCAGTCCGGCTCCCACGAAACCAAAAACGATACTCAAAACCACGACGCTCAACCACGAATGATGTCTGTGGCATCTCCTCGGCGTAACCGACTCAGCCTGTGCGGGTATCAGTGATTCAGGAGCTTGGGAAGAAAATTCTGGCGTTTCATTTTGTGTATCTTTATTTATATCCATAATATTGTGTATTAAAAATTACACTAAAAATTGAAGTTATTTAATTGAATTTTTTTTAAGATCTCCAATTTTTTTGACCTCAATATTATATCACTTCCCGAATTTTCCTGGCAAGTTTTTCTTATTTGAAAGTTTTTCTCCTGTTCAAAATCGTTTTTCCTGCTATACTGAGCTTATATGAAAACACTCGCGATCAACAAACGGGCCAGTTTTGACTATACGCTTCTCGACAAATACGAGGCGGGTTTGGTGCTGTTCGGACACGAGGTGAAGTCCGTCAAAACAGGACATCTGAGCCTCAAAGGGAGTTTTGTGACGGTGCACAATGGCGAACTGATGCTGACCAACGCCTTCATCCCGCCCTATAAGTATGCCGGCGAACTCCCGCACTATGACCCGACCAGACCACGCACACTCCTCCTCAAGAAATCCGAGATCCGCTCCCTGATAGGCAAAGTCCGCGTGAACGGCTTGACACTCGTACCGCTTTCCGTGTACACTAAGAAGCGACTACTGAAGCTCTCTTTTGCCGTGGGAAAAGGTAAAAAAGACTTTGATAAACGCGCCGATATCGGCAAAAAAGACGCGAAACGGCGAATCGACCGCGCTCTCAAGAGTGCATGAAAATTTCAAATAAAATGATTAGTTCTAAACAATCGCTTAGTCGGCACAGCAAGGATGGTTTGCTGCTCTGACCAAGGGGCTGCTTAGTTTCGACAGGAGGTTCTTTGACACTCTGCAAGCCGATCGCGAAGAATCGATCGAAAAACTCTTCTTCAATTCGATAAATGCAAACTTTATCACCAAAGCCAAGAGCGCACTCGCGCAAGCGTTTGCTCCCTCTTTTGCTTCCGCCCTGGCTTAATCGCCTTGGCCATCGAGCGCTCCACTCCTGCTAGAGCGACCTCGGTGTCATACTGCAGGAACATCCAGGCCTTCTCTCTTCTTTTGGCCGAAGATGAATTGCAAGAAGGGTTGAGAGAATGATTTTTGTCTATTTTTACCACTCTCTCGAAACACCAAATATGACTACGCTTGAAGACGGGTGTTGAATATTCTCTTTGGACATGGGTGCGATTCCCATCAGCTCCACTGTTTTTTGTTTTTTTATTTGTAGTATGCGTCGCAGACGATACCGCCGACCACAACCCAAGCCGACTATCTCTCTCAAGACTCGGGTCAACGAAATGATTCGCGTGCCGGAGGTTTTTTTGATTGATTCTGAGGGTGTAAGTCACGGCGTTCTCCCGATCGAAGAGGCATTGGCCCTGGCCAAAGCAGTTGAGCTGGACTTAGTAGAAGTCTCACCCAAAGCCGAACCACCGGTCTGCAAAATCCTCAACTTCGGGAAATTCCAGTATCAGGTCGCCAAACAAGAACAGCACGCCAAGACAAAACAGAAGAAAATCGAGACCAAGGGCATCCGCATCGGTCTCCGTACCGACACTCACGATCTTGATTTCAAGCGTTCCCAAGCAGAGAAGTTTCTCAAGAAAGGTCAGAAAGTCAAAGTGGAAATCGTACTCAAGGGACGCGAAAAATATCTCCCCGATCGAGCCCACGAAGCATTCGTCGCCTTCCTCCAGAGCATCCAGTTCCCCTACAAGACCGAAGAAGAGATCAAACGATTCCCCGCCGGATTCCATACAACTATTGTTCCCGAATAACTTACTAGTACCTGTCATTGCGAACGAAGTGAAGCAATCCCCCGCTCAGAAAGAGATTGCCACGCTTCGCTCGCAATGACATACCCATCATAAATTATCCATTTATTCTCAGTATTTTTATGCCGAAACAGAAAACCAACAAAGCGGTCAGCAAGAAAGTCAAGGTCACCGGAAGCGGCAAGCTGATGCGTCGAACCACCGGACATAACCATTACAATAGTCACGAAACCGGAGCTGTCACTCGTTCCAAGCGTCGTGATCTCGGATTTTTCCCTGCCGATGGCAAGAACATCCAAGACGCTCTCAATATTTAATTATCCATTTATCCCTGCAATTGTATGTCACGAATCAAACGAGGCGTTTCCGCCCACAAACGACGAAAGAATGTACTAGCCGACACCAAAGGTTTCCGCTGGCGTCGAAAAACGAACTTCCGTGCTGCCAAGGAAGCTTTACTTAAGGCCGGCACATATGCCTACCGCGATCGCCGCAACAAAAAACGCACCTTCCGTGCGCTCTGGATCACCCGTCTGAACAACGCTCTCCGCTTGTATGGCATCACCTACAGCAAGTTCATCGCCACCGAGAAGGAGAAGAACATCACGCTTGATCGCAAAGTGCTCTCGCAACTCGCCATGGAACATCCGAATATCTTCAAAACTTTCATCGAGAAAGTACGCGGCTAACAATCCATTTCGAACGATCTTTCTATAAAATAATACCGTCACACTCCTGTGACGGTATTTATTATTTTTAGTATTACTTCTTAAAAAAGATTTTCCCTACCAACCGCTTCAATGCGACAAATGGCAGCCAGATCCAAATCGTTCTTCGAAGAAATTTATCAATGAGGTCGTTCCAATTCCAGCTAAAACCCATATATATTTCGTTATGAATTAATTTGACGGAGTACCGCCAGAGAAAGCGCATCATGATGAACAGCCGCAGCTGAGATATCATACACTACATCCTTTTTCTCCACGATCACCTGCCAACTCTCCTTGTCCGCAATTGCTTTGAGGTTCTGATTGGGATTGAAAGCGATCGGATGCTCAACGATCTCGAGAATACGCACATCCGACTCGGTATCACCCACCGCATACGAATCCTTGAATCCCAAATGTTGCTCGGCAATCACCTGTCGCGCCACGAGACTCTTATCTTTACTTGGCTCAAAAGTTGCAATACCCGTATACTTACCATTCGCATCTGTTTCATAGATACTCCCGAAGGCCTGATCGAATTTCAAATATTCATTATTATATTCCTCAACTATTTCCTGAGGTGAACCCGAAATAGCCAAGATATAGTATTCCTGCTCACGCAGACGCTTGATAATAGCTTCCGCGAAAATATAGGTACGGCGCTTATGGAAATCAATCACTTTTTTGCTCGCCTTTTTCACCGCATCAGACGAACAACCGCGAATATGTTCACTATATAGACCCACCAACGCCTGGCGATAATTTTCGTATGTTCCCTGATGCTCCAGCCAGTCCGTGTATGTTTCGGTCAAAGTCTTACGGATTTCAGATGGGAAAACCTTCATCCACACCAATTCATTGATCAATTCAAAATGGAGATTTTTGCGAAAAATCGTCCCATCAATATCGAAAATAGCAATCTTGTTTTTAGTCATATACACTCATATTACTCGCTCTTACGGAAAAACTCAATGTCTCTGCTCAGAAAAAAGCGTTTTCGCGGTATCCCAGACTGATGGGTAGTTCTTATCCACCTTGAGCCAGTACCACCACTCGGCGCCCCACAAATAGATATCCGAAACACCGAGCTGCCTGGCGTAATCAATATTTTCTACCAGTTTGTGTTCATCCATCGTGATGAATTGTTCATCGAGCGATGTCGTGCCAATCCATCCGTTTGCCCAGGGTTCCGCCTGCAGCTCGATCACCATCAGATTATCCTGATGCGCGAATGTATGAATCAACCATTTTTTGAAGAGGAAAAAATTCGGACCGAACGGATACGAAATATACCCAAATCTTCCATGCCACAAATTCCGATACAGCGTCGTACCAAACAAATCTCCTCGCTTGGCGGCATCATACCACCACGAAATTTCACCCGCATCCGACATGAGGATTGATCGAGTTGGGTCGGTACCTCGAACGATCGCGATTTCCCGATCGAGAAAATTCACATCAAGTGGCGGACAGATGCCGAATCGCTGGTCAAGAAAAGCTTCGTTTTCGACTTGCCATACTTTCACTTCCGGATGATTTTTGTACCGTTCCACCGTCGTCCGAATAAAATCTGAGAGGGATTGCTGACGTGCAGCCGTATCGTTTTGCAACCACGCAGGAATAAAACACTCCGGCCACCGTGGCACCCGCTGCCCCACAACCAAAATTACCTCAACATTCCTCTTAACAGATGCCTGCAGCTGCCAATCGAGTTCAGAAAAATTATACTGTCCAGGTGAAGTCTCGATCCGATCCCAGTATACAGGCAAACGCACCTTGCGCACTCCAAGATCATCTAATAACGCTTCGTAGGTGACATGTGGATCCAAACCTAAGCCTTCGGCGTACCGATCGGAATAGGTAATGCCAAGCGTAACCGGTTGGGTAGCGACTGGCTTCGCGAGATTAATCCAAATAAACACACACAAAAAAATACAAGCCAGCAAAAAGATAATTCCCGCTATCCACAAACCTATTTTTCTTACAATTCGTCTCAACATAATCAATTACGCCAACGAAGGGAGTGTCGTTAAGATAATCTGCGTCGCAAGCCAAATGCCTACACCGAACAAGGCAAAAGCTAACAACTTTCGCAGCCATTCCTGCCACGAAAACCGCTCCGGAAACACAGCAGGATACATGAAGGAAAAAACCTGAGCCAAGAGGAAAACGAACGCCAATCGTATACCTTCCATCGCCTGTACCAAAGCGACTGAACCCGTAAATATCGCACCATCGATTAAGAGAAGAGCTGCCCCGCCCAAAATTTTGTTCACGACAAAAAGCAAGCTCGTAACCGATGACTTCGCATGGGCGATATCTTCGTTCTTTTTAAATAAATCTCGCACCGTTTCAAAAATTTCCTGTCGCCATGACGGTCTCAGGAGGAGCGACAACGCGCCAATAAAAAATCCGAGCCGCGACCAAACAATACTCGAAAGAAACGGTACCTGCAAGAGAGTATATCCACCCTTCAGGGAGAGTTGCGCCAATGCCAAAAAAAGTCCCGAGAGTATTATTGGTCGCCATGGAATAATCACCTGTTCATCACGAGCACCTCTTTCAAAGGCCATCAAAGAACCGCCAGCCAACAGCAATACGAAAACGCCACACCACACCCACAATGATTGACTCCCACCCGCCACGAGACTGACTATGAAAACCGGCATAAAAATTCCTACTGAGCTCGCCACACTTACCAGAGGCGCTGTCAGCGACACCATCTGCTTTTGCACAGCCGTATAGAGAAATAACAAACCGTACAGATAAAAAACGCCCGACAGTATCGCGATACCACGGGCAAACCACGACAACGATGGTGCAACATCAAAAAAAGCGAACAGCAATGCAAAAAGACTCAGGAGTCCTGTGAGGAAAGCATATCCAGCCGGATGGATAATCCGTTTTGATGCTAGCAAAAAACGATCACCAATACTGGTAACGGCTGACAAGAAGTATCCTCCCAGAGCCAAAGCAATCCACATATTTATTTTTTTATACTGCCAACACTTTACGATAATACCCATCGACGACACTCACCCATCGAGTGACGCCTGCCGGGTCATGTGCCGCGCAACTCGAACCGCATTTCCATACGAGCATTTTTTGAGGAGTCGTGAGGCCCTTCCGTACCAATTCATCGATACGCCCCGCCACGGCTGCCACTGCTTCGTCGGAATCCGAAAAACACGCATACCCATCTACCGAACCATTACCGCCCGCGCCCTTATACCCCCAATAATTATAGCAGTCACGACCGGATTTCCGTGGTGCGTGCCGCCCCCAATCACTCTCCTGTTTGGCGATACCCACAGTCAACGCTCTCGTCACCGGACTATACACCATCAAGGCGTCGGCCAGCGTCTGCATTGGAGTTTCTTTCAATAATTCCTGAAGCGCGGTTTTTCCTATTTCCGATGGAATCGCATCCAAAGCAACCGGCGCATATCCCCGACCGGCACACGCACTGTCCGAAGAAGCGACAACCTGATCTGGCGCATTCTGAACCAACGATACACCCTCTTGACCAGAGAAAATCGCCTTCGCCCGACATTCCATCACTTGGGAAAATTCAACTGTCTGAGGATCATTTCTGGTCGTTTCCGCTTGCGATGAATGAAACTGACTGGCACTTATGACCATCAACCCACACAACGCCACCCCAAAACTTCCGGACCATGAGTTTTTTCGACCGCTTCGTAAAGCATCGTCATCACCAACTATAAATTCTGTCATAAAACAATAAAACCCCCGCACCTGTTATTTCTGCGACTTAACCCCTGAA
>JBAWZR010000007.1:0-27926 GCA_037142915.1 Candidatus Moraniibacteriota bacterium
TTCTTCTTAGTTTTATTGTAGCATACAAAAAGATGGAGTTGGAGGAAGTGTCAAGCGCGGAACATCAAAAAAACAGAAAAAAGTAGAGACACACAATTGTGCGTCTCTACAAAAAATACAGTCTCGAATTTTTAGTGAAGCCTTTACGCTACATCAATCACCGTGTAGCTCATCATACCAACCGGAGCTTCCACGGTTACCTCGTCACCCTTCTTCTTCCCGAGGAAAGCATGCCCGAGCGGCGACTCATTGGAAATCTTGCCCTGTGCTGGATCCACCTCGTTCGAACCGACGATCGTAAAATTCAGCTCGCGATTGTTCACTGCTACGACTACCTTCGACCCCAACTGCACTACATCAGTCTTACCATTAGATGAAGAGACTTCGGCCACTTTCAACAGTGACTCGAGTTCGGCGATACGGTTTTCATTGTCATTTTGATCGTGACGCGCCTCGGTGTACTCGGCATTTTCAGAGAGATCTCCCTGTTCCTTGGCCTCCTTGATTTCCTGAGAGATCCGTTGGCGAACAGTAACTCGACGCTCCTCCAACTCTTCCACTAATTTCTTGTATCCTTCTTTGGTTAATATCTTCTTATCACTCATAAAATATGTATTAATTTCATTTATTCGGAATTTGTACATTTATTCTCGAAAAACCCCCGAAACTCGGAGGAACTCAAACAAAGATAAATCGTACATTGCTCAATGGTAAACGATATTACCATTCCTGTCAAGAATCATCAATTATTGCTTTATGGAAGCCTTAAGGTATGTATTTTTTTCAAGCCCTTCCGGAGTGTCAAGCCTTCTTAACAACTCTCTCCTTCAACGATTCGACGCCATCCAAATGCACCGAAAACAACTTCGAAACCCCGTCATCACCCATCGTCACGCCATAGAGGAGACTCGCCTGTCGCATCGTCTCGCGGTTGTGTGTAATCGCCACAAACTGCGTTCGCCCGGAGAATTCCTGCAACACCCGCGAGAACCGACGCGAGTTAGATTCATCGAGTGCCGCCTCCACTTCATCCAATACCGAGAAAGGTGGTGGATTAGAGGCAATGATCGCGAAGAGCAGTGCCAATGAAGTCAGCGACCGTTCACCGCCCGAGAGCATCGAAAGTTGATGAATTTTCTTCCCCGGCGGACAAGCGGCGATCTCAATCCCCCGCACGGGTCGTCGCGATTCCCGCTCGACAAAATCCGTCTCATCCTCATTCGCCTCTTCACTTTCCTCCGTCCCCTCGCGTCGTGCCAAAGTCACCAATTCGAGCGATGCTTTACCTCCACCAAAAATAAGTGAGAAATGTTTTTGGAATTCAGAGTTGATCGTCTCGAATACATTCTCAAAGGTCGCGTCGATCAATTCATCCATCTCCCGGATAATCGATTGGAGAGACGCCATCGCCTGCTTGAGATCCTCGGACTCATGTGAGAGAAAATCATACCGCTCCCGAGTTTCCTCATATTCTTGAAGCACCATCGGATCGATACTCCCGATATGCTCTACTTGGACTTTGAGTCGAGCGATCTCCCGCTCCACTGCTGGCACATCAACGTCACCACCTTCCACGAGCGCCAAATCACTCACATCCATCGCGAGTTCCTGCCGCACATCGTGACGCAGATCCTCCTCCCGTACTTCCACGCGCGCCAACTTCACCCGAGCGTCATTGAGTGTATCCTTGTGTGTGTTCAACTCCGCAGTCCTGGCTCGCGCTTGTCGTTCCAAATCGAAAAATTGTTCCCGTAACGCTTTCGTCTGTCGTTGTTGTTCAGTGATATTCGTCTCCCATTTGGCAATTTTTTCTTTGTGCTGGGTGATCACCTGTTGCCGTTTTACTTTTTCCTTTTTCCAGTTGACAAGTTTTTCATCACTTGCCTCCAGTTCCTCACTCGGCAGGGTCACCATCCGCTTCGTGATCACCGCGCCCTTGCCCACATCTCGTGTGAGATCATGCAGTCGCGTCTGAATCACCAACGCCAATTCACGCAACTCCTGCAACTCCGACAGTTGTTCCACCGTGCTCAACCGCTCGATCAACTGTGTCTGTATCGTCCGCGCCTCGTCGAGATGTTCCCGCACATATTTCAGGTCCACCGGCACACTCCGTACTTCTTCACGCGGTTTGCGTCGCTCTTCCTCTGCTTGTATGCGCCCGTCAATGAGAGCCACCTCCCGTTCATCCCGATGCAGTTGATCGTACTCCTGACGAATCTCCTCCTCCCACTCCGACCCCGACTGCAACTGCTCAAAACTTTTTGATGCCTCCGCCAATTGCGTATTCAACAATTCTGTCTCGTCTTCGCGTGACTGCCATCGCGCGAGTGCCTGCTGTTCTTCTGTCTGAATCGCCACCCGCTCCCGATCGAAATTCTGCCACAAAAATCCGTACATCCGCAATTGTTTTTCACGTAAAGTATCCGCCACGACCTGTCCCTGCGATGCCTTCTCCGCCTGCCGTCGCAGATTCTTCATATGCGGTTCGATCTCGACTAACAGACCTTCCACTCGAACGATATTTTCCAGTGTCGCATCCAACTTTCGTCCAGCTCGATCCTTCTTCAATTGATACGGCTTCACGCCGGCAGCCTCTTCGAGTATGAGTCGTCGGTCGAGCGGAGTCGCGTTGAGTATCGCATCCGACATCCCCTGCGTCACTACACAATAGCTGTCCTTGCCGACACCCGCCTTGGCCAGTATATCCACCACATCCGACAAACGAGACTTCGCACCGTTGATGAGGTACTCACTCTCACCGCTCCGATACACCTTGCGCCCGATCGCCACTTCGTCGAACTCGATGGGTATTTTTTTATCAGTGTTGTCGAACAATAAGGTAACCGAGGCGCTCCCGAGCCGAGCCTTCTTGCCCGAACCGGCGAAGATCACATCTTCGGTTTTTTTACCACGCAGAGTCTTGAGCGATTGCTCACCGATCGCCCAACGGATCGCGTCCGCCACATTGGATTTACCCGAACCATTCGGCCCCACGATCGCGGTGATTCCACGCAAAGCTTCGCCGCGTGGCGCGCCCCGCAAATCCCTATCACCACCTGGCGCGCGCCCGCCCAGTATCATTCCCTCGGGGGCAAAATCAAGCACCGTTTTATTGGCGAACGATTTGAACCCAGTAATTTCGATTCGCTTCAGATACATAAAAATTCCGATTCAAAAAATCAGGAAAAACAGCACAATATCCATAGTATAGAGCATTCCCAGCTTTGAGACAAAATAACCCTTGACAACTTTCCTCTTTAGGTGTATAAATACTCCATACCCTTCTTTATGGGTTTCAACCTTAAAAATTAAAACAATCCAAAACTGACTCTGTCAGGAGGCACCCAAAATGACTTCAAATACAAAAGTAATTTCCCTCAAAAAATTCATGAAATTCCTCAAGATTTTTATCTTGTTAGAATTAGTGAGGGGACCAAAAAAATTTCAACAACTCTGGATGGCTTTTCCTGGCCTTTTTGATTCGCCACAAAAAAAACCTACTTTAACTAAAGAGGAAGAAGCTGCAGAAGAATCAAAAAAAACAAGACGGCTCGAAGCCTTTCAGGCAGCCCTTGACCAACTGGTTGAGAAAGAAGAAGTGGTATTCGATAACAATCAATACGCGCTCAACCTCATCCTAGAAGAAGGTCTGGCAGTACAGCAGCCACATAAAAACAACTTAGATCAAGAAGAATAGCAAGGAGTACGCAATGAAAAAGAAGAAAGGCACTAAAAGAAATAAATTTCACGCCCACTACAAAATTGCTATAAAATGGGTCAAAAACCTCTTTATAGTAAATTTAGGGAAAAAAGGCTCTCATGAAAAGTTGAAAGAACTTTTACTGAGAAAAATTTCTCGGAGCGACATAAAAACAATTCAGACTGTGCAGGCTCATCAGCTGCACACTCGGGAGCATATTTGATCTCACAATGACAAGGAATAGCGGCTTTATGGAAAATCCATACAGCCGCTTGTTTTTTATCCAAGAAAAACGCCGGTCTTCATTGAGAAGCCGGCTTTTCATTTCAATTGGTTCAAAATTACCCAAACTTATTATTTATTTTTTCTATCTACTTAAAGATATTACTTATTTGCCCTTAATTTCTTGCTATTTCCCTTTCTTTTGAAAAAAGTCTTGAAATAGTGCAAGTGATTTTTTAGCTGATTTAGCTTCAGCTCTTTTTTTATTTGTTCGTTTATTTGCCATACATTACTCCTGCTGGATGTTCGAACAATTTCGAGCATATCACAGCACGGAAACATCGAGATCATCAGACTCGGAATTTCGGTGCTGGGATACTTTCTACTTCTCCAAGATTCTGACTTCATACTACTCATTTTTCCTCAAACCGTCAAAGTCGAAGAAACGAAACAACAAGGCCGGAAGACCTTGTTTTTTATTTGTGGACCTGAGCGGATTCGAACCGCTGACCCCCGCATTGCAAATGCGGTGCTCTAACCAACTGAGCTACAGGCCCTCTTTGATTTTCAAAAATCGCCCTCCGGCGGCAGACTTTAAATACAGTTCTCTTCTTTTTCTATCCTAACGGGTTTTTTTGGTTTTGTCTACAACGACAAAATACAATTCAAACCTGGATTCCCGCCTTCGCGGGAATGACACTGGCACCGATGTGCTATCATAAAACTATTGCATTTCACTCCATATAGTATGTCTGCGGAAAATCCCATCCTCTACCTCCACGCGCTCAACACCCTGCCCGATATCGGGTCACGGCGCTTGCGCTTACTCCTCGATCGATTCGGAGGTGATGCAGAAGCAGCCTGGCATGGCAGTCTCAGTGAGTGGCAAGCCAGCGGCATCGGCCTGAAAATCATGACCAAAGCCTACGCCGCCAAGACAGAGGCCAAACCCGAACAACTCTGGGCGCTCCTCGAACAGCACGCCATCCGCCCGATCGCCGAGACCGACCCAGACTATCCGCAAGCCCTCCTTGAAATCCCCGACCCGCCTGTTCTATTGTATCTCCGCGGCACGGTGCCCGGCTGGAATACGCTCCCCTGCATCACCGTCATCGGCACACGCAAACCGACCCCCTATGGGATGCAGGTCGCCGAAAGCCTCACTCGCGAACTGGTACGCGCCGGCGTGATCGTCGTGAGCGGACTGGCATTCGGCGTTGATGCGCTCGCTCATCGGCATACGCTCGACTCAGACGGTATCACGATTGCCGTCCTCGGTAACGGCCTCGATAGTCCCTCTATCGCCCCGCATACCCACCTCCCGCTCGCACAGAGTATCATCGCCAAGCAGGGCGCGCTCCTCTCCGAATACCCGCCCCTCGTCGAGGCAACACCCGGCACCTTTCCCGCTCGCAACCGCATTATGGCAGGACTCTCGCAGGCCACACTCATCATCGAAGCGGCGGAGAAAAGCGGCAGCCTCATCACCACCCGCTATGCGCTCGAGTTCAATCGCGATGTCTGGGCGGTACCCGGGTCGATCTTTTCGCCACTCTCCGCCGGACCCAATGGTCTCATCCGCGCCGGAGCCAAAACTATCACCTGTGTTCGCGATATCCTCGAAGAACTCCGCCCGACGACGCTGTTTTCAGCCCAATATTCCGCCGATCCGCGCCCGATCAAACCGCTCCCATCCGACCTCACGCCCGACGAAACCCGCATCCTGGCCGTCCTCGGCACCGACCCCCTCCATATTGACAAGCTGGCAAAACACTCTACACTGGAAACCACACAGCTCTCCACCGCGCTTACGATGCTCGAAATGAAAGGCTTGGTGAAAAATGTCGGCGGAATGAACTATATCAAAACATAACATCCAACTATTACCTGTCATTGCGAATCCCGACTTGTCGGGATGTGGCAATCTCCTGCCAAAAACACGAAGCCTCTCCTTCTAAAAACGGGATTGCCGCGCTTCGCTCGCAATGACAGCTACTAGTAGGTTTAGATTTTTTTAATATTCAATAATTATTCTCTATGAAACTCCTCATCGTCGAGTCGCCCTCCAAGGCCAAAACTATCACCAAATACCTCAAGAACCAATATAAGGTAGTGGCTTCGGTCGGGCATATCCGCGATCTGCCGAAGAACAACAAACAGGCAATCGACATCGAACACGATTTCAAACCACATTACGAAATTTCTCCCGACAAAGGGGCTATCGTCGCCGAACTGAAAAAACTCACTGCTCAAGCCGACGAGATCTATCTCGCAACCGACCCCGACCGCGAAGGAGAAGCGATCGCATGGCATATCGCTGAGGCCTGCCATATCAAGAAACCGCGCCGGGTGACCTTCCATGAAATCACACCCAAAGCCATCCAGGAAGCCATCCTCCACCCCCGTACCATCGACCAAAATCTCCGGAAGGCCCAAGAAGCACGCCGCGTCCTCGACCGTCTCGTAGGCTATGATCTCTCCGGATTGATCTGGAAAAAACTCCGCTATGGACTCTCGGCCGGACGAGTGCAGTCCCCCGCACTCCGTATTCTCGCCGAGCGCGAACGAGAAATCACCAATTTTATTCCCGATTTCTTCTTGCTTTACACGGGGCTCTTCCAAACGAGCAAAAAAAAACCGATTTCACTCACCTACACCACACCTCCTCAATCAAAATCCCAAGAGATAAAAATGCGAGCTGAAGCAGAAAGACTTCTGACGCTGGGACGCAAAGGATCATGGCACATTGGTGATGTCAAAGAAACGCCCACCAAACGCGCACCCTATCCACCGTTCACAACTTCCACTCTGCAACAAGCCGCGAGCTCACGCCTCGGATACGCGCCCTCAATCACGATGCGTCTCGCCCAAAAACTCTATGAGCAAGGATTCATCACCTATATGCGTACCGACAGCGTCACACTGAGCACTGATGCCAAAAGCGCCATCGCGGAGTTCGTCATCAATCATTACGGCAAAGAACTGTTTCAGGAACGCCACTATATCACCAAAAGTAAGAACGCCCAAGAAGCACACGAAGCCATCCGCCCAACCGATATCTCACTCACTCACGGAGGTCGCACACCCCAAGAAAAGAAACTCTACCAACTCATCCATACCCGCGCCGTAACCTCGCAGATGATCGATGCTCAACTTCTCCGTACAAAAATTACGGCAGTATGCAGTCACAATGATGTTCCTACACTTCAAACCACCGGCTCGGTCGTCGTAACTCCCGGTTGGCTCATCTGTGATACCAACGCCAAAAATGATGATGTCATCCTTCCCTCCGTCACAGTCGGCGAGATACTCACGCTCAACGATTTTTCCACCGAAGAAAAGTACACCGAGCCACCCCGACGCTACTCCGAAGCCGGACTCGTCAAGGAACTCGAAAAACGCGGCATCGGCCGGCCGAGCACCTACGCCTCAATCATCAAGACCCTCTACGATCGTGAATATGTTGCCAAAGAAGGTCGCTCCCTCCGCGTAACCGACACCGGCGATGTGGTCAGCGCTTTCCTCGAAAAACACTTCGCTGATATCATCAGTGATGACTTCACCGCCGGGATGGAAGAGGAACTCGACGATATCGCTCTTGGCAAACGCGATTATGCGGCCACACTCAAAAAGTTCTACACACCCTTCGCCAAACAGGTCAAATCCAAAGAGAAAATCGAAAAAATGACCACACTTGGCGATGCTCCGAAAGGGATGAAGTGTCCCGAGTGCGGCGGCGCGATGGTACTCAAACTCGCTCGCACCGGTAAATTTTACAGCTGTGCAAAATTCCCCGACTGCATCGGCGCCCGTACCCTCGAGGGCGAAGTCCGCTCCAATGAAGGCCCAAAGAAAACCGGTGAGATCTGCCCCGAATGTAAGGGGGAGCTCGTGGAACGCACTGGCAAAAATGGCGCTTTCGTCGCGTGCGGCAATTTCCCCAAGTGCAAATACATCAAGAAAGCCGAGTATGTCCCCACTGGTAATGAAATCACCTGCCCCGTCTGCAATAAGGGCAGTATGATCGAACGCAAGGGTCGCTTCGGCATCTTTTACAGCTGCTCCAATTATCCCGACTGCAAATACGCGATCAAAGCGAAACCGACCGGCAATATCTGCCCCCAGTGCCAGTCACTCATGATGGAAGGAACCAAAACAATACCAGAACGCTGTAGCAATAAGATTTGTCCCAATCATCGACCAGACAAATTGGGAAAGTAGACGCAGCTATGGAAAAAACTTCCCATTCGACCATCAAAGAAATTCGCCACTCTTATCAAAAATCACTCGATATGATCGATATCGATATCCTTTTGGCGCATGCGACCGGGCAATCCCGGGAATTTCTCTTGGCGCATCCAGACTATACACTAGCTGACACTGAGTATACACAAGCTATCGGATATCTCGAGCGAAGAATCAATCACGAACCGATCGCCTATATTTTGGGTAAAAAAGAATTCTATGGTTTGGATTTTATCGTCAATCAATACACTCTCATTCCTCGACCGGAGACTGAGCTCTTGATCGATGAAACTTTAAAGATTTTAAGTGTAAAGTGTACAGAAAAAAATTCACCATCCCCTCTTATTATAGATATTGGCACGGGTAGTGGAAATATCATCATCACACTCGCGACGCTCTTGCACAAAAAAAATATCACTGCGAACTTATTCGGCTTGGATATTTCGCCCGATGCGCTTGAAATTGCGAAAAAAAATGCGCAACAACATGGTGTCGGGAATCAAATTACCTTTCTTCAGTCAGATTTGCTGGAAAAATTCTTCACATCAAAAAAAATACAACCTGGATCCCCGATCAAGTCGGGGATGACAATTCAAGAATACGAATACACGCAAATTCTCATCCTCGCCAATCTCCCCTACCTCTCTCAGGATATCTATCAATCCGCCGAACTGGATGTGAAGGACTACGAACCGATCACCGCACTGGTGAGCGATGAGGCTGGTCTCACCCACTATCGCCGCCTCCTCGAACAGATAGATGCTCTCTGCCAAAAAAACATTTTTTCATCCCGCAGCATCACGCTGATTCTCGAGATCAGCCCGGAGCAAAAACCGCTTATCGAGGCACTCATAAGCACTATTTTTCCTGACGCGCGCATCGCATTCATTCAAGACTATTCACAACGAACTCGCTTTGTGAAGATTGAATTATAGTAATCTAGCATTTCCCCCCTCTCCTGAGCTGAGGAGAGGGCTGGGGTGAGGTTGGAAAGTGTCAGGCGAAACCATCAATCCTCATCCCTCCGCCGCGGCGGACTCCTTATCCAAGGAGAAGGAGAAATCCACCCACAATAAAACAGACCGCCACAAGGGCGGAGTGTTTTATTTTTGTTTTTGAAGAAAGATTATTTCTTCTTCTTTTTTGCAACCTTCTTCTTTTTTGCAACCTTCTTTACCGCCTTCTTGACGGCCTTCTTCACCTTCTTTTTTGCTGCCATAATACAGTCACCTCCTTTCTTATTTTTAGTTTTTATTTCTCCTCCCGAAATTTTTTGAGAGAATTGAGAAGATTTTTTTTCTTGAAAAAGTTTTTTCAGGAATATTTTTCTTCACTACTTTTATTATACACGAAAAAAAGAAAATAAAAATATCTTGTCAAGTGTTTCGATGTATTATTTTGAAAAAGTTTTTTGAAAATATTTTATAAAAAATAATTCTAAAAAAATTTACAAAAGAAAAACAGGTTTTCATTCCTGTTTTTGAAAAAATATATTCCTTACAATGCAAATCACTCAGTCATCCTCCCAATCCATTTCGTTTATTCATAACGCAGCGCATCGATAGGACTGAGGTTGGCGGCACGGCGAGCGGGATAAAAACCAAAGACGATACCGACACCAGCAGAGACACCAAATGCCAACAACACCGATGACATCGTGATCTGTGTGGTCAATGTACTCACGAAGTGTGTCACGGTCAGCGAAGCACCCCAGCCGAGCAACACCCCGAGCAAACCACCGAAGAAAGTCAACGCCACCGCCTCACCAAGAAACTGCAGATTGATATAGATTTTCCGCACACCGACCGCCTTGCGCAAACCGATCTCGCGAGTGCGTTCTGTCACCGTCGTCAACATCATATTCATAATCCCAATACCGCCGACCAACAAAGAAATCCCCGCGATCGAAGCGAGCAAAATCGTAAAGGTGCCGGTAATACTCGAAGCGGTCGCAATGATATCCGTCTGATTGAGGATACTGAAGTCCGCTTGCGTCGGATCACTGATCTTATGTCGAGCGAGCAGAATATCGGTCGCCTCTTGTTGTACCGCCTTCATCGCATCTTGAGTTTGAGCGGAGATATCGATCGTGGTGACATACATCGAACCAGCGAGGTATTGTTGCGCCGTCGAGACCGGCACATACACCATATCATCGGGATTGGCAAAACCAGAACCACCCTTGGACATCGTGACACCGATAATCTGAAAGTTGACATTATTGATGCGGATTATCTGCCCCGTCGGATCAACACCAGCACCAAACAAGTCATCACGCGTTGTCGGCCCGAGCACGGCCACCCGGGAAATCGTTTTTATTTGTTGATCGGTAAAAAATGAACCATAATCAACCGCGATATTGCGTATCGAAAGATAAGCGGGCGTCGTCCCGAGTACCGAAGTATTCGTGTTATTTCCACCCGCGGTAATCTGATAGCGTCGCGAGACTTCTGGTGCGACCCCACTCACATTTTGCAATTGATCCTGTAGCGCGGTGACATCCTCAAGTGTGAGCGTCTGCGCGTTGCCACGGCCAAAGTTCACTCCTCCGGCGCCACTCCGCGATCCGCCCGGCGTGACAATGATGAGGTTGGAACCGATGGCCTCAATACTGCTCTCGATGGAACTCTGTGCGCCCTGACCAATCGCCACCATCGTGATGACCGAAGCGATACCAATGACGATACCCAAAATCGTCAGACCCGACCGAGCCTTGTTACTGGAAAGCGACGAAAATATTTCTTGTAAGAGATCGCCGAGCATAATTTTTCGATTACTGTCGATTGATGATATCTTTCTCGATCAAACCATCACGAATAGAGATGATCCTTTTGGCGAAGTTAGCGATTTCTGGTTCGTGCGTAATAATAATAACCGTGTGTCCCTCGGCGTTCAAGCGTTGGAATGTTTCCATCACGATATGGCTCGTCTTCGTATCGAGGTTACCCGTCGGCTCGTCGGCCAAAATAATCGCCGGATTGCTGATGAGTGCCCGAGCGATCGCCACACGCTGGATTTGTCCACCCGAAAGCTGATTGGAGAAGTGCACATATTTCGTCTCATCATCGAGTCCGGCATACCGGAGAGACTCCTTGGCTCGTTGCTCACGCTCTGCCTGGGGAATATCCGTAAACAATAACGGCAACATCACATTACGCAGAACACTCGTCCGCGGCAAGAGATTGAATGATTGAAACACGAAGCCGATCTCGTTTTTTCTCAAATCAGAAAGCTCGTCATCATCCATCAGAGAAACTTCCTTATTATTAAGGAAGTATTGTCCGGTCGTTGGCGTATCGAGTGCACCGAGGATATGCATCAAGGTCGACTTGCCCGAACCCGATGGTCCGATGATAGCCACGAACTCACCTTTTTCAATGCTAAACGACACACCTTTCAAGGCCGTGGTATCGAACTCTCCCATTTCATAGACTTTGATGAGATCTTTGCACTCGATTATCTTCATAACGATGGTCTTGTAATTAGCCTCTGCCACCGCCACCAATCCCTGGGAGATGCAATCCGCCCGCCCCGCCACCGACTGCTGGAGTCGTCGTAGTCGTGGCCGCACCAGCCGCGATCGTCCGTGTCACCACATTATCGCCATCATTGAGACCACTCACGATTTCCGTCTCCGTGTTGTTGGTCGCTCCCGTCACCACGGTCACAGGAGTCGGCAGCGTTTGCCCATCCTTTAAGATCTGCACGACCGTTTCACCACGCTGCGTCTTGACAGCACCACTTGGAACGAGAATGACATTCGCCTTCTCGCCGGTGATAATTGAAGCTGAAACACTCATCTCTGGCCTAATACGCGGATCAAGTTTATCAAAAGTAATGGTCACCGTATATGTCACCACACCCTGGGAAATCGTTCCTAGCGCATTGATTTGCGAGACTTTTCCCGTTGCCGTAAATCCATTGATCGCCGGAAAGGTCAATGTCACCTTTTGTCCGGTCATCACATTGGGTATATCAACCTCATTGACCAACACACTCGTCTCGAGCGTCCCAAGATCGCCGATGATAATCGGGGCCTGACGCGTACTCGAAGAAGACACTTTGCCGAGATCATCTCCATTCTTCACATTGACAGCATTTACCGTCCCTGCAATTGGCGACACTACCTCTCGTTTCGCGGCATTGGTCATAGTATTTCGATAACTCAATTGAGTCGCAGTAAGACTCTGCTCAGACGAAGCAATCTTCTGGCGGAGAATCTGCCGGTCTCTTTCGGTATCAGTAGAGCCATTCTTTTTGGTCGCAGCGAGGTTAGCCCTGGCCTGTGCCACGGCAATCTGAGCATTTTGGAGAGACGCCTGCGATTGAGCAACGCTCGCCGACAGCTGACCACTATCATCAATCGTGAAGAGGAGTTGGCCTTTCTTGACCGAATCCCCCACCGCCACCGCGAGATTGGCCACCGTGCCGCTGATCGTCGGATCGACATTGGCGATACTGTCCACTACCACATTGCCAGTCCCTGAAACCGATGTCACGAGCGTTCCTTTGGTCGCCGGTGTCGTCACATATTTCGGTACAGTCGTCGGCGCGGCATTCTTGTTGTACAGATAATAGCCGACGCCAAGCAATACGACAACAATCAGAAATGTATACCATTTCCTGCTCAATTTTTTCATAAGTATTTAGATACGAATATAGTTTGAAGCACAAACAATCCCTCAGTTAAAAGTATAACGATTTTTTTGAATTTTGTCTATCTAGAGATTGTTACATAATTCCTCGTTCGTACCTGCGCAATTCCTTACGCCGAATAGCGTAATCAGGAACAGCCTGAGCAACGAGCAACCAGAATTTCTTAGAATGGTTCATCTCCCGCAAATGACATACCTCGTGCACAATAATATAATCCGCTAGATGGGGTGGTAGGAAAACTATCTTGTAATTGAAATTCAGATTCCCTTTACTCGAACAGCTCCCCCACTTGGTTGAATGATTTTTGATACGCACCTCACCGAAAGAAAATCCGTATAACAAATTAAAATAAGCAATCCGCTCTCGGACGAGTCTCCGCGCCGGAACCTTGCTCGCCAAAAACTCCCGCCGTCGCTCTCGATCTGACAGCACCGGTTTTCCCGCTCGCGCTTCATCTATGTGTTTGAGTATCCACTCCGCTTTCTCTGTGAGAAACACGGATATTTTTGGCTTTGTAGCACGCTTGGGGATCGTGACCACCAATTCCCCGCCCCGCTTCACGGTCAAACGCATCCGTTTGGCGAGCACACTCACCTTCAGGGTATACTCGACTATTCGGTCATTCAGTTGTATTTGATGCTGAGACATGGCAAAAATCCATAAACTATTGTCCTATTCTACCATCAGATAACAAGAACAGATAGAGGAATTATCCCCTACAAAACAAAAATATTTCTTTGTCAAGTTGACGGTGTGGAGATGGGTCGGTACAATAAGGGAGATTCCAAGCGATTTTCTTATTTTTTCTTGTCTCCCTTCGCCTGTTGAAAAATATTTCCGACAGACGAGGTGCGATACACAAAGAAAAAGAAACAGCGCACTTTAAAAAACCAAGATCATATCCTAAACTTTTTTTGGGGTACGTTCTCAATCTAGAAAGGCAGGTGAACTCTTATATGATAGATGAAGAAAAAGATGTGTTTGACCAATCCGAAGAAACTCCAGGTTTGAAAGTGTGGTTTGAGGATAACTTGCGAATTCTGTTAAGTATTCTAGTGGTAGTCGCGATTGCCGGCGGGATCTATTCGTACTCCAAGCGAGTACAAACTCCCACGATAACTGATACGGCCGCTACGCAACAACAGAACGATACGACAACAGAAACAACCGAGTCTACACCTCCAGCCAACGAAAAAACGACCACTCCGACAACTGCAGCACCAACAACAGCCGCCGTATCGACCGCCCAAGTCAGCGAGACAGAAAAATCACTGGCAGTGAAAGCGACACGAGGCCAAGGCGAGACGCATTTGGCACGAGAGGCTTTGGCGAATTATCTCACCAAAAACCCGGATTCTCAGTTGACGAAAGAACACAAGATTTACATCGAGGATTACCTCCGCAAGCATAACACCTTCAATGGCCACGTATCTGTCGGCACTTCGGTTGAATTCCAGAAGACATTGATTCAGCAGGCTATCGGCCAAGCCAAAACCTTGACCCCTCAGCAGTTGGATCATTTGAAGATTTATAGTGCCCGTGTGACTTCGATGCCGTAAGATTGTTTGGATTTTCAGTTTTCGTTCTTTGTGTTAGTTGATTTGTTCGAACTACAATCACCATAAAACCCCGCAACGTCGGGGTTTTATTGTTTCTTATTTGTCGGAATCTGAGTTGAATTTCCCCCTCTCCTGAGCTGAGGAGAGTCCGCCGGCTGGCGGAGGGGTGAGGTTGGGTTGAATTTGAAACTCATCTGATAAGGGGAAGAAATTCAGTACCAATTTCTAATCCCCACTCATCCGCTTTACCGGCATTGATTTCCAGTATTTGATTTGCTTCAACTGGCGGAGTGAATATATCTTTACTCCCGGCCGGGATATTTTTTTGGATATAGACTACCCGGGAGTCAGCTATCCACACGATGTCAAGTGAGAACCGCATCCCCTTCATCCAAAAGGCGTATCTATACGGTTTCGCGAAGTCGAATAACATTCCACAATCAGCGCAGAGCGAATCACGACCACCCAAACCCTCCTCCTGTGTCGCTACTGTGTCCGCTCGTTCTACATATATCCAGTGGTGATTAACTTGTATGAAATGTTGGCTCGCATACCAAATAACGCCAATCAAAATGACACAAGCAATTGCACTGAAAATTATTTTTTTTGAAGACATGCTACTTTTTCACCAAGAAAATCACGCCACTCACGACAAACACTGCGAGAAAAATAATCACTTTCTGCAAAGATGAACCAAATGACGCGACCCCACCGAGGAGAGCGGAGATAAGAATATACGCCAGAGCGATACGTCGATCTGACCAGCCCCGCTCCCGCAGACGAAAGTGCAAATGAAAATGTTGATCGCCATGAAAGATAGAGACACCCGATCGAAACCGCTTCACCACCACCCACAACGCGTCAATCAATGGAATACTCAGCACAAGGAGTGTCGTCGCAATCTTCGTCCCGGCGAATATCGCCAATACTCCCAAGAGAAAACCCCAAAAATACGATCCCGATGTCCCGGCGATAAACTTGGCCGGTGAAAAGTTAAAGAAAAGAAATCCCAATGTCACTCCGGTCGCGATAAGCGCGAGGATAGCTACCGGTGGCTGATATACCTCGGGGCGAAGCGCCAAAAGGAAAATCGTGAAGAACCCTATGACTGAGACGCCTCCTGCGACGCCGTCCACGCCGTCCGTCCAGTTGACCGCGTTCATAATCACCACCAGCCACACTACGGTCACCAGATAGCTCAATACACTCGAAGCGATATGCATCGTGCCAAACACAGGCAGAACGAGCGTATGAACGGCGATACCGAACGAGAAAATGAAAGTCACGAGCAGGAGTTGGAAGAGCAACTGCGTGTGCCAGGGGAATTTCAGGATATCGTCCGCCACGCCAAATACGAGCAATGTGAGAACGCCGAACAGTAGTAGTCCCAAAGACCGGTCAATTACCAAGTGCGCATCATACACGACTGAGAGACAAAACACCGTGATGAGAAAAACTCCACCCGAACGGAACAGGTATTTCTTCATCCAGTGGAGCGAGGGTGGCAGATGTTCGAGGAATCGCGACAGAATAAACCCCGCGAAAGCCATCACGCTCACAGCTCGGAGAAAAGGTATCAAATAGAGGGTGAGCGTTTGCATAAAGGAAAATTCCTTCTCAAAGATTCGCAGTCAGAAATTCTTTCAAAGCCGCTAAGTCCCGTTTTTCATGATCATAGTGATACGACTTTATGCCGATTGATTCGGCGCTTTTGACGGCTTCCGGATTGTGTTCAAAATAAATCACCTCGTCTTTATTCAAGCCATACTGCTCCAGGAGTATCTCAAAATATTTCGGATCAGTTTTCTCGGGATTATGCTTGAGTGTAAAAACTTCATACGGCATCGCATCGAGACCAAATGTTTTGTACTGCTCGTCATTGGCTCCAGTCACGATAATTTTTCTATTGGGAAAAGTTTCTAGCAAATCTTTCATCTCTTCAAAAATCTCAAAACTATTTTCAGTTTCAATCACCAAACCATCCACCGCATCAACCAAAATTGTTTTCATACATGTATTTTTTAACCTAGATCCCGGATCAAGTCCGGGATGACACGATACGATTACTTCCGTTTCATCTTCTCCGTGACCCAGAATTCACCGAAGTAGTTTTTGGTAAGGATGCGCGTCTGCGAGTCGATGGCCGGGATGGCGGAGATGAACGCGACGATCGGGAAAAGCGCCCATTGGAAAAGCATATTGAAGTAGCGAGTCCAGTGATAATATTTCGGCTTGGGCGGGAGCGACAACAGCGAAAGCGGGATGGAGACGAGCAACCCCATCATCGCGAGGCGCATCAAAGTCTCAGTAATATAGGGCAGGTTCTTGGCCAAGACGCTATCGAGAAATATCTGATTGCCCAGCATGAGCGGGAGCCACCCGAGGAACGCGAGGATAAATGAAGTCGTCGCCCAGGAATAATGCCCCTCGATCATCTCAAACATAATCCGCAACTTAGTACCAAGCGGGATGATCTTGTCCGGCCAGATGGCACGCATCATCACGGGGAAATTCTCGATACCGTAGGCCCAACGACGTTTTTGCTTGTATTGATTCTGCACCGTCTTCCACCAGGTCTCAGCCAACACCGCGTCGAGTGAGAGCGGCAGGTGAATCGGCTTTACCTCGTAGTCGCCGTGAAAATAAGAAAGGCACTTCCAGTAAATGATCGAATCCTCGCTGATCATATTGAGCGGCCAAAATCCAACCTTCACCAAGGTATCAAACGGTTCGCTGTGCGACGAGAACGTCACCATCTCTTTGCGCGTACTCTGATACATATGCCAAAACGACGACCCAGTGACGATCATCCGCACGATGGCGTTCGTATCCCAGAGGTTATTGTGATAAACCGGGATCGGCTGGTAGGCACGCTGGAGACGCTTGGGCTCGGTGATATAGGCGTAGGTGAGAGCGGCGAAATATTCCGGATGCGCCACGCTGTCACAATCAAAATTAGAAAAAACCACCTTGGTATAATCAATCGCGCGTTCATCAAGATACGTCATCAGGTATCGCGCGGCAAAAGCGGCATTGGATGCCTTGCACTTCATCTCACCCTCCGCCACGATGTGTGTCGTCACGATGAAGTCACGAAAAAGATGCCCAAATTTCTCCTTCAGATATTTCACTTTCGCTTCCCGGAATTCAAGATTCTCTCGTTCTTCAGTCGCGAGGATAACGATCATCTGCTCCTTGGGAAAGTTGACATCTACGAGTGCCTGCAGGGCTGGCTCGATAATCTCGGCTGGCTCACCCGCGGTCGGCAAAATTACAACATGCACGATACTCCGCCAGTCCCAGATTTCATCCTTGATAGGAATGAGCTTCTCCACTTCAGCGAGCCATTCACCTTCCTTGCGCATCCGCTTGGCGAGAATATGCCGTCGCCACACACGCCAGAGTGGGATCTCCCGACGAGACGATGTGAGCCGCGCGATCCGCCCTCGAATATCTGACGCATACGCCTCCGGATGAACAATATTCTGACAACGGCTCCACCAATCTGTCTTCTTGCCCTCTTGGAGTTGATTGTAGGCTTGCGTGGAATAATACGTGATATAAATCGAGCGATAGATCCAATACACATCAAAAGCGATGATCAAGAGCGATGCCACCACCGGGGCCAAAAACGCCAACACAAACATCCCCACCAGGGTCGTCCAGGTGAGGGTGCCAGGGATTATCTCAAAAAACCGCTGCCACCGCCGCTCTTTAGGGTCGGTCGTTTTGGGATTCGGAAAGGTAAAAGCCATAGAAAACACCATTCAATTATTGCCTTCATAATAGCTTTTTTTCTGTCAAAAGTAAAGCTGCGGCTAAGTGATATTTTCAGGACTTACACACTTGATTCTAAACCGGTTTCCGACGAAGCATTCCCTCTTTGCCTGTGATAGGTTTATCAAACGGCTTCAGAGGAAACGCTCCGCCATAAACCGGTACATATTTTTTCAAGCGCGTAAGTCCTAAGTTTTGTATTTTCTCATTTTTTCCACTATACTAAAAGAAAGAAAACAAAAATTAGATATGAACATCATAAAATATCACACCCTCACCTGGATCGATTTCAAAGACCCGTCACCCGAAGACATCCGCTACCTCCAGGAACACTTCAATATCCATCCACTCGCCATCGAGGAATTCGTCACGCCCACCTACCAGCCCAAGGCGATCCACTACGACAACTGCCTCTACCTCTCCATCCACACACCCCTCTTCGACCCGGAGAAGCGTACATCCTACCCTGGTGAGCTCGACATCATCGTCACCGCCGACCACCTCATCACCGGGCATCGTCTCTCCATTTATCCAGTGGAACATTTTTTCCACCAGCTCGATCAGAGCGAGGGCAAACGCCGCCACTACCTCTCGCATACCCCGGCGCACCTCCTCCACCACCTGATCGAAAACCTCCTCAACTCGTGCTTCCCTCGACTCGAACACATCGCTGAGAGCCTCACGCAAATCGAGGATCAAGTCTTCAGTGATACCGACAACGAAAAAGAAATGGTCCGCGAGATCTCGACGGTCAAACGGGACATCCTCAATTTCCGACGCACGCTCAAACCACAACGATCCATCCTCGAATCCCTCGTCCAGAAGGAAAGTCCTTTCGTCCCGCACGACCTCAAGGCCTACTATCAGGATCTCATCAGCACCAATATCCGCATCTGGAATATCCTCGAAAACAGCAAAGAAACCATCGAGTCATTGGAGGAGACCAACAATTCCCTCCTCTCCAATAAGCTCGGACTCACGATGAAAATCCTCACGGTCTTCTCCGCCGTCCTCCTGCCGATGACCGTCTACACCAACCTCCTCGCGATGAACCGCGACGCCATCCCGCTCGGCAACCATCCGAACGCGTTTTGGATTCACGCGAGCATTATGCTCGTCGTAGCCATCTTCACCGCCGCCATCTTCAGGGTCAAGAAGTGGTTTTGATTTTTTGTCAAGCCTGTCAAAAAAAGATTGTTACAGCTATACTGGAAACAAGGCTTTTTATTTTGTATCATTTCCAAAAATATGCTCACCTTCCACAATACCCTCACCAAGAAGAAAGAAATTTTCGAGCCACTCCACATCGGCAAGGTCGGGATGTATACCTGCGGGCCGACGGTCTACGGCAAGATCCATATCGGCAACCTCCGCGCCTATGTACTCGCTGACCTCATACGAAGACTCCTGACACACGAAGGCTACGAAGTGAGAGCTATCAAAAACATCACCGATGTCGGCCACCTCACTGCCGACGATATCGCACAGGGCGACAGCGGCGAGGATAAAATCGAGAAAAAAGCCCGAGCCGAACACAAGACACCCCAGGAAATCGCCGACTTCTACGAGGACTACTTCCACCGTACCGAGGAACAAATGAATATCCTCCCGGCACATTTCTTTCCGCAGGCGACCAAGCATATCCCGCAGATGATCCGCCTCATAGAATCCCTCATCGAGCAAGAGTACGCTTATGAGAAGAATGGTAATGTCTTCCTCGATGTCACCGCTTTTGCTGACTACGGCAAACTCTCGGGCAATACGCTCGACAAACTCAAAGTCGGTGCACGACTCGAAGAACACCCCGACAAACGCCACCCCTGGGACTTCGCCCTCTGGCTCAAGGCGCCCGCCGATCACCTGATGAAATGGCCGAGTCCGTGGAGCACCGGCTACCCAGGCTGGCACATCGAGTGCAGCGCGATGAGTATGGAGTACCTCGGCGATACGCTCGACATCCACACTGGTGGCGAGGACAATATCTTCCCCCACCACGAAGCCGAGATCGTCCAGTCCGAGGGTGTCACGCACCAACCGTTCGCCCGCTACTGGATTCACAACCGTCACCTGCTGGTCGACGGCGTGAAGATGTCCAAGTCCAAAGGCAACCTCTACACCTTCGAAGACATCCTCGATCGTGGTTATTCAGCGATGGACTTGCGGATGCTTCTCCTCCTCAGCCACTACCGTTCACAAATGAACTTCACATGGGAAGCGCTCGACCAAGCCAAGGCTAATTGGCAGACGATCCAAACTTTTCACGATCGCCTTATAGAGGCCTGTCATTGCGACCCCGCTCTTCGCGAAGGGCAAGGGGAAGCAATTCCCAACTCAAAAAACGAGAGCTTAAAAGAGGAGATTGCCACATCCCGATCCGCCACAGCGGACGGGACTCGCAATGACGGTTACTCTTTCAGTCTCGAAACTTTTCAAAAATCATTTCTTGAAGCGCTCGAGGACGACCTCAATACCCCGCAAGCCATCACCATCCTCCTCGATACGATCAAACAAGCCAACCGTGCGCTCGATGAGGGTGTTTCGTTCGACATTCCCGCGCTCGCTGGCTGGCTTGACACAGTGGTGAATAACCTCCTCGGACTTCGTTGGGAGTACACCGATGATCAAACCGTGCCGCAAACCGTTCTCGATCTCGCCGCCCAACGCGAACAAGCTCGCACGGAAAAAAACTTCTCTCTCGCCGACACCCTGCGAGAGGAAATAGAAAAAACAGGCTTCACCATAGAAGACACTGCCACAGGTACGAAAGTTCGCAAAGCCTAAATATATTTTTTGAGAAATTAAAAACCGGATTCACTTTTTAGTGCAAACCCGGTTTTTTCAAAATAGCTACTGCTTTTTATACAGCAGCTTCAATTTCTTGGAGCCATTGCTCCAATTCATTCACGGCCACAAGATACTCACGGCTCATTTCCTTAACATAGTAGTTTTGGAGTAACTCACCCCCGAAACCGCCATACGAGTCAATTTGCTTTTGCCAATAATTCAATGACTTTTGATTTACACCAAAAACTACATTGCTCTTATTGGTTTTCTCCCAGTCTTCATAAAAGTGCGCCCAGGAACTAACTTTCATAGTCTCAGGGAGAGACTTTCCCACTTCCAAAGGAGAATCTTTACGAAAAGCTTCCCAGCCTTTATAAATAGTGCGACGCCGAAATTTTTCCAATCTCGACACATCATCCAAAGTTTCTAGTGCCCAGCCATCTAAAACCAACAGTGCCCTCTTAAGGAAGCCTCTGAGTTCCAGCAAAGCCTCTTTATTTCTCCTACGCCGCTTGAAAGTAAATACTCCCTCCGGTAATATAAAACCGAAAAAAATTACTCCGAAAAGCAAAGCCATAATCAACCATTCGGTTGCACTCATATTCCAATTCATATTCATGGTGTATCTCCTCATTTTAGAAACCCTGCCCCAACACCCTCGAGGCGGAGTTTGATTGTTAAATTTTGTTACATTACACCGCTTGTGTTCCTTCTGGGAATTTATCTTCCCAAAGAGGCCTCGATGTTTCTGGTTGTTGCTGCGGCACTGGTATGGCATATTCTACCTGCGGCTTTAACCCGAAAACTTTGTCAAATGCCGCCCCGATTTCTTCTTGGGGAGTAGAGATTATCCAAGCAAGTAACAACAGTCCTAAAGCTAAAATAACTTTCTCATACCATTTTAGCTCTTCTTTTTTTACATGTTCAGCATGTCGCTGATACATTTTATTATGAGTAGTACCCATGGCGTATTCTCCTCTATAATTTTGTAGAGTTGATGGAAACCTCTTTCGCTGTGCCAGAACGAAGAGGCGTTTTGATTTGTTAAAGGGCTGCCTGCCCATTTGAAAACTCCTTCAATGTAGCATAAAAGTAAGATAGCGTCAAGACCATCCAGACGCACGCCATCATTTTAGAGAAATGTAAAACCGGATTCACTTTTTAGTGCAAATCCGGTTTTTATTGTCTTTAATTTTCTCCTTCGTTTACTTTTAATTAGACACCTATTAGATAGATGGCGGCAGAAATATTCTTAACGCAAAGCTTCAATTGCTGAAGCTCTAAAGGGAAGAATTCCTCTTTGTAAGCATGGACATAGTTCCTTTCAATCGATTTATCCCGTTGAACCAGACAAAGCCATACAATAGGCATATAACCATTAGACTCCCACGACATCAGAAACGGCTCTGTTTCAGTTAACACAGAGAGTTTGTCTAACTTTTTCCAATCGCTATACAGATTCCACGACTCAAAGAAGTTGCTCAACTCCGGGAGACGATTCTTCATATCTGAAGAAAGTTTTGCAAACAGTTTGACCCCCTCATAAATACTAGACCAATAGGTTTTTTCCGCCAGCACAACATCATCCAAAGTTTCTATTTTCAATTCCTGCAATACCAGAAGACAATCCTGCAGAAAGTCTTGTAACACCAACAAAGCTCTTTTGTTCCTTAAAGACTTTGTATCCTTCTGCAGATAAGTAACAACCATATCCCACAATGCGTAAACCATAAAGCCAAGCGCCAGAGGCATAACAAGCACGCCAAACAGGATAAGGAGTGATTGCACATACTTCGGATGAATTAATTGCGACTGGTGGTGATAGTACCAAACCATCAGCTGATCCACCCATTCTGTTGGCCAAACTTCCGCCAAAAACCAAGGCGCTGCTGGAGCTATCAGCAAAACGATAAGACTCCAACAAAACAAAGGCTTTAAATGAGTTCCTTTTTTAATTCCGTTACAACTATTATTCATGGTGTCTCTCCTCTTTTAGAAACTCTACCCCAACACCAGTGAGACAGAGTTTGATTGTTAAATTTATTTACGCTAATTGCGCTTCTTCTTCCAATGGATTTTTTATGTTCCGATGGAATGGAATTGTCTCTGGTTGTTGTTGCACGGGCGCCGGAGCAATTTGATCCATCTCCTGCGGCAAGCCTATAAATTCATAAGAATTTTTAAACCAACTCCCCAACCCCTCTTCCTGCGGCGTAGAGTACACCACAAAAAATAGAATAAGCAGAATTCCTATGACCCAAGGAATTATTGATCCTCCTCGTTTTTCTGCATTCATGGCCCATCCTCCTCTATAGTTTTGTAGAGTTACTGTAAACCCCGATCGCTTTGGCAAAACGAAGAGGCTATTTAATTTGTTAAAGGGCATTTACCCCTTTGAAAACTCCTTCAATGTAGCATAAAAGTAAGACGCCGTCAAGACTACCGCTCGGCTCAAAATGCGGGTATACTAGGGAGGTATTTGCGCTTGTAGCTCAGTGGATAGAGCGTCTGGTTCCGGTCCAGAAGGCCGCAGGTTCGATTCCTGCCAAGCGCACCGAGAAAGGCTGTACGTCATCCATCCCGCAAACGATTCCAAAATGGTCAGATGTAAATGTTTATATTTCCTTCGTGGCCGCCTTCGGCTTTAATGGTTGCTTTCGATAATCTGAGAACGAATCGGTGCGGGACGCTCATACTTGTAGCTACTCGCTCCGCTCATAGACAAGTATGGCGAAAAAATTAATCAATCCTGAAATGTTGCGAGTGCCACCGCACAGCGTCGAAGCCGAGCAATCCCTGCTTGGGTCTTTGATGTTGGACAAAGACGCCATCATCAAGATCGCCGACCTCGTGAAAGTCGGAGACTTCTACAAAGACGCTCACAATGCCGTCTACGAGACCATGCTCGAGCTCTACGAACAACGCGAACCGCTCGATGTCCTCTCTGTCGGCAACCGTCTGGAAGAAAAAAATCTCCTCGACCAGATCGGCGGCTCCGGCACGCTTGCCTCACTCGTCAACGCCGTCCCCTCCGCTACCAATGTCCTCCACTACGCCAAGCTCGTCCAGCGCAAAGCCACCCTCCGCCGACTCATCAGCGCCGGTCAAGACATCACCGAACTCGGTTACGATGAATCCGAAGACATCCAGAAAACCCTCGACGAAGCGGAGCAGCGCATCTTCAAGGTCTCGCAGAAATACATCAAGCAGGACTTCATCCCGATCAAGAGCGTCCTCGAAACCGCCTTCGAGCGCATCGACGAACTTCACAAGAACGACGGCCAGATGCGCGGCGTCCCCACCCACTACCCCGACCTCGACAATATCCTCGCCGGCCTGCAGAAGTCCGACCTCATCATCCTCGCGGCGCGACCATCCATCGGTAAGACGACCTTCGCCCTCGATATCGCACGGCAGATTGGCGTCTATTCCAAAGTCCCGGTTGGCATCTTCTCATTGGAAATGGGCTCCGACCAGCTCGTCGACCGTATGATCGCCGCGCAGGCCAATATCGACCTGTGGCGACTCCGCACGGGCAAACTCCAAAGTGAAGACTTCGCCAAAATCGGCGAGGCTATCGGCATCCTCTCCGAAGCGCCTATCTTCATCGACGACTCCGGTTCAGTCAATATTATGGAGATGCGCACTATGGCACGCCGCCTCCAGGCCGAACACAAACTCGGCCTCATCATCATCGACTATTTGCAGTTGATGGAGGGTCGTAGCAGTCGGGGCGACAATCGCGTGCAGGAGATTTCCGAGATCTCCCGCGGATTGAAGCAACTCGCCCGCGAACTCAATATCCCGATCATCGCACTCTCCCAGCTCTCTCGTGGAGTAGAGAGCCGCCAAGACCAAATGCCCAAACTCTCCGACCTCCGCGAATCCGGTTCCATCGAACAGGACGCTGACATCGTGCTCTTCCTCTACCGCGAAGACCGCGTCAAACCCGACACTCCGAACAAAAACATCGTCGATGTCCTCATCTCCAAACACCGTAACGGCCCCATCGGCAAAGTCTCGCTCTACTTCCAAGAAAACTCCACCACCTTCAAATCCCTCGAGCGGATTCATTCTGATGTGCCAGTAACATAAGAGATCTAAAATTTTTCGTAACAAATATGTCCTTACCTCTGAAACAACTTTTCTTGTTTTCTATTTTTTCATATGCATTCTTCTTACAACAGAATATACCCCTTCGTATTGAAAGTTTCTTTGATGTCCGCGTACAAATCTATATATGCGTGGTTCTCTCGATAATCACTTTGCACCTCGTTACGAAAAATACCCAATGGACACTGAGCCGAGAACCCCTCCCTTCTCTTTCCCAGGATAACCTCAATCAACTCGCTGCCCAAAAAAAGAAGCCTCTTCTCTTTATACTGATCATTACCATAGCAGCCGCAATCATTTTTATATTCATGGGAAATCAGATGACCGCTCCGGTTGCCGTTTTTCTCGGTGCTTCGCTTATTCTGCTTTTACTCATTGCGCTGCATTTTTCAAATCAAAAAGTGAGTGTAATTGAGAATATCCAAACTACGGAAATGAAAGCATCTCTTCCCATAGCCAATTTTTCCCTATTGCAATTTGTACTCTATCTACTGTTAACAAGCGTGCTCGTGGTCAATGGCATGTATTTCATGATAATGGGTAATTTACTTATTGGGATTCCTTCTTTATTTGTAGGCTCAATCCTTGTACAACTTCCTTTAATACGAAAAAAGTAATCATTTATAAAGAAAATGCTTCCATATTTCCCTAAAATAAATAATCAAGCGTTTATTCTTATTCCCATGTACCCAAAACCATTCCAAAAACTCATCGAGCAATTCGTCACGCTGCCCTCTATCGGGCCGCGCTTAGCCGAGCGGCTCGTGCTCTATCTCTTCAAACAAGATCAGGATAAACTCGAATCATTTGCCGAGGCACTAGAGAATCTTCACCAGCTCCACCCATGTAAGCGTTGTTTTCATATTGCCGAAGATGACTTGTGCACTATCTGTACCGACAGCAAGCGCGATCAACACACGCTCTGTGTGGTCGAAGAAGCACTCGACATCATCGCCTTCGAACGCCTCGGCCGGTATCGCGGGCGCTACCATGTGCTCGGTGGCGTGATGGAGGGATCAAAGGACAGTTCATTCCTCCATATCCCCGAACTCCTCGACCGCATCGAGACCGAACACATCACCGAAGTCATCCTCGCCACTAACCCGACCACCGAAGGCGACCTCACCGCACTCTACATCAAGAAAAAAATCGAGAACCTCGGCATCAGTGTCACCCGCCTCGCCCGCGGCCTCTCCTCTGGTGGCGACATCGAGTACGCCGACGAACTCACTCTCTCAAGTGCCCTCACCAATCGGAAGAAGATGTAAATAAAAACATGCCAACTTTCGTTAGGGAGCGGGTGTTTGTTTTTGGCACACTTCCATTCGCCGTCGCAGCAAAGACTAACCACTGCATCCAAACCACATTGCCAAGCCTGCTGGTGCGTCACTTTCTGCAGTCTCCAGTCAACCATTGCGGCGGCCTGGAAGAGTGACAAAGGCAAATATCCGATCCACCCGAAAACTCTACAAAAAAACAAAACTCCCTTCAAGGGAGAGTTGCTCGAAAAAAATTGGGAGTACTATTTTTTCTTGGCGACTTTTGTTGCAACTTTCGCAACTTTCTTGGCCACTTGCTTCACGACCCCGCCTATCGGTCGGGCAAGTTTCTTTACTTCTTTTTTTACAGATTTCTTGACCGGCTTGGCTGCCTTGGAGATATGCTTCCATTGCTTCTTGAGAGCATCGGCATACACGGCAACTTCCTCTTTGCTCGCCTTGCCGGCTTTGATATAACCAACCGCTATCTCATCGATAATTTTGTGGTAGAGACTCTCGGTCACCTCCTCCGCTTCCTCGATCTTCTCCACGATATCCGCCTTCATCTTGAGCATCCAACTTTTGAAATTCTTCTGATGTTTCTTCCCCTCTGGTCCGAAAAAATAGTAAGTCGCCGCACCAAGTGCTGCCACACCCGCACTCAAGGCTACTACTTTTCCCACCAAAACACCCTTTTCTTTTTTCATATGCGTATACTTAATTTTATTAAAATATTTCTTTCTTATTTCTTCGTCTCGCTTTTCTTGTGCTTGCGTCCACCGAACAGCATCTGAAACACTCTGCTCTCACGCAGATCAGAAACGAATTCCTTCACTTCTTCCTCCGCCGTATCAATACCCGCTTCGACCTTTTCGGTGATACTTCGGACATTCCGCAAAATAACAATCATATACACCAGACCCACCGCCACCAGACATGTCACCACGATAAACCCGATAGAAGCTATAAAGAAAAAAATATCGGCATGAACGAGTGTTTGCATAAGCATATTTGAATAAGGCTGCTCTCAGTATACCATAAACAAAAACCCCGAGAAGGGGTCTTGTAAAAAATATCAGGAAAAATCCAATTACGCGGAGATCTTCACGATCTCAACTTCAGTGAAAAATTGGCGATGCCCGAACTTCATCTTATAACGCTTCTTGGCATGGTGTTTGATACCAGTCACCTTCTTGGCTCTGCCCTGTCGAAAAATAGTCGCCTCGACGGTCGCACCGGCCACGAGCGGTTCACCCACCTTGACGGATGCCTCATCCCCGACCAAAAGCACCTCATCAAAGGTTACTTTCGCCCCTGCTTCGCCCTCGATCTTCTCGATACGGAGCTTCTCGCCCTCGGCCACCTGATATTGTTTCCCACCGGTTTGAATGATTGCAATCATAAAAATATCCACTTAATTTAGAGGTATAGAGCCAGTATAGCTTGACTCGCATAAAAAGTCAAACGAACCTTATTTTTTCTTTATTTCTCAAAAGATTTCAACTCCCGACTCTTCTGGCAATACTGGAGAACGGTAGCGACAAACTCAGCCTGACCATACATCAACGGGGCGGCAGATAGTTGAGCGCCCGTGTCCGGGTGCAGTTG
>JBAWZR010000008.1:0-27097 GCA_037142915.1 Candidatus Moraniibacteriota bacterium
TGTCGGGGTGCAGGGAATTCCACCCAGAGGGTGGTCAGCCTCTGGCTGAGAACCCTGTTCCTATCTATTTCAAAAAACATCCTCTTTGTCGGGGTGCAGGGAATTGAACCCTGTCTAAGTGCTCCCAAAGCACTCGTACTACCGGTATACGACACCCCGGAAACTTTTTTCTCCCCATCACTGAGGAGAAAAAAGCACTATCTTTTGTTTTGTAAACAAAAAATCTCTTCATTACTTGACTGCTTCTTTCAAGCTCTTACCGGCCGTAAACTTCGGCACGGTCATAGCGGCGATCTGGATCTTCTGTTTCGTTTGCGGGTTGATACCCTCACGAGCAGCGCGATTCGAAGTCTTGAAGGTTCCAAAACCGGTCAATGCGACCTTATCGCCTTTGCGAAGCGTATCCGTGATCACGTCTACCAATGTCTCGATAACCAATTCCACGTCTTTCTTGGTCAACTCGGTCTTCTCGACGATAGCGTGCACGAGTGCGTCTTTGTTGATGTTCTTTGCCATACTTTCCACCTGCCTTTCTAGTGTTTTCCCATTCGATCATAATGACCGGCCGGAAATGATGATTTGATTTTTGGTTTTTTGAAAACCTGCTTTATTTTAACCTGTGACCGAAAATAAAGCAAATACTGTCAATATACCTATCGGGCATATTCCACCGCGCGGGTCTCACGGAAGACATTGACTTTGATCTCACCAGGATATTTCAGTTCCTCCTCGATACGATTGGCGATATCACGGGCGAGCTTCATCGCGCCTAGATCATCCACTTTCTCAGGACTGACGAAAATCCGTACCTCGCGTCCCGCTTGGATAGCGTACGATTTCTCAACTTGTGGGAAAGAGTTGATCAGAGCCTCGAGTTCCTCCATCCGCTTGATATACTTCTCGGCCGTCTCCTTGCGCGCGCCTGGGCGAGCCGCCGATATCGCATCTGCCGCAGTGATGATGAACGATTCAAGTGTCTCATGAGGATATTCATCATGGTGGGACTTCATCGCATCGATCACTTCCTGCGCCAAGCCGAACTTCTCGAGGATACGCATCCCGATCTTCACGTGTGTTCCCTCAATCTCTTGATCCACTGCCTTGCCGATGTCATGGAGCAATCCGGCTTTCTTGACCACGCTCACATTGGCACCAAGCTCAGCTGCCAGCGCACCGGCAATTGCCGATACCTCGAGCGAGTGCACCAATACATTCTGTTTGTAGCTGTACCGATACCGCAACCGACCGAGGATATAGAGCAATTTCGGATGCAAACCAGTAATGCCAGCATCATACGCCGCCGCCTCACCCGCCTCTTTAATTTTGTTATCAATTTCCTTCTTGGCATCCTCGACCGCTTCTTCGATGCGCGCCGGGTGAATCCGACCATCGGAAATCAACGATTCCAATGCCAAACGAGCCACCTCGCGCCGCACTGGATCAAAGCCGGAAATCAACACTGTCTCTGGCGTATCATCCACAATCAATTCCACACCAGTCAAACGCTCCAAAGAACGGATATTCCGTCCTTCCTTACCGATGATCTTGCCCTTCACCTCATCATTCGGCAAAGGAACCGTCGTCGTAGTGAATTCCGAAACATGCGAACGAGAATACTTCTGAATCGCCATCGCCATCAATGACAAGGCTTTTCGTTTGATTTCGTCGGCGGAATTTTTCTCGAGCTTATTCATCCGATTCACGAGAGCATCCTTGCTCTCCTCTTCAGTCAGCTGCAAAAGAATATCCTTGGCCTCCTCTTTGTCAAAACCGGCGATACGCTCAAGCCGTGCCAGTTCGTTCACACGGATTTCCTCCGCCTGCCGTCGCAGCTCACGCACTTCCTCGACTTTCTGCTCCAGTGACTTCTTCGATTGCTCGAGCTCCTCGGTCTTATTTTCCAACGACTCTTCCCGTTTCTCTAGCCGCTGTTCCGTCCGAGCCAGACTGGATTCCTTCTCCGATTCCTTTTTCTTGGCATCTTCAAGAATCGTCACAGCTTTATCCTTGGCCGCGATGACGATCTTTTGGGCGTTTTTGTCCGCCTCACTGAGAAGATTCACCGCTTTGGCTTCGGCGGTATCCAGTTGTTTTTTGGCGATGTTTTGTCGGATATAATATCCGACCACTCCCCCGATGCCAATCGCGAGTAATGCTTCTATAAGTACACCAAATTCCATAAGAAAACGCGATTTCCCTCCCGCGCTTACGAACATGTTACGCTTTTCTGAACCGTCAACCGCGCCAAAAACCTACGCTTTGAGCGAAGATGAAAGAACAAACCTCGAAAAAAATGTTGAGAAAAATTCACGAGAATAGAGAATCATAATCCAGAAAAGACAATGTCCACGACTGCTTGAAGGAGATCTTTTTATTCAAAAATTAATGCTCTTTCATCTTATCGGATTTTCTTTCTTTTGTCAAAAGACTAACGATGCTATACTGACAGCGTACTCTAACAGAAATACCTTATGTCCTCCATCCCCAAACCGGTTGTTTTAATTGTCCTCGATGGCTGGGGCATCAGCAATACCACTCAAGGTAACCCAATCCGCGAAGCCAAACTCCCCTTCTTCGAACAGCTCAATCGAAACTACCCACTCACGACATTGCAGGCGTCAGGTGTCTCTGTCGGACTCCCCTGGAACACCGAAGGCAATAGCGAAGTCGGCCATATGACCCTCGGCGCCGGTCAAGTCATCTACCAAAACCTGCCGCGCATCACACTCTCAATGCAAAGTGAAGAGTTTTTTGCTAATCCCGCTTTTCTCGAAGCCACCAACAAGGTCAAAGCCACCGGTGGAGCACTTCACTTGATGGGACTCCTCTCTGAAGGCTCCGTCCACTCTCACCGCGATCACCTCTATGCACTCCTCAAGCTCGCCAAAGACCAAGGTATAGAGAAGCTATTCGTCCACGTCTTCACGGACGGCCGCGACTCATCTCCCACCGCTGGCGCCACCATGATTCAGGATCTCAACAATCGTATGCGTAACGAAGGAATCGGCAAACTCGCTTCGCTTGGCGGTCGTAATTTCGGTATGGATCGCAACAATAACTGGGATCGCGTCCAAAAAGCCTACCAAATATTGACCGAAGGTGGTCCCAACCAAACCGCCGACCCGCAAGAATACATCAAAGAATCCTATCATAAGGAAGTCACCGACGAATACATCGAACCGGTCGCTGTCACCGAAAACGGTAAACCGATCGGCATTATCCAAGACGGTGATGCTATTATCTTCTTCAACTTCCGTGAAGACCGGGCACGCGAAATCACCAAAGCTTTCACTCTTCCTAAATTCGATTCTTTCCCTCGCTCCAAAAAACTTGATCTCGTGTTCGTCACGATGACAGAATATGAGCAAAACCTCCCGGTTCTCGTCGCCTTTCCGCCCGCTCAAATCAAAGACACCCTCGGAGAAATCTTGAGCCATGCAGGGAAAACCCAACTTCGGATTGCCGAAACCGAGAAGTACGCCCATGTCACCTATTTTTTCAACGGCGGTAACGAAAAAGCATGGGAAGGTGAAGAGCGTATTCTCATCCCCTCGCCGTTCACCACTCACTTCGACGAAGTCCCCGAGATGAGCACCCCGAAAATCACCGACAAAGTTCTCGAACTCCTCCCGGAAAATAAATACGACTTCATCCTCATCAATTACGCCAATCCTGATATGGTCGCCCATACCGGCAACGAAAAAGCCACTATCGAAGCGGTCGAATCCGTCGATAAGACACTCTCCATCCTCCTCCCAAAAATTCTCGAAGCGGGTGGTGCTATCTTCATCACCGCCGATCACGGCAATGCCGAGGAACTGAAAAAAATCGCCAGTGGTGAAATCGATACGGAACATTCCAACAATCCTGTTCCACTCTGGTTTATCTCGCCTGACAATCAGCGCCAAAAAACTGCCCAACAGATGATGGAAGAACAAAACACGGTCCAGGGCCTCCTCTCCGATGTCGCACCCACCATCCTCGACCTCATGGGTATCCCCAAACCCGAAGCGATGCGCGGTGACAGCCTGCTTTCTTTCTTGAATTAAGCCTCGCTTGCTAACAGATTTCATCAAAAAACCGCCAGTTTTGGCGGTTTTTTGATCTCTGAAAAATTCGTAATTACCGCACCACGGTGTCCACAACACCATAGGCCAGCGCTTCATCAGCGGTCATGAAGTAATCCCGCTCAGTATCCTGTGCCACTTTGGCCAGTTTTTTTCCCGTATGTTTGGAGAGAATCTTGTTCAATTGTTCCTTGATCGCGAGGATCCGTCGAGCATGGATATCGATATCCGTCGCCTGACCACTCGCTCCGCCCATCACCTGGTGAATCATCACCTCACCGTTCGGGAGAATCATCCGCTTCCCCTTCGCACCCGCCGCCAATAGCAACGCCGCCGCCGAAGCCGCCATCCCGACGCAGATCGTCCGCACCGGAGCCTTCACATACTGCATCGTGTCATAGATCGCCAAGGCCGCTGTCACCGAGCCGCCGGGTGAATTGATATACATCGTGATGTCCTCCTTGGCATTCTGCGAATCGAGAAACAACAACTGAGCGATAATCGCATTGGCCATCCCATCCTCGATGCCCGAGCCGAGAAAAATGATCCGGTCCTTCAACAAGCGCGAATAAATATCATACGCGCGCTCACCATAAGCCGTCTTCTCTATCACCGTCGGAATGAGATACTGATTCGTTACTTTCTCCATAAAAATAGTTGAAAAAAACAAACTTACAGTAAAAGGTTTTGTGTTTGCTTTTGAGGCACTCTCACAGCCGTCGCAGAAAAAACCAACCACTCCATCAGACCGAATTGCCATGCCTGTTGGTGCGTCACTTTCCCTTCTTCGAGCCAACCATTGCGTCGGCCTGAGAGGGCATCATAAAGCGAATACAAAGCCTGAAAAACCAACTCTAAAAAAATCTTTATTTCACCTCTTCCAAATACGCGAACACTCGCTCGTTCTGCAAGCGCTCCTTGGCGTGATGAAACAACATCGACATATCGAGATCCTTCTCCGTCTTGTTAATCGACCGGAAATACTGCAAAGTCTTGTTCATCTCCGCCTCCACTTCCTCCGACGCCGGCTCGATCTCCTGTTCCTTGGCCACTTCGATTAGTGCTAACGATGCAATCACCCGTTTCTTCGCCTGCGGTTCCCACTCTTTGAATAAATCCTCCTTTTTCTTATCGATTCCCTCGAGATACACCTCGAATTCCATCCCCATCTGCTGAATCTGATACTCGAACTCACGCAGCATCCGCACCAATTCCTCATCGATCAAAATCTTCGGCAATTCCACGCTCGAAGCCTCCACCAAAGCATCCAAAGCCTTCGCTCGTCGTTCCTCATTCGTCTGCTGCTTCTTCTCCTCGATCATTCCCGACCGGAAATTCTCTCGCAATTCCGCCAATGTCGTAAATTTACCGAGCGACTGCGCAAAAGCATCATCTATTAACGGAATATCCTTCTCTTGCACCGCGGTCAACTTCACCTTGAAGTCTGCCGGTTTGCCCGCCAAGTGTGCCGCGTGATACTTCTCCGGGAATTTTAATTCGATCGATTTCTCCTCGCCCGCCTGCATCCCGATGACTGCTTCTTCAAACCCAGGGATGAATGCGCCGCTCCCGAGTACTAACGGGTGTTGTTTGCCGAGACCTCCCTCGATCCGCACGCCATCGCGCAACACCTCGAAATCCACAATCGCCGTATCACCATTCTGCGCCGCGCGATTGACCGTGATGAGTTTGGCCCGACTTTCCGCCAAGCGTTTGATTTCTTTATCCAAAGCCTCCTCGTCCACCGTTACTTCTTGCTTTTCAAATTCCGCGTTAATTTTTTTGACTTCCTTACGCCATTCACCCAACTTCAATTCCGGCACCACTGCCACCTTGATCTCGAATTCCAACGATTCACCCTCGAGTGCTTTGATCGACTCTACCTGTGGTCGGCCAAGTGTATTCAATTTTTCCTGCTCTAATACCTGTGGATAGACCTTATTGATCGCGTGCTCGGCCGCTTCGTCCAACACCGCTTGCTTGCCGAACTTCTGCTCGACTACCGCCTGAGGAACCTTGCCCGCGCGAAACCCGGGGAATTTCACGTGTTCCGAGAGGTGTTCTACCGCGTGTGGGAGCTCTTTCTTCCACACCGCCCATTCTACCTTGATATTCATCGACGCCTCGGACTGAGGTAATTGCTTCACGGTCACTTCAAAAGACATATGTATAAAAATAATCACGAATTATCCCTCATCCCTACGAAATCCCAGTGTAGCCTATTTCTTTTCTTTTGCCAAGAGCACAGCTGTGTGGTTTTTGTAGTTGTGTCATCCCGCACTTGATGCGGGATCCAGGATTGAATTTTTGAAATTTATTCCAACCCCGACCACACCAACTCGAAAATCTGTCGCACTGTCTGCGCCACATCGGGATTATCAATCACTATCGCCTGCAGCTCCCGAAACGCCACGATCCGCACAAATGTATCCCCCACATCGATCGATATCTTGGCCGAATATTTTTCAGCCGAGACACTCCGCACGGTATGCCCATACTTGGGATCGATTTCTTCACGATACTTCTTCAATGAGGGGTGTTCCGGTGCGATCACCCGTAAAGTAAATCGATGTTTGGCCATTGCCACATGCCAATCAAAAAATACTTGCTCGAGTTCAGGTGAGGCTTGTTCTACCGTGGCATAAAATCCCACGAGTTCCTGTTGCTTCATTTCTTTCATCCGATACCACAGCGCTTCGTGTACCCCCGTCAAGCCTTCATAATAGAGCGTTCGCACCTTGTCCTGCGATCCCTTGATCATCGAGAGCAAATCCGGCAAGATCGACTTCGCATTGCTCAATCGTTCCTCCGCCAAAGCGAAAAACTCCTCCGGCCGTTTGGCCACGAACAATTGCTTCCGGCTCCGCGGTACCCGAGTCACCAACCCCTTTTCCATCAACTCACCCAATATCACATAGGTCGTTGGCTTCTTGAGTCCCGCCTTGTCCGCCGCCGCATAGGCCGATGCCCGCCCCAACTGCAACAGAGCGACATATATTTTCGCCTGCTTTTCATTCAACCCTAAGTTTTCCAACCCTTTAATGATATCCATAAAATTATTTTTATTGTTACCCGATACAAACAAAAAAGCTTGTCATTGCGACCCCGCTGTTCGCGAACGGCGGGGGTGGCAATCCCCCTCAGCTTCCGACAATATTACCAAAAAACACCTCTGTAACCCCATCTTACACCCTATTTTATAAATAGTCAATACTTTTGATGACAAATCAGCATAAATATAAAGTATTGCTTTATTAGAAGTATTTTATAGATACTTTTCAGTCATTTTTATGTTTACTATCATTGACTTATTATCTTTCCAGTGCTATACTGCCAAGTCAAGTTGAGGGAGGGGAAAAAACTCACCGACTTGCACCAGTTCTTTGAAACAATCGAATACCCCGGCAATTTTGCCACCATCCTTTTTAGGAGAAGTACCATGAAAACAATTCACATTGTAGTAGAAACAAAAACCACCACCGTAGTTTTGTTCACAGAACAGTACTCTGAATGGGAAGGATGTATGATTTCAGAAAGTCTGGATCATACATCTCTGACCGAGGAGAGAATCTGTTCTGCTCATTTTTCCGCAAACAAAGCAGAAGAAGAGAAAACTCGTCTTACCCAAATTGTTTCAGCCGAAAACGAACGTCTGAAACACAAATTTGAGGTTAAGTACAGAGTTGTGGAACAAGAGGTGTCAATGAGCGGGGATCCTAGTGAATAAATAAGCTAGGGCGAGACCGCCCCTGGACAGACGCGCCTTGGGTTAAATGGAAGCGTCACACATATTCCGTCTCGTACGGAAAAGCCGGTGGTAACGGTAAAATTGGAGAATCTATTGCAAAAAACAATACATTCTCCTCTCAATTAAGCTTTCAAGATTTTGAAGGCTTTGAGAGATCTAGTTCCTAAAAAATTCCGGCGATTTCTTCGCACCGATATTCCCGACGGTTTTCGGGGAGGAGAAGGACAATGAGCACAACCTATGTATACTTCACCGCATACACAAGGAAAGGTGCGGTAACCATCCGTTTAACGGATAACACCCTCGAAGAGGTAGTGCCCGATCTCTATGACTACGAGAAAGTACCATGGGGAACATGGCAAATTCCGTGGGCACGCCTCGTCCGTCTCGGATGGGTAGAGTTCGGCGAAAACTCCCAAGAGGAAGGGGCGAAAAGGAAGACCAAGAGAGAAATCCTCTCTAAGATAAGAAAGGGTCTTCTCATTCCCTCGTACCGCTCAAGTTTTTGGCCGGGTGGCGGTTAACCTGTGAGGAGCGCTGATGTATTACATCATCTCCTCGCTATTTTTAAGAATTGTATGTACTAAAAAATAGAATTCTTAAATAATAGAAAACTTTTCAAAAAACAAAGAGGTGTCTCATGCTAAATAATTACAAAACGATAAAAGTCGTGCCAATGACAGGTGTTGGCGTTATGCGCGACCCCGAATGGCCAGCGCAAATGGTCACATTTCTCACCGACACCGAACAAAGTCTCCTTAATGAGGCTCTCGCGGATGGGTGGGAAATAATCCAATTCGTGACGCATTGCTCTCCAGAGCATAATATCACGGGAATCACCGCCATCCTTGGAAAACCCTAAGGATTTATGGGAAGTTGATACAACCGTTTCGCTTCCCTTTTTTAATTTACAAGAATAAAAAAGGGTATATTTCCTTGACTTTAAGGAGAAAACCAGCTATAACGAAAAGGCCTTTTAACAAACCTTATTTAAGGAGAAGCCAATGCTTCCTAGAATAATTATAGTACGTGAACACCAGCTGGAAATAAATCGTCAGTACTCGCTTTGGATTGGATATAAAAGAGGAAAGATTGTGTGTTTAGCTCTTTCTAGGTATGCAACGCTTACCACGCTAGCAAGACTGATGCTGTGCGTCGATGTCGAGTTCACGCCATCCACGGTTTTCGTAGATGTCTACTGTTATCCCGATACTGAAAATTGTTTCGTAGCGAAGTTTTTTTCAACAGAAACGACTTACTGCTACGATGAAGAATATTTGGAGCCATTTTTTCGGGATGATACTGAGGATGAATGGCGAGCTATTCTCGGGATACCCGTTTCTTTTTATCCTTTTCAAGGGCCATCTCACAAACCGGAAAAATTTCCTGATTTTAATAAAAAACTCAGACTAGCCAGCAAGAAACCAATCAAAAGATAGCGGAAGAAGCTGAAATAAAATCAAGAACAACAGAAGAGCTCGATCTGGCTGATCCTGATTGGGATATTCCTTTTTGATTTTTGAGATTTAAAAATGGGGGAAGTTGATACAACCGTATCGCTTCCCTTTTTAATTCCAAACTAAACACTAGATTTGAGATAATACACATACTTTTGCATAGTTTATGGTATACTTGCATAGTTTTATATAGTATGATATACTACGGACATGAACAATCAGGACAGCAACAATAGGCTTATCTCCATAAGAAAAACCTCCGAAATACTCGGCGTGTCTTTGGATACCTTACGGCGCTGGGATAAAAGTGGCCAATTCCCCGCTATCAAGTCACCAGGGAAACACCGCTTCTACTCATTGATTCAGATTGAACTTTACCGAAATGATCTCTTTGCTCTAGCCAAAAAGTGGGTCATTGCTGCAGAGGCGCTCACTCCGCAACCAGAATTTTACTGCCAAACAATTACTGTTCTTCAGGATCGCGTCATCAAAATGGGGCGTGCAATACAAGAAGAAAACAAACTCGACTGGGTTTCTTTGTTGGTATCGGCAGCCGGAGAAATTGGCAACAATTCTTTTGATCACAATCTTGGTAATTGGCCGGATATTCCTGGTATCTTTTTTGGATACGATACAAAAAAACGAGTCATTGTTTTGGCCGATCGGGGACAAGGTGTGCTCACAACCCTTCGACGCGTAAAACCAACCCTCACAACGGATGAGGACGCATTACAGACCGCCTTCACTGAAATACTCTCCGGACGAGCGCCCGAAGCGCGGGGCAACGGCCTCAAATTTGTAAAATCAATAATCGATGAATTTCCACTTACTCTTGAATTTTTTAGTGGCGAAGCGATAGCGTCTCTTCTTTCAAAAGAAAAAATGGATTTGAAACAGCCGTCAGGAATATCCTTCCATGGCTGTCTGGCATTCCTCAAATATTAATTCCTCGTTATGCATATCATGCTAAAAAAATTTGGCGAAACGCTTCTGTCTCGACAGGCCGGAAAAGAAGCCTACGGCGCCTTCCACCCAGTACTCCGCGAAGTTAAACCCAATGATACTATAACGATTGACTTTGAAGGGGTCGCTACTTTTTCACCGTCTTGGGGAGATGAATTTTTCTCCTCACTCTTTATTGATTTCAAAAACCCTGTCGAATTTATTCATGCTACTGAAAATCCCTCTGTACGACTCACCCTTCAACTCTTGGAGAAAATCCGAGAAGAAAAATTTACAATCAAAAGCTAACAATCGACACGCTAAAAAATTTCCACAAAAAAACCCGGCTCAGTGGCCGGATTTTTTTATAATACAGAGTAAAGTTTCTGGATCCCCGATCCCTCCAAAGGCGGGCGGGCAAGTCGGGGATGACAGGGTGGGGTTACTTCACAACTTCCGCAAACTTCGGGAGATACACCTCGCCATAGCGGGCCTCGCATTCTTTGATGATTTTCACCGCTTCTTGAGGGTCGAAAAATCCCAATACTTTGCAGGTTCCGGGCTTTTTGAGGTGCTTGTAGTGCTCCCAGTAGTACGTGGTTTCTTTCAACCAATGTTCACCGAGTTCTTTGTAACTCGTGATATGATCCATCCGCTTGTCATCCGCAAGCACGGCGATCACCTTGTCATCCACCTCGCCACCATCTTCGAACTTCATAATCCCGATGATCCGCGCCTCCACGAGACACCCATTAATGAGCGGCTCGGTAACCCCGACGATCTCGATATCCAACGGGTCATTGTCCTCATCCCACGTCTGAGGGATACCACCATAGGAGAAGGGATATGCCAACGACGAAAGTCCGACCCGATCCAGCTTCAATTGTCCGCTCTCAGTGATGATCTCGTACTTGTTGATCGTCATTGAGTTCAGCTCGATGATAGCGTTCACCCGCAAGTCCGCTTCATCGGCAAACGCCGGCAAAACATGGGTGAGGTTGAGCATATACTTGCTCGGGGCATGATTGATATTCGCCATAAGATAAAAATTATTGTTTTATGGTTATTTATTAAACTTGGAAATTTTCCTCAGAAGTAAGAGGCTTGGCATTTGGCTTTGGCGCGCTCTCACAGCCGTCGCAGGAAAAGCCAACCGTTCTCTCAAACCACATTGCGTTGCCTGTTGGTGCGTTACCATCCCTTCTTCAAGCCAACCATTGCGTCGGCCTGAGAGTGAGTCACAAGGCAAATGCCAAGACTCACCAACATTTAAACTTAAGCGGCCTTTTTCTTCTTCGCAGCAGTCTTTTTCACAGTTGCTTTTTTGGTGACTTTTTTAGCAGCCACTTTCTTCTTCGGTTGAGCTCCCTCAGTCATCTCCTCGGCCTTTTCAACGATCTCTTCCGCTTCTTTCTCGAGTTCCTGATTTTCCGATTTCAGTTCCACCTCAGTCGCCTCAATTATTTCTCCCAGAGTTTCGGATGTTTTCTCAATAGCTTCTTCATCAATTTCCGGTACTACCGCGCCCGAAACATCAATTCGAAAACCGGTCAATTTCGACGCCAACCGTACATTTTGCCCACGACGACCAATAGCCAACGACAATTGATCCTCCGGTACCGTCACCTGCGCCACGTGTTCCTCTTCGTTCAAAGTCACCGCGACTACCTTGGCTGGTGCGAGAGCCGCTCGGATGAACGCTTCCGTATCTGGATTCCACTGGATGATATCGATCTTCTCGCCATGGAGTTCATCGATGACCGCCTGCACACGCGTGCCCTTCTGTCCCACGCACGAACCGATCGGATCCACGCCCTCCTCGTCCGACCAGACGGCGATCTTGGTGCGCGACCCTGCCTCGCGAGCGATCGCTTTCACTTCAACTGTACCCGCATTGATCTCCGGCACTTCGAGTTTGAACAAATGCTCCACCATCGCGGCATGCGCCCGACTGAGTACGATGCCCGGCCCCTTAGGATCGGCATCCACCCGCATCATAAACACTTTGATCCGCTGACCAACGATATAGCGTTCGCCCTCCACCTGCTCAGACGGGAACATCACGCCCACCGACTTGCCGATATTCACGAACACCAAACGACCGTCCACACGCTCCACAGTACCATTGATGATCTCGCCCTCACGACTCTTGTATTCGCTAAACATCGCCTCGCGCTCCGCCTCACGGATTCGCTGGATGATGACTTGCTTGGCCGTCTGGGCTGCCACTCGACCGAATTCATCGTGTGCCTCGAGCGGAAGCTCTACCGTCTCGCCCACTGATGCATCGCGACGAATTTGTTGTGCGTCTTCGAGCAATATATCACGCTCTGGATTGAACCGTGGGATTCGTACTTCCTCTCCATCCATTGGCTCATTCATCTCACGGGATTGGCGTTCGAACCGCTTCGGCTCGACGACTTCCTCCTCCTCGCTCGGCTGACTGAAATCCCGGGTCGTGGTATCGACCACTTCCTTCACGAGGAAATACTTGGATGCCTTGCTCACCTCGTCGAACTGCGCATGGATATTCTGACCACGCTTACCATAATCCTTCTTATACGCCGCCGCCAGTGCCGCTTCGACCACGCCGATCACCGTCTCGCGTGCGATACCCTTCTCATCGGCCAACTGCAAGACCGCACTCCCAAATTCACCCAACCGAGCGGAAAAGCTCTCTCCTGCCGGCTGTTTGTCATCCTCTAACTTCATTTTTCTTGGCATAAATTTACATTAAATATGATTACACAACCTCACCCCGACCCTCTCCTCAACTGAGGCGAGGGGGTTAACGGATAAAATAAAAAGCCCGCTCACGCGAACCTATCAACAACCATTATTTCTATTTGAAATATAGCACGGGCAGCCCTTGTCTGTCAAGTCGTCGTAGCAGAAAGAGAGTGCGGCAAATGCAAATGATCCTCGATCCGATCCACTCGCTGGCGGGTATCCTGAATCAGGTCCCCCTGCGCCTCTTGTTTATCTTGCAATGTATGTTCGATACGCAAGACCGCCTCCTTGATTTCTTGCGTTTCTTCTTCCAATCGTCCAAAGCGAGTATCGACGGACACCACGACATCCCGGATCAACTCGACAACTTCTGTTAGTTGCGTGTTCATAGCCGCCTCAAAATGTTCGCCCTGTGCCTGAATAGAAGCCTCAATGACTGTTGTCTTGGTATTCAAAGCTACTTCAAAAGACTCGCTTTGAGTTTTGATAATATTTTCAAAAAATTTCTTTGTCTCCTTGTCCATAGGCGCCACTTGAAAGTTTACTCACCCAATATACCACAAGCATCTCTCTTCTGCAATTTTTCGATGTAACAATAATGGAGCGCGGAGGGCTTGACTTTTCCTTACCAATATGCTATAAATAATAGTTGTGAAGAGTTGTTTTTCAAGTCACGAGTTGCCCCTCAAAAGGCCGCTTCGAGACTTCAAAAAACACCCTCACGACACAAAATTCTTTAACAATTTTCTTAACCTAAAATAAAAATCGCACTCCGGGAGGGGTGTAGCTATGGCAGATAAAAATCAATCACAACAAAATCCACAACCTGGAAAACACGGTTTGCTTCATAGAGTTTTTGATCCCTCTGACCCACTGTGGGTTCTGGGAGGCATGCTCCTGGGCTATCTTGGGAAAAGTGGTGGGATGGGAATGAGCAACGTCACAGAATTTCTTCAAAGACGAAGTGGTGGCGCTTCTACCACTACCACCGATGCGAGTGGAAAAACCACTACCACAACAACTGACCCAGCAACAGAAAAAACCAAAGGCGGAACATTCAACCTTGAAGATGAGCGGGCTTTGCTAGCACTCCTGGCTATCGCCCACCAAGAGGGAAGCGTCCTAGGAAACACTCTCGAAGCACAAGAGTCTGTTATATGGTATGGAAAATTTATGAAATTTCTCCAAGTTAAAAACCCTCAGTATAACAATCAATTGAGAGATGTACTGACAGGTATGGAGAATCATCCTCATACAATCGATGTCAATGGAAAAATCATCACGAAGCTCTACCGTTACGAAACGGGTGATATTCGCCGGTCGGCAATCAATATGATTGCCTGGCATGCCAAAGAAAATGTCACTGGGGCTAATCAAGATGATTTCACTGCCACGCTCGAATGGCTGAAGACAATAGGAGTTATCAAAAAAACCTTGACCGAAATTGGAACGGAAAAGATAGAACATCTAGAAATATTTTTTTCATCCCAAGATGGCCAGAAAGTCCAGCAATGGGCAGAGAAAAAATCCCAATGCGTGAAAAAGCAAATTAAAACCATGAATATAGGTATTATATTCACTCTCGTGCTCATCTTCGTTTTACTTATCGTAGGAGCACAGATGACTCCAAAAGAAAAAAATCAAACCGAAATCCAAACAACAACCCAAGGGGTATCAAGATGAACTCAATAATCAACCAACTCAGAACGATCGGGGGATTATCCCTTGAGCAGGCAAGAAAAATCCAAATAGCCTTATTTCAATTAGCACTTAGTATAATCTGCTTGGTATTTATAAGCATTCTTGCTACAGGTATCTTTGGCCTGAGTGCTCTTGTATCTGCTTTAGCAATAATTATCCTGTTATTTCTTGGGGTATGGGGGGGCATCATAACACCAGAAACATTACTTGCGCTTTTTGGTATCAGTGCCATATCGGCCATTGGTGACCCAGCAACATGGGTAAGTCGATTTGAAAGTATCCTGAAAATCATTTACGATGCCATTCTTAACTACCTCGTGTATGTTGGGATTATTCCGCTAATGATTCTCTTGGTAGCCAATCCGGCTGGTAACATCCCTGGCGCACTTGCTGCCTACATCATCAGTGGTGGCATCGGGTTACTTGCATTGAAAAAAGGTAGTAGTAGTACAATACCCATAAACTTAGCGATGGCAATTGGCATAGCATATGCTCTTGCTTACATCATCCTCTCTAATCTCTCAATCAACTTGCCTATCGGATGGATTCTCTTTCCTCTGGCAGTAATAACTTTTTTTCTCCTGGAAGGAATTTCTCTTTCATTGAAAAAAATATTGTTGATTCTGCTTATGGGAATGGTGTGGTACGCTCTGCTTTGGACTACTCGTCCGGATATTACCGACGCTATCATAAACAAAGTTACAACTGGGCATGTTGACTCTGGGAATAAAAGTATCCCAGACCTCAGTACTGCTCTAAAAAACTTCAGTGGTGAGGAAAAAAGTGTTCCAAACCAAACCACTCAAGAAAAATCGGAGGAAATAAGAAAGAAAAATTCCATAAGCGCCGGGACGATTGTCTCAACTGAAATAAAATCCGTGGATCTCACAGGATGCAATAAAAAAGTGGAAGATTTTTTCCTGAAACCGACTTACGGTTATCCGGTGAGAAAAGTATTCAATGAGACTGGTGAATATGCGATAGTCACAACAGGCTATACCGACCAGCTCGTTGGAGGTTGGCGGAGCTACGAATCAGACGGGCGATTGATGGATTTATCTGGACACCAAGTCTGGAAAATTTCAAATATGTCCAGTCTACCACTTCCAAACTCACCGTACGGAACCATCACAATACAAATCGGTGGCGGCCTGCGGGAACTTGGTCTAGGGGAAAGGTTTCATTTTGACAAAGGTCAAGTAATTAGCCTTGATGTCAATATGATCCAAAATGAGCAACAATACAAAAATACCAGGTCAACATTGGAACTCCAAATCTGGCAGTGCATCGAAAACTAAACTGGAGAATTCTCCGAAAAACGCGTAGCCTATAGAAATAGAGTTACGCGGTTTTTTTATTCCAAAAATGAAGATAAACTCAATCTGAATTGGGGTTGACTTTTTCTCGTCAATATGCTATAAATAACAGTTGTGAGGATCGCCTTCCAAGTCGAAATACACTCATAACAAAAGATTTTTTAACAATTTATCAACTCAAAATAAAACACACACCTCGGGAGGGGTGTAGCTATGGAAAATCAGAAACAAACATCCCGCCTCAGGAAAACAGCAAAAGCCGCCGGCCTTATGGCTCTAGGAGCATTTCTCTACCAAAAATTCTGCAAAAAGGATTCAGGAATGGAAGAATCGCTTCAAAGATGGCTCGCGTCTGCAAAATCAGGTATCGACATAAAGAAACTTGATGCACATGCCACAGACCTGAATGATCGGGTTTTGGCGAGCGCAAAAAAATTCTGGATATGGTTCGGTCCAATTATGCTAATTTTATTTAGTATCTTGGCAGTCATTGCCTACAACATAATAAGGTAGAGGAGAAACAAAATGGGCAACTTCATACAAAAATATATGTCCACCTACAACACTGTGTATTTCATAGTTATCGGCAGCTTTCTTGGAGTATATAGCTTGCTAATAACACTCTTATGGATTGCGCACATAAGTGGACACCCCGGAATCTGCCTTGGTCTCTTTTTCATTCTGATGATTGGAAACTTGATCTTAATGTTCTCTTCCTGGGGACTAGCGGCATTTACAGCTGGGGCTGTGGTCGGACATTTCAATAAGGCTTTTGAGGGATTCATACGCTATGTGATAATCTTCACATTCTATGTCTCCTTCATAGCCTTCGTGCTCGGTACCGGAAATTGGTTCGTTGGGTACCCGGAGGCTTTCTGGGTTTTACTCGCCGGCTGTATGCTCTTGGGACTGTGGAATTTCATCTATGGTGGGAGGACTTGGGCAAAAAATATTACCCTTTGGTATATAGTTTGTACGATGATTGCTGTCCTTGCTCTCGCGGTTACTGGTTTGAATTCTTCTCGAGTTGAGGATGTCCTCACACAGTACGATGCATCTCAGGCAAAAGAGCAAGATCGCAGTGATGCGGACAAGCTCGAAAAGATTCTTGCAAAAAGTGCCGACGACCGCACTTTTAACGACAACAAATTTGTCGAAGAAATGCGGGCTGGAACACGGAAGAAAAGTGTTAAGAGTGGCATCAAAAACATAGTTAGTGGCGTAAAAGAAACCGCTAAAAGTGTGTCGAGCCAAACTAACCAAACCAATCAACAAAAATCGGAGGAGGCGAGAGAGATAGGACCCCTAAACACCGGAAAAATTCAATCTACCGAATCAAAACCGGTGGATCTCGGTGGATGTCCAGAAGAAGTGGAAAATTTTTCATTGAAACCAACCTTTGGAAACCCCGTCGAGAAACAGATCCCAGCGGGCGACTATGCCATAACCACTGAAGGATCAAGCGATCAATGGTTTAATGAGCGTATAGTGAGAAGCTTCGAATCGGACGGACGAATAATGGATTTGTCTGGACATAAAGTTTGGTTAATTCCGAATATGTCTGGGCTACCAATCCCAAACTCACCATATGGCGCGGTAATGATGAAGATCAATGATAAATCTTACCGTACAATTGGCCTTGGAGAAAGAGTCTCTTTCAGCAAAGAACAGACTCTTTACTTCGATGTCAATATGCTTCAAGGTGAAGACTACTACAGAAATAGTGACAATAATTTCTGGACATTGAAAGTTCACATCTGGAAATGTAGTCACCAATAAAATAAACTGGAGAATTCTCCCAAAAACGCGTAGCCTATAGAAATAGAGCTACGCGGTTTTTTTATTCCAAAAATATTCAGCCCAATCCTTCCAGGTCTAGGTAAAGAGCGAAGCGAGCTGTTTCACGATCACGAGGGCCGCAAGGACGACGATGATCCCGATGAGAGAATATTTGATGATGTCTTTGGCAGTGTCAACGCGCTTGTCAGACCCTGCTGAAGTGAGATACATCACACCACCGATGACGAACATGATCACCGCGAGCACACCCGTGATGCCGAGGAGGAAGTTGAGTGTATTGAGGAGGATCTGCCACAGGCTGATCGCCCCTGCGATCGGTGTCCGGTCGATCGGACAGGATATCACACTGCTCCCGCCATCTGTACAGAGGATAGTGACGATCTCCCGGAGGAAGGTCGGTGCCCCGATGCCGATGGCCAAGCCGATCATCGCCGCGAGGATACAGTCCTTCGCCAAGCGAGTACGACTCTCGCTCCCGCCCGAAGTGATATAGAGGACACCGCCGATGACGATGAAGACCAAGGCGAGGAGGACGATGATGCCCTGCAGATAGCTGAGTATCCGCATCACGAGATCCTGAAAAGTATCGAACTTGAGCGGATTGGGAAAACTAATGGTCGCGAGGCTGCCACCGCCGCCGCCACCTCCGCCATCAGAGGGTGGCTGCCAGCAATGACTCGGTGATTTATCCGAGCACAGTCCTAAATCAATATATCCATCGGCCGGCTTGGCATTCACACAACTGCCTTTTTTTGTTTTGCACTGAGCTTCTGTCAATCCGGTAGAGCTCGGTGTCTGCCAACAATGAGTTCCAGCTACATCAGTACAGCTACCTTTATCAACATATCCAGCCCCCGGACTCGCGGATACACAACTCGCCACTGGCTGTAAGGCTTCACAAGCCTTCTCCGTGATGCCGGTATTCCCACCAGTCGAGCAACAGGTAATGATGGGGGTGACTCCGGACGCGGTGCACACACCGACAGCTGTTTCCGCAGAAGCACAGCCTGATTTGCAAGTACCATTAAGAGTGGCACAAGATGCTCCTGAAGTATAGGCTGCATAACAAGAAGGCCCCGCTCCGGAACTGCAAGTGCCAAGCAACACGGTAAGATTCCCAGAAGACCCTGTTCGGCAAACACCACTATATGCATTGCACTGTGCCTCGGTCATAGCAGCGGCAGAAGCTTGACTCGCCCACCCGGCCAACAAACACACTGCCAATACTACCAAACGAATCTGTTTTTGTATTTTCGAAGATCCTCGTAACATAATTTTATAATTTTTGACAAAGAGATTCGCCAAACGTGTAAGTCATTTAGAGTTAAAATGGGCCGGCGGCATTGAGCATCACCGTCACCGCCTGAAGTATCACGAGTCCCATAAGTGCCACGATCACCCCATAAATAGAGTATTTCATAGCATTCTTGGCATCTTTTGCCTCAGCTTCTTCTCCCGCCGACTGCAAATATTTAAATCCCGAAATGACGAACGCGATAATACTCACCAATCCCAAAAGAGAGAGGAGTGCCGTCACGAAATTATCGAGAATATCCCACACGGTCGCATTGGGCAACCCGAGACTCTCCATCAACGACTTGCCTGCCGCCCAGCCACCCGCACCATCCGCCGCCCACACCTGACCAGCACCAAGGAAAAGCACTGGGAGTAATAAGAAAAAATATTTTTTCATAGCATCAAAAAGCATTAGAAATTCGCATTGAGGATCGCGTCAACAGCATTGACGATGATCACGCCCGCGAGGGCTACGATTATACCGTAGATGGAGTACTTGGCATTTGCCTTGGCTTTTTCGACTTCCTTCGGATCGCCGTTCGCCAAAAAGTACTGGAATCCTGAGACGACGAAAGCGATAACCGCAAAAATGCCTAGCAGCTCGAGGAGATTCAAAGCGAAATTGGTCAAAATCTCTGAGACTGGTTTGTCAGACAGCCCCGTCTCTCCGGATGTTGGGATTTTCACGCCCGTTGGAGCGCCATCCCCCTCATCTGATGATGGAGGCGCCTGCCAACAATGTTTCGTTGAGGTTACATTATTTATAATACACGCCCCCTTATCGACAAATGTTCGCGTCGCGGTACTAGGATCACTCGCTACACAACTCGCCGCCGGATTCAAAGCAATACAATTAGCCTCCGAAATAGTCCCGCCATTACTCGCTGGCGGTATACAACAAACCTGCGTGGTTCGCCCCCCCACCGGGCATTGATTAACGGCGTCTGGCGTCTCATCAGTTCTACACACTGATCGGCAGGTGGATGGTGCCAAACAAGCCCGCCCTGCCGGCGGAACGATATCCGTACGGGAACAACACGTACCCCCGGCCGCATATGAGCAGTTCGTACCCGATGTCACCGGTGCGATCAAACTCTGATCTCGGCAAATTTCTGTCGGAATACAATTACCATTCGCAGGGATCATCGTGCCAAACCCGACTCCGGCACAAGCCTTACCGTATTCGGGATTCTCTGCATAACCTGCAAAAACTTGAGTAGTCCCGAGGAAAAGCAGTGAGAATATCAAGAAAAAATATTTTTTCATAAAACAAAAATTTGCTTGACATCAAAACCCTCCGAATCCATTCAACATAACAGTGGCCGCCTGGAGGATGACAAAGCCAAGCAAGGCGACAATAATACCCATAATCGAATACATCAACGCGTTTTTTGCTTTTTTCGCCTGAGTTTCATCACCAGCCGCGGTCAAATACAGAATACCAGCAATCACAAAACCGATAATCCCAATGAATCCGAGAATTGCCAACAACCAAAAGGTGAGATTTCCAACAATTCCCATAATCGATGCGTTTGGTAAGGAAAAATCGCTCGCACTATCAAGCCATACTGGACAATAACCAAAACAGATTGCCGATGCGCTCCCGCTATTCGCCACTACCCCCAACATGACCAACAAAACTCCAGTTCCTCGCGCGATTATTTGTTTCATAAGATTCTACTCAAAAAATATTTTTTATTACTTTCAGTATATCACACAAATAAAAAAAATGAATAGGACTTCCGCGCTTGAGCGCAGTTCGAGGCACGAGTGAGGAACAGAGTAAATCGTACAGGTGTACGATGTCGAGTACCGGAGCTCGTAACAAAGAAATGTGCCAAGCGTGGAAGTCCTGACAAAAAAACAATACTACCCGCGAGAGTAGTATTGTCAAGACTCAACTGATACGAATGTCTCGAAAACTTAAAAGGTCGTTGACGACCCTCCAAGCCATGAGGTGGCCGCCTGAATGATCACGAAGCCCAAGAGAGCTACGATAACACCCGTGATGGACCATATCATCGTGTTTTTGCCTTTCTCCATTCGTTTTTCATCACCAGCCGCGGTCAAATACAGAATACCGGCGATCACAAAACCGATAATCCCCAAGAAACCGAGGATACCGAGCAACCAATTCATGGTTGTTTTGATAATTCCAAAAATGGTTCCCGATGGCGTACCACCAGACTGGGCATTGCTTATCCCACTGCTCCACTGGCCAAATACGACCGTCGGAGCGATCAAACCGATCACCGCCAAAGAGACTAATGTCCGCTTTGCGAACGCTTGAATGTTCTTCATATTTCAATCACCTCCTTCTTGTGCATAATTTTTGTTTTTATACCTCAGAAAAAACTGGCTGTCTGTTTCACGATAACTAATGCACCGAGTGCCACCACGATTCCGATGAAGATGCTGAGTAAGGCTTGTTTGGCGTGCACCAATAACTTTTTGTCATCGCCCACCGTCAGATACAATAGTCCAACTACGATTACTCCCAGTATAGCAAGGAGTCCCAAAACCTCCAACAAAAAACGGAGTACCTGCATCAATATGGTCGATAATCGGGGCGCATCCTCTATCACGCCGGCCGCTAAGACTGTCTGCATCATATTTTTGTGTTATCTACCGTCCCTGATACTGCCCGACCCGCGCTTGCAAATTGCGAAAACTATCATACGCGCTCATCTGCCCCAAGATGATCGAAGCCAAGGATTCATTGATAAATCCTTCCACCGTTTCTGGGTCACGCAAGTACCAACTCCGATCGATGAGGTTGCCATCCGCGAAGGCGCCCAGTATCGGATCCGGCTTCTGCTGTTCGATCAAATCCCGGCGCGCGGCAGGTTTCATCGTCCGAGTGAGATAATCCTTGGCAGGATCTAGAGTCACCGCAACCTGCTGGGTAGCACCCGTCGAACCACTCGTAAGTGTAAATGTTCCATTATTTGACATTGTCAAAAACTTCAAAAATTCCCATGACTCAAGCGTTCGCACACGATTATACGTTACTGGATCGGTCAGGATTATTGATGTAAGGGCTGACTTTTTTTGCTTTGCATCGGTGACATCCTTGTTGGGGATATTTTTCGCTACCACAAATGTCCAATAATTCGCGAAGTTCGCCGGCTGCGTGCTGCCAGCAAATTGCGGCAAAGGCGCCACACCGACATTGAGCTTCGCGTTTTTGCGCTTGAATAACTGATACTGCCACGAGTAATTGATAGTCATCGCCAGACGACCCTCGGCAAAAGCATCCAACGACTGGTGTTGACTCGAGTTCCAACTGTATGCTGGCGACTTGGCCGACGAGAAACTTCCATAGAGATCAAATGCCTTTTGTGTCGCGGCACCACCGAAATCGATTTTCTCAGATTGATTCGCTCCTCCGGTATTCGGTGCCGCCAATCCACCGAGCTGTGTGACCATCGCGAGAAACACATCTGATGCCCTATTGATATTCCCGTTTCGTGCCGGGGTAATATCCCATTCGCCGAGCGATACGCCCGCGGTCACGATATTGCCGTTCGCGTCGATATTGGTGAGTCGACCAGCATCTGATTGCAACTGATCCCAGGTGGTGGGCGGTTGCGTGATACCTACTGCATTCAACAAATCTTTATTGTAGTACAAAGATAGAGAGTCCGCTGACAACGGGATACCGTAAATTTTTCCATCTGTCCAAATATTATCCCGACTGACTACATCTACGAATTGGGACTGATATTCTCGAATATCGATCAAACCATCAGGAATCGGCACAACTTTATCCGCAAAAGCTGGCATCCATGAATTGCGAATCATAAAAATATCCGGGCCATTCCCTGCTGCCAACGCATCCAACAAATCCTGCTTATAGGTATCTACCGAGAATTTGCGGTACTCCATTTTCCCTGCGAACGGATTGGCCTTCTGCCATGCGGTGAAGGCGGGAGCATACGCATCCGAATCATCGAAAACGCCCCAGACCTGCATATCGACTCTGTATTCGAATGGCGGCGCCGTCCTGAAGAGACACCCCGAGAGTGCGAGCGTCGACCCCAGCAATACAAAAAACAAAAATCCTTTCACTAAAATCTTCTTGTGCATAAATTTACCTTGATTTTACACTGATTGTTTCTCAAAAATGAATCCAAAATGGAAATCCCCCACGGCAGACTCCTCTACGAAAGTGAATCCAACCGACTTCGCCAGTTGCATCAGGTCATCCTTGCTTATCCGCGTCTCCCCTTCCGGCCCCATGCCATGATCCGATTCATTCCACTCCATGATAAATATCCGACCACCGACCCGTAAAATCCGTAGTGCTTCGATCAACATCACATCCTTGTGTATATTTTGACAGAGTATATCTTTCATCAACACCCAGTCCGCGCTTGCAGCTTCAAGTTTTGTCCCGCCCGCTCGTTCGAGGTTCGCCCGCTGTGCAATCACATTGGTCAATCCCGCTTGCTTTGCATGACTCGTCACCGCCTCTAGTGCGGACGGTAGGATATCCATCGCGTACACCTTGCCCGTCTCACCGACTGCTTGCGCGAAAGCGAGCGAAAAAAATCCCGAACCGCAACCGAAATCCACGACCGTCGCTCCTGGTTGCACCTGTGATTGTCGCACGACCATCTCCGGATCGACGAACGATGCGCCTATTGTTTGCTCCATAAAAAGAAAATTACAAAAGGATGGTTGTGAAAAAAATATTTGCAAAAAGAATACTTTTATTGTACAACAGAAGACAGGGTGTGAGCAAATGCTTTATGTCATTGCGAGTCATTGCTCTGAAAAGACGCTTTGAAATAAAAAGTCAACAATTTGGAGAGGTGCTAGAGTGGTCGAATAGGATAGTCTCGAAAACTATTGTACCGGCAACGGTACCGTGGGTTCGAATCCCACCCTCTCCGCCTTCGCTACGCTGAAGCGTAGCTATTGCGTGACGCAGTCCGCTGTAGATACGCGAAAGAGAGAAAACAGAAAACCGCCGATAATGGCGGTTTTTTGTTCCGAAAAAACCCTTCTTATAATTAATGCTATTCCACCCCGATAGCGTGGAATGCCTCCACATAACGGCGATCTACTACCTGCACATGATGGAGGAACCACTGCTCGAGATACCCCAATACTTCAATAAACACGAGGGGGTCATCCGATTTGGCTTGTATGCGAAATTTTTCTATCCTCCCAAGGAAAACCAGGTGCTCATTCTTATGCGAAGGAGCCTCTTCATAAGAGCAGGCCTCGAAAAAACTCTCCTCATACGCGAAGTGCTCGCGCGCATGCTCTTCGACTCGCCCAAGAATCACATCCACATCAGCCGGCGATGATTTTTTGCTAATATGCTCTGAGAGTGTATTGATAAGTACAACCAGCCCGCGATGCTGTTCATCAATCGAGGGGATGCCGAGGTCGTATTCTGATTTCCAAACGAAAGTCATATATTTTTTTATTTGTAGTTTAGACTAGTCCATTTTAGCATACCCAGAGACTCCCGCCAAATGAGATGAAAAATCTGGACATACTCCCAAAAAAACTCTACAATTCGCTATATCCATAGGCTTTAGCTTCAATCTATATTTTATGTTCAAAAATATCCGAGCCGATCTCAATGCCATCCTCACGAACGACCCGGCCGCTCGAGGCAAGTTGGAGGCGGCGCTGTGTTATCCAGGGTTTCACGCTTTGACGCTGCATCGTCTGAGTCATTGTCTTTGGGAACATAACTTTCATCTGTGCGCTCGCCTTCTGTCACAGATAACCCGTTTTTTTACCGGGGTAGAAATCCATCCCGGCGCGACCATCGGCAAGGGCGTCTTCATCGATCATGGGATGGGCGTCGTGATCGGCGAGACTGCCGAAGTCGGAGATAATGTGATCCTTTTTCATGGGAGTACTCTGGGAGGCACTGGGAAACACAAAGGCAAACGCCACCCCACCGTCAAAGCTGGCGTACTCATAGGAGCAAATGCCCTTATCCTTGGTCCGATCACGCTCGGTGAGAATGTAAAAGTTGGCGCCGGTTCCGTTGTCATCAAGGATGTCCCGAGAGATACCACGGTGGTCGGCGTCCCAACAACTCAACGATTTTTCCCTCACAAGAAAAGTGCGGTGTAAATTTTTTGGCTTTACACAAAGTAAAAGTTCGTGCTACACTCAGGATGTTATTTCTGTGTGATTTTCTATGAACGCCCTGCAAAATCTCCTTCAGACAAGGCTTTTTGTTTTTGTACTCCTCTCGATGATCTGCATCCTACTCCTGCTGATTGTTGGTTTTTTTTGGTTATTCATGAAAATCCGCGCGCTCCAAAAACGCCAAAACGCCCTCTTTGATGGCCAACCGAGCGAGTCTGCTGAAAACATCCTGCTCCGACACAGCGAGGAGATCAATACTCTTGATGCCGAGATTCAAGAACTTTTCGAAATCTCCAACAAACTGCACCAACTCGGGCAAAAAGGCCTCCACCGCATCGGTTTCGTCCGCTTCAATCCATTCAAAGATGTCGGCAGCAACCAGAGTTTCAGCCTCGCACTGCTCGATGGCAAGAACAACGGCGTCGTCGTTTCCTCACTCCACACCCGAGATGCTTCACGCGTCTACGCCAAGCCGATCGAGAATAGCACTTCTCCTACACCCCTCACCGACGAGGAGAAAAAGGCTCTTTCACTTGCCAACCAACAAGTCATTTCCATCCGAGATACCCATTAATCAAATCTTTTACTATGGCACCAACTACCGAAGAAATCGTTCCAAAAAAAGTTAAAATCCCCTCTTCCGTCAGCGTCAAACGCTTTGCGGAAATTTTGGGCTTGCCAGTCACGCAGGTCATCACTGAGCTCATGAAAAACAAAATCCTCGCCACTATCAATGAGGAAATTGATTTTGATACTGCGAGTATTATTGCTCAGGATCTCAATTTCATCACCGAAGAAGACCTCGAAACCGCTGGAACCGGCACACTCACACTCGAACGCCTCATCGAGATCTGCGAGCAAGAGAAAGCTTCCGGCAAGACATTGCCAACTCGTCCCGCCATCATCACCATCCTCGGTCATGTCGATCACGGCAAAACCACCCTCCTTGATAGTATTCGCAAGACTACCGTCGCGCAGGGCGAAGCCGGCGGCATCACCCAGCGTATCAGCGCCTACCAAGTCAAAAAACGCGGTGAGCTCATCACCTTCATCGATACGCCCGGGCACGAAGCCTTCTCCGGTATGCGTCAGCGTGGCGTCAGTATCGCTGATATCGCTGTCCTCGTGGTCGCCGCCGACGATGGTGTTCGCCCTCAAACCAAAGAGGTCATCGCCTATATCCTCGAGCGCAAACTCCCAGTGATCGTCGCCATCAACAAGATCGACAAACCCGAAGCCCGCGCCGATCGAGTCAAACAAGAACTCGCCGAACACAATCTCCTCGTGGAGGAGTGGGGTGGTAATGTCATCGCCGTCGAAATTAGCGCCAAAAGTAATATAAACATCGACAAACTACTCGAAAACATCGCTGCGCTCGCTGAAGTGGAGGATTTTCGTGCCGATCGTGATCGCGATGGCCTCGCTGTTGTCCTCGAATCCCACCTCGATCCGCAGAAGGGGCCTGTCGCCACCGCCCTCGTCAAGACTGGTACGCTCAAGGTTGGCCAAGACATCCTCGTCGGCAGCACCTATGGTCGTATCCGTCGCCTCGAAGACTGGAGTGGCAAAAGCATTTCCTTAGCCACACCTTCCACCCCTATCACCATCTTCGGTCTCAATACCACACCGAATGTCAATGATATCGTGCAGGTCGTCAGCGGCAAAACCACCGCGCGTCTCAAGTCCCGAGAAGCGCTCATCGGTGGAGCCACCTCCTCACGCAAAATGATCGGCGACGATAGTGACATCCAAAAACTCAATATCATCCTCAAGGCCGATGTCCAGGGTTCGCTCGAGGCTATCGAGCAGATCCTCGCCACCGTCCACAGTGATGAAGTCGCTCTCGAAATTATTTCTACGGGTGTCGGCAACATCACCGAGTCCGATGTCAAGATCGCCGAAACCGCCAAAGCGCTC
>JBAWZR010000009.1:0-26293 GCA_037142915.1 Candidatus Moraniibacteriota bacterium
GAGCAAAATGCCGCGGGAGTTTTGGGGTAGAGACGCGATATTTTTTGCCTTTATTTTGCCATTTGAGGCTTTTTCGTGTACACTGGAGAGTGAACGAGACACTTTATGATGCACACGCGAATCGGATTTACGCGCAAAAAGGTTGAGTCGCTGACACTGGGAGAGAAGTTGAAAAAAATCCGCCAAGAATACCATATCACGTTGGGAGAGGTAACGAAGCAAACGGGGATCTCGGTGAAGTATCTCACCTTGTTGGAAGCGGGCGACTATCAGGCATTGCCATCGGATGTCTATGTCCGCGGTTTTTTGCGTTCGTACGCGCGATTCATCGGGGCGGATGAGGAGGCTTTGGTGAAGTGCTATGAACGAGAACGCAATATCTATACCAATCTGCAACAAGGGGATACTACCCCAAAAAAACGAGAGGTATTTCGCTCACCGCGATTCATCGTCACGCCGCGCGTGTTGATAGCTTTGGCGGTGGGGGTGTTACTTTTGGGTGGTTTTTGGTATCTGTATCGGGAATATCAAGCTTTCGTTTCGGCGCCGTATCTGGTGATTTTCGAGCCAAGCAACGGTGCGGTGATCAATGGTTCGTCGGTCGTCGTGCGGGGTCGGACGGATTCCGAATCGATGCTCACCATCAACCAACAGCCGGTCGTCGTGAATGGTGTGGGAGATTTTTCGGAATTAATCCGCTTACAAACAGGCGTGAATACACTCACTGTCCTCTCCAAGAATAAATTTCAAAAGGAGCAGACGGTGACACTTACCATACAAGTCAATGATACGAATACGACTGACACGAATGCAAGCGAGTGATATTTGAGGGTTTTGGATGGTTAGAGTATACTAAAGTGGTAATTTTCAAATAATAACCGTATGGCAAAAGCAAAGAAAGTGGTGGCGGCAAAAGAAATTCCGTCTGGTGACCGGACAGGCAAACAATCGAAGAAAAATATCGATGCGCTCGTGGATGAGATGCGGGAGAAGTATGGCGAGGGAATGATCATGAAGTTGGGCGATGTGCGACGGGTGGATGTCGAGGCGATTCCGACTGGTTCGATATCGCTCGATATCGCTCTCGGGATCGGCGGTGTGCCACGAGGTCGCGTCGTCGAGGTCTATGGGCCAGAGTCTTCGGGTAAGACGACTTTGACTTTGCATATCATCGCTAATGCGCAGAAGGCGGGTGGTGTGGCGGCGTTTGTGGATGCCGAACACGCGCTCGACCCGGAGTATGCCAAGCGCATCGGTGTGAATATCGATGACCTGTTGATCTCTCAGCCGGATAATGGCGAGCAGGCACTCGATATCGTCGAGACGCTCGTGCGGAGTGGGGCGATGGATGTGATCGTGATCGACTCGGTGGCGGCGCTCGTGCCCAAGGCGGAGATCGAAGGCGAGATGGGCGATATGCATGTCGGGCGGCAGGCGCGATTGATGTCGCAGGCTCTGCGCAAGTTGACCGGTATCATTTCACATTCCAATGCGGTCGTTATTTTTATCAATCAGATCCGGATGAAGATCGGCGTGATGTTCGGCAATCCCGAGACGACGACGGGTGGTAATGCTCTCAAATTTTATTCCTCAGTGCGCCTCGAAGTGCGTCGTGCCGCCCAGATCAAGAAGGGTGAGGAAGTGGTGGGCAATCGCGTGACGGCCAAGGTGGTCAAAAACAAAGTCGCCCCGCCGTTCAAAAAAACCGAATTCGATATTATGTATAACGAAGGTATCTCATATACAGGCGATTTGCTCGACACGGGCGTGAAGTATGAAGTGGTGAAAAAATCCGGAAACTCTCTGAGTTTCGGCGAGACGAAATTGGGAGCTGGGCGCGAATCCGCCAAGGCGTTCCTCCGAGAGAATATGGATCTCGCCCAGACGATCGAACAGGCGATCCATGCGAAATTGAAAGCCGGTGAAACGGAGAAGAAAGTCGAGGAAGAGGAGGAATAGGCGAAACAAAGTCGAGTGTTATTATAATATCCGGCTTATCTGTGTTGTAAATAATTTATAGAATATTTAGGATGGAGATTTCTTCGGTATTGCAGGGGATTGGAGTGTTTATTTTTGGAGTGTTAGCTCACCTTTCTCCAACGAGTTTTCCGAGTAGTCCGCCCACTTGTCCGATCATCCAAGAAACCAGAGAAGTCCGAGGTGACTCGATGACACCGCTCATCCCTGATGGTCAGATGATTCAACTTCTCTCCGGTTACTACGCTTGCCATCCGCTCGAACGAAACGATGTCGTGGTGCTGCAGGATGCGAGCGACACCACGCCTCTGATAAAAATGGTACGGGCTCTCGGAGGTGATGCGCTCCACCTCGCGCAGGTTGATGGCGGGTGGCAGATACGGATTAATGATCAAGTCCTCCTGACTTCTGATGGGCGGCCATACCTCCTCGATGATCAGCGATCGCAGATGCTGCGCCTGTATGAGGACGACTACCATGGGGTTATTCCTCAGGGTACTATTATCGTGCTCGGCGATCATCCAGGGGGCACGCTCGACTCGACCCGGTTTGGCCTCGTCTCCCAAAAAGAGATCCTAGGCAAGGTTCAGTGGTGATTTTTGAAAAAACAAAAGAAATATCTGTACAAGACTTGACACAATATATTCAAAAGAAATAAATAGGAGTACCCTTAAAATTAAAAGGGGGATTTTAAATAGAATGTAATAAAATAATATAAAGAAGTATGAAATACAAGATTTTTTTTATTATTTTTTCCTTGGTCGCAGTATTTGCCGCTCCAAGCACATTTGCCCAGAGGAGGGTCGCCCCACTTCCTTTACAGCCATCTGCCGAAGCGTTTGACCAAATGACTCCCGCTCAAAAAGCGGCATTTGCAAAACAATTACAAAACAATCCAGCTCAAAGCGAACCGACAAGTCTTGTCCCAAGTAGTGTGGTTGTTGCCACAGTCAACATTTATCAGGCTGCTATTCAAAAACAACAGGACCGAACAGTCACCGCGTCTTTCCAGCTTTCGAATAGGGATAGCGTTCAGCCGAACATCACCTATGGAGTAGAGGTGAATAAGGCTGATACCGATCCGACGAAGGGCGTTTTGCCAGAGGTCTTTGTCGCTCCGGAGATGGTTTCATTGGGAACCGATCAAATTGTCAATAAGACATTCACCTTCACTCTCCCGGACTATCTTTCGGGTGGGGATTATACGGTGGATGTTTTTGCGAATAACGCATCGGGTTTACTGCTTGGTTTTCAGTCAGCCGGAAAAATAACTATCAAGAGTCAGTCTGTCCCATTGCTCAATGTGTCTGATTGCAAGCTCTCGATAGTCGGTGCCGCGGATCAAAAGACATATATATTGGATGAGGGCATTGATATAGCTCCGAGTGAGACATTGCAATTGGCATGTCAAATACAGAATCCGACCAGTGGTGTACTCGAATTTTCGCCTCAATTTACGACCTATCGGAGAAATATTTTTTCAGGGGTGATTGTTGAGACGACACCGGTGAATTCGGACTCGATTTCTCTCCAAGCCAATGAGACGAAAGCGGTGACGATTGCCTTACCTAAAGCGGCTACTCCTCAGGCCTACGATGTGAAGGTGACTTTTATTCAGACTCAAACGAAGCAAATTTTGGGGGTGAGTCGCGCACACTATGTGTTGCAGGGCGCGAGTGGGACACTCTCCAATGTGATAATAGACAAGAGCGCCTACGTGGCGGGTGATACCGCGCTTGTAACGGTGACGTATTCGGGTGCGGCTGATGGATTTGTGGGTTCGAGATTGGTGTCGGGTGGAACAGCGATCGGTACTTTCAAAATTCAGGCGACATTGACGGATGAGAGCGGAACTTCTTGTGCAGAGCCTCTGCAAAAGGAAATTCCCTCGGGATTGGAAATCCAACAGATACTCGCTTTTACAATCTCAAGAGAATGTGCGTACCCAAACATTCATACGAAATTGATAAACGCGGATAACAACACTACGTTAGATGAAGTGACTGCGCTAACGAGAAGCGCTTCCGATAAGCCCAAACAAGCCGTAGCACTGGCATCGAATGAAGAAGATCAACCCGCAGACAATCTCACACAAATAAAAATAGTTTCTGGTATCGTAGTGGTACTGCTGGTAATTTCGCTTATCGTCTTGGTGACTATCCGAAAACGAAAGAATGCCCAATTGTTATTGCTCTTTCTTTTTCTTGGATTTGGATTTCTTGCGGGAGAGGCAAAAGCAGATACGATAACCTTAAAATCACAAATATGTTTTTTTGACAGTCGAGGATGCAGCAATAAAAGTCATGTTGCCATGGTGACCTTTACCTATAACTTGGATAAACCAGTTTATACGCTGGGGGATTCAATGAATGTCTCGGTAGTTGTGACTCAGCCGAAATGCAGTAATGGCGCTTATATTAATAGCTCGTCCGCCAAAGTGTATCTGAGAGAGACGACCGCCTTGGCTGATCCTGAGTTGGAATTTGGTTCGGCTGATCCGGTGAAATCAAAAAGTTATCCGTTAGTTACACCGGATTTTTTAGGAAAACACATGGCACGGTTTGATCTTCTCATGAACTCACGTCCATTCATGTATTTTCCTACTGGTGCAGCAACTGTGTATATTCCGTATTTCGTGAAAGATATCCCATCTCAAAACGTGCCCAAACCAGAGTTTACTTTTTCGATAAACGGTTCGAAAAATGCTCTCATCAAGGCAGTGAAAAATACCAATCTTTCACTTGCTTGGAAAGATGTGAAGAACGCGAAAACCTGTATGGCCTCCGATGGATGGAGTGGCCCAAAAGATATCAAGGGTGGTACTGAGTCGAAAGCGTATGCCGGAGGGGATGATGTGACCTTCAATCTGTCGTGTGTCGGGGATGGCGGTATGACCTCTAAGAGCATCGTTGTTCAAGAGGCTGCTGGAACTGTTAAGAATCTGACCATTTGCAAGGGAAGTTGTAATAGCGGCGAGCAGTTGGTTGCTGATAGTTCATTGACTATGGATACAACCCTCGTTGCTTGTCTTAATACCGATACTCTGTGTAATCTTGACACGAATACCGGTACTTCGCCACACTGGACATCGACCCTGCCAACCACGAGTCTTACGCTAGCACCGACGAATGAATTAGAAACACTGGCTTCACCTCAAGGAATAGGTGGTAAGGGATCGATTACCGCCAGTGTTACCGGATATACGAAAACGGTTGCTGTAATTGTTCCTTGTAGGGAGCAATGCAAGCCGGACGGCGGTGTTGATCCGAACAATGTGTGCCAAGGAGCTATCATACAACAAACGGATACGAATAGTTGTGGTGCGTGTCCAGCACTCGCTGGTTTAAAGAACTGTAATTCCAATTGGAGTGAATCTGCCCCATAAAACCGGTCGCGATATATTGAAAAAAATAAAAACCCCACTGGAGGGGTTTTTATTTTGACGGTGTGGTATACTGAGATAAAATAGGAGGTATGTGTTTGAAGAGGAAGTTTTTACTTATAGAGGGAAAGCCTATGGCTATCGAAAAACAAATACTAGTGGTTTTATTGTTGGTCTTGGTGCCATTCGGTTTCGTGTTGGCGCAATCGGATGCGACGGATATTCGGAGCGACATCAATAGTGTTCAAAAAAAAATCGAGCAGGCCAACAAGAAAAAAGCGGCATTGGAGCAGAACTTGAGCCAAATCAACCAATCGATCTCAACGACGCTTGTGGCGATCAATCAGACCCAAAAGACGATCAGTCTGACGACTGATACGATTAAGCGCAAGGAATTGGAGGTACAATTGCTTGATCAACAACTGGATCTGAAGACAGATATCCTCGGTGAACTGATGCGGGACATATACTTCACGCAGCAGTCACCTGTAACAGGAGTGCTCCTGAGCAATGAAAATCTCTCGGCCGTGAGTGGTGAGGGGGATAATTTGACGACGCTCCAAGAGAAGATGCAGAGGATGATTGCTGACATTCAAAATTTGCAGAATCAGCGAGTGACTGAGAAGTCTCAATTAGAGGACATTAAAGATGAACACCTCGCGGTATTGAGTGACACGATCGATCAGAAACAATCGTTGGTGGTGGATCAGCAACAGACGGCGCAGGATGTCCAAGTGCAGGCAGCGACTATTGCCGATTTGCAGAAGAAGCTGGCAAAACTGCAGAGCGACTTGTCGAGTTTGCTGGGTATGGTCGTATCGACGGATGATGTGAAACAGGCCGCCAAGATCGCGAGCAAGGCAACCGGTGTGCGTGCGGCGTTCATCCTCGGTGAGTTGACACAGGAGAGTGGTCTCGGGCGATTTACTGGCGGGTGTTTGTATAAGAATACTCGAGTGAAGCCGGCTGACAAAACCGCCTTTAAGCAGATTATGGATGAATTGGGCTATGATGTGAATAAGAAAAAGATTTCATGTTCACCTGGGTATGGGTATGGTGGGGCGATGGGTATCGCGCAGTTTATGCCGACCACGTGGTTGGGATATAAGTCAAAAATCGCCTCAATGACCGGACACAATCCGCCGGATCCGTGGAGTGTCACCGACGGCGTGGTGGGTATGGCCATCAAGCTCGCCAAAGCCGGTGCGACGAGTAAAAGTGGTGAGAAAAACGCCGCTAAGATTTATTATTGCGGAGGCCCGGGTTCTCCTTATTGGAATACGAAGTGTGAGGCGTATGCGAAGAATGTCCTCAGCCTCGCCGCCGGGTATGAGAATAACTAGTGAGGGAAATGATGAATTGCTTGATGAAAAATTATTTGATAGAATGAGCGTATGGTAATGAATGATAAAACTATGAACAAAGAAGATCTACAACAAATTCGGGCAATCGTGCAAGAAGAAACCCGAACAATCGTGCAGGAGGAAACCCGAGCAATTGTGCGAGAAGAAACCAGGGCAATCGTAAAAGAAGAAATCGAAAAAAAGATCGATGATTTTGCTATCGTGGTCGGAAAAAGCTTTGAGCATGTCGAGCGACGGATTGATAGTGTCGAAATTGATGTCGCTGAGATAAAAACGAATTTGGTTCGAGTGGAGCAGAAGATTGATCAAATTGATTTTCGGACGCAAAACCAGGTTGATTCGGTCTATGAAGATGTGCATATACTCAAAGATGATATGAAGGAAGTGAAGGCGGATATTGTTTTTCTCAAGAAACAACAGAGTGTGGTAGCTTGAATGACTTTGATAAAGATTTTTTACGCTTCAAAAACAGTAAATCAATTATGCTTCGAACAAAAACCGATGAAATCCAGAGAGAGAGAGAGAGAGAGTTAAAGGCGCTCGAAAATTAAAACTCACCACCCTTTTCAATTTTCGGCGGAAGATGTTTTTTGCAAGTCCTCGCCACGAGTCCCGACGCGTCGGGATTTTCGTGGTTCTGGTTTTTTATTTTGGACTGGGATTCGGGGCGAAGGCAGATGCCGCAACGTATTATTGGTATGGCGGAACAGGAAATTGGTCTGATTATACGAACCATTGGAGTACGAATTCCGGTAATAGTCCCTCAAGCTCAGCTCCCAATGCGCCTTTAGCTACAGACAGTGTGGTTTTTGATGCAAGCTCGGGTTCAGGAACAGCAACCATTGATCCGGCTTCAATTACTGTTGCTAGTTTTAATGCATCGGCAACGAGTGTTGCTATTAATGATGGCGGACACTCTGTCACAGTGAATGGGAATATTTTAATAACCAGTACCGCTAGCAGACTTATCTCCACGGGAATTTGGACACAAGGAGCGAGTGGGAATATTAGTAATCCACAATCAGGTAATTATTTTAAACAACTTGTTATCGCAGGCTCAGGGGTTACTACTACCATGACTGGTGCTGTTTGGATTGGAACGGTTGGTGGAGGGTTTCTAACCATGGGCCCGGGTACGATTAACGGAGCCGGTCAGAATTTATATTTGTATAATACTACAAACGATTCATTGACAGTGAACAATCTTAATATAGGTTCGGCGTTGGGAGCTTTTTATTATACCGTTAGCGGAGCTAATGTTACTCAAAAAGCATTCACACTACCAAATAATTTTGCTAGTGTGTCTATAAATCTCAATAATTTGCGAAATTTAACGGCAACAGGCGATTTTAATTTTGGTAATAACGGAATTACGGTTTTCAACCCCGCAACAACAGGAACCCCAACAAACTACCTGGATATGGGTGCTTCCGCTTTGACTGCCGGTATTATTTACATAGGAACATCTAACTCAAATTTTTGTATTAAATTTGGTAGTAGTTTATTGCATTCTATAAACGGAATTCAACGTACTGCCACAGGTACTGCCAATATCGTCGACATGGGAAGCTCAACAATCACTTCTTCGGGCAACATAAATTTTACTGGTATTAATGTTACTGCGAGTACAAGTACACTGGTAATGACTGGAACAAATTCTCTAACATCTGCCGGACAATCTCTCAACAATTTAACTCATAGTTCATCGGGTACTTTAACTTTGAGTGATAATCCTACCATAGGCGGTAATTTCACAATGTCTGCCGGTACGCTTTCGCCAGGAGCGACAACGGTCATAATGAACGGGAATGGAAAAACTTTGACGACTAATTCGCAAACACTAAATAATTTTGAGGCATCCGGCAATACAATTCTTGGTGGTAGTTTAGCGCTTTCTGGTAACTTAACAATTGATTCTGGTAAAACTTTTGATACCAGCGGTTCAAATTACCCCGTTAGTGTTGTTGGTAATTGGACAAATTCCGGAACATTTACTGGAAATAATTCATTGGTTACATTGAGCGGCAGTGGTAGTCAAACAATTACAGGTTCAAACACTTTCTATCAATTGTCTGCTTCCGCTAGTAGTGCTAATCGAACACTAACTTTCGCAAATGGTGCAACACAAACGATATCCAACGCATTAACCCTAACTGGTTCAGGTGGAAATGTTTTATCTTTGCGATCTGATAGTCCGACACATCAATGGAATATTACGCCAAATGGAACGCGCACCGTTGACTTTGCTGATATTCAGGATTCAAACAATACTATTGTAGCCACGCCAATCGTAGCGACCAATTCCATTGATTCAGGTAATAATACATATTGGACAATTACCCCTTCACCTCTAACTGTTTCTGCTCAAGCTGCGAGTTCAATAACAAAAATAAGTGCGACGCTCAATGGGAATATAATAGCGACTGGTGGCATAAATCCATCCGAAAGAGGATTCAATCTTTATAATGGAAGTGCTTGTTTTGGTAGTATTATCCAAAATCCAAAAGATACCGGAGGAAGTTATAGTACTGGTGCGTATTCAAAAGTAGTAACAGGCCTATCTAGTGTTACACAATATTCATATACCGCTTATGCGGTTAATTCTTCGGGGACAAGCACAAGTGTTTGCCAAAGTCTCGCTACTGCTGGCGATGTTTATTACATTGTAAACAGCAATAACACCTGGGTAAGAGGATCAATTTCAAGCAATAAAGATATTGCACAAAAGTACAGCACTTTTGGTCTCACAAATAATAATAATTTTAATTTTAGCAGTACTTATCTCATAAATAGTTCAACTCCCAATACCATTACAGACTATATGGCCGGTACTTTTCTGGCTAGTGCCGGTGACGATGCTACACCAATCAATACCGCAAATGTAGGTTATTTTACGGCTAATCATGGATTGAATTCACCAGTGATTACTGCAACCACGGATAAAACTAGTAGTGATATTGGAAGCGTTTGGCAAGACAGCGGAGGTCATCAATTTGTGATTGCAGGGGTTTCCGGAAGTGGGACGGAAACAATAACACTTTATTCAATACCATCGGGTTCGCCATGGACTTATGCATTGTCTATTTCCGGAACAACTTTGACATGGGTGAGTGGCGGAACACATCAGGGAAGCATAACTATAACTTCTCAAATAACCGTACAACAATTTCCCGCGGTTAAAAATATTGTTAATCATATTTTGGTGGATGGAGTTACAGAGGCAAGCAGCGGATCGAGCGGTTACGCAAGTTATGTTGATATGTCCGAAGAATTTGACGTGATTGATCCATCAACAATAAATAGGACAAATAATCCTTTTGTTTGGAATGATGCGACCGGTGTTTGGTTGCACGTGAAAAATGTTTTTCGTGCTACTGCTGGAAGGACCGTCGTACATTCGACATATACTGTTTTGCGCCCAATTAATTTAGGATATTTTGGTATTATACAAGTTGGCGCTATGACAGCTCCTGCGTATGATCATCAATATTATTACATTCCTAAAACTAAACCGGTAAGTGGATATGATTTTAAAGCTACTCAACTTTTTGATACAGCTCCAGCTAGTCAAATTAGTTTTAACAGTACATATATTGATGATGTTAATAATCCACCCGATAGACAAATTATTTTCTTAAAGAAAAATACTGACAGCAATTATGATATAGGTTTTGCTTTTGGTTATAGCCCGTACGGCAGTACCGCAGCAAGCAATAGGACTTGTGCTACCACATACGCTAGCGGTTGTTGGTGGATTTACACGAGCAAGAAAACATATCCCGTAATGGATGGAGGAACGGGAGTAATAAATAATACGACTTACGATGCTTATGCTTACAGACAATTTATTGATCCAACCTCGTATGATATAGGCAAAAGTGCTTATTGGAATAATCTAAACGGACATGAACTTGTTTATGTTGATTATCACAGAAGCGCAACGAGTGATGTTACTACATTGCCATCGCAATTTGCCGGATGGAATGTAAAAGTTATTGATTCGGCTAATATACAAACACCACAGAGCAATGTTTCTGGTGATGGAACATTAGCTTTGTCTACAACGGGCAGTAATACCTATGGTTATGCGGTTTTGGAAGTATATGCACCAATCACCACTACAGCCTCTCCCGCGCAAGGCAATTACACGACGACCCAATCCGTCACCCTCACCTGTGATGACGGTGCCGGTGTCGGGTGTGACAAGACCTACTACACGACGGACGGTACCGACCCAACCACCAGCTCAACTCAATACTCGGGAGTTATTAGTATTCCGTCCACCACCACGCTCAAGTTTTTCTCCACCGACCTGAACGCCAATACGGAGACCTTCCAAACCAAGACCTATATCATTGATGCGCTTGCCCCCACCGGAGCCGCCTTCACCATCAATAGCGGTGCCTCACAGACCAATATCACCGCAGTCACTCTCAATATCACCTGTCCCACCGATGCCTGGACTCCGGTTCAGATGGCCTATGGCAATAGTGCCGCTCCCACCAACTGGACGGACTGTGTCACGTCTCAGGCCCACACTTTAACGAGTGGTGATGGATCTAAAACCGTGTATGTCAGATTTAAAGACGGAGGAGGGAATACTACCAGTGATCTGACCCAGGCTATTACTTTGGATACAACCATCCCCACCATCACCCTGACCAGTCCAACAGAAGGATCAACCGTCTACGGTACGACGATCACGGTCTCTGCCGATGCCGCTGACAATATTGATGTTGCCGGAGTTCAATTCCAACTCGACGGTACCAACCTCGGAGCCGAAGTCGCGACCGCCCCGTACAGCATCATCTGGAATACGACCCAGACAACTAACGGAACACACACCCTGACGGCCATCGCCCGAGATGCATCCAATCTCACGACCACCTCAAGCTCTATCACCGTCACCGTTTCCAATGTTGCCGCTTCATCAAACAACAAAAGCGATAAGGGCAGCAGCAAGAAAAAAGACACGACCCCCAAGCGTAAGATCGGCTATCATATTAAACACAAGGCCGGAGAAACCACCGCTCCCTTCATCACCATCGATGCTCCGAGAGTAGGCACCACAGCCACCAACAAAAACAGAAGCCTCTTCATCCTCGCTCATGCTCGGGATGCCAGTGGCATTAAAGCTATGGTTTTCTCCACTGATGGCAAGTATCGCACCAAGAAAGTCGTCGGATCCGAACTGAAGTATACCTATACGCGACCAAGTGGCTTCGATCGATATCCGAGAGTAGTCTACGTCATCGCATACGATAACCTCGGCAATCAGAAGAAAGTAGGTATCACGCTCCAGAATGGGAAGGTGGTGGCGGTGCGGGGGGTGTGATTTGCCAAGGAAGAAGAGTCGTGCTAGACTGTAAAAACAATTGAGAAAGTCCAGATTTCTCCCGCTTGGAAGCTTTTCCGAGAGAGGAGGGAATATACCGTTCAATCGGAGGATTTTTTCTCTGTTGAGCGTTTTTATTTTAGGGAAGTTTAATTTATTTGTTGATGTGATATATCAGTATGGCTTTGCAATACGAAGTGTTTTACGCGGTGGGCGAGAAGGATGAGTCCCAATTACCGCAGATTCAGGAAGAAGTGAAGGGTTTGGTCGAAGCGGCCGGAGGTACCTGGTTGGCCGAGGAGATGGTCGAGCGGCGCAAGTTGGCGTACGCGATCAAGAAGGAAACGCGGGCGGTATATATCGCTAAGCGATTCACCATGCCGGATGCCGATGAGCGCAAGAAAACCGACAAGGAGGGTATTATTTCCGAATTATCTCGACAATTGGAATTGCACAAGGGTGTGTTACGTCATATTATCGTTCGCGCGGAGGGTTTGCCGGCGCTCGGAGAACGGGAGATGGTGCCGCAGATCCCGCGTCCGGGCCGGCGTGATGATCGTCGTGGTGATCGCCAGCCACAGCCGAGTGAGACACAGGTTCGCGAACAGGCGCTCGATGCTCGATTGGCACACAAGCCCGAGGTAGCGGTTGCTCCGAAAGAAGCGTTAAAAACAGTTGAAGAGAAAGCAGTTGTCAAAGAAGAAGTGAAAGAGAAAGCAGAAGTTGTTGAAAAGAAAGAAGAGAAAAAAGTAGAAGCGCCGAAAGCGAAGAAGAAAGCTGTCGAAGAAAAAGAGGTGGGGCAAAAAGCAGAAAAAGTAGAAGCAGTGAAAGAGGAGAAAAAATCAGAGGAAGAAGCACCGAAGAAGCGTGTGACCCGCAAGAAAAAAGAAGCGACTCTGGATGAAGAGGAAATCGACAAGAAACTCGACGAAGTGTTAAATCTGTAAACACAAATATATGAATGTGAATAAAGTGGTTTTGGTGGGGCGTCTGACCAAGGATCCAGAAGTCCGCACTTCGAGCACTGGCAAGCAGGTGGCAAGTCTCTCAATGGCAACGAACTCCTACTGGACGGATAAGGATAATCAGCGCAAGGAGCAGACTGAATTTCACAATGTCGTGCTCTGGGGGCGTTTGGCGGAAATCGCTGGACAGTATCTCGTGAAGGGGCAGGAATGTTACGTCGAGGGTCGCTTGCAAACGCGAACCTATACCGATAAGAATAATATCGAGCGGCGGACGACGGAAATTGTGGCTGACAATTTGCAGATGGGCGCCAAGTCACAGGGCGGCGGCAATGCCGGTGGCGGTCAACAGCAGGGCGGCGGATATGCTCCGAGTGCTCCACGCGCGGCGCAACCAACCGGGAATGCCGTGCCACAGCGACCGGCTCCGAAGCAGGAAATGCCAATTGAGGAGATTCCGACGATTAATCTCGATGACGAGAAGGAAGATATTCGGATCGAGGACGTGCCATTCTAGTTTTTTTCATCATTCTTTGGCCTCCGCATTCGCCTTGTGCCACCCTCTCAAGCCGACGCAACTGTTGGTTTCAGAAAATGAAAGTGACGCACCAACAGGCTCAGCAATAAGGTTTCTCTTAATGTAAGGTTTTCACTGCGACGGCAGTGAGAGTGTGTCAAAGCCAAATACGGAAGCCTTAAAAAAGTGAAAGAGTATCGTTTTTAGAAATTATTATCATTTTATTGTTATGGACATCAAGAGCAGCATATTTAGTCGCAAGTTGGAAAATATCGATTACAAGGACGCGTATTTTTTGCGTCGATTTCTCAACTCTCAGGGGAAGATTTATCCTCCCAAGAAGTTCGGTTTGAGCACCAAGCATCAGCGTAATCTGGCGACAGCTATCAAGCGCGCCCGGTTTATGGGTTTGATCCCGTACGTGATCAAGTAAGGATAAGCGGTTGTTTTTAGAGAGTTTGTAAAATCGATCCAAGTATGTCCCCGGGCGCCCGTGGTCCGAGTACGAACCAAAGTTGCCCGAAGACATCTTAGATCGATTTTTTTGAAGTAGCGAGTGTTATTTATTTCAAGAAATATTATATTTTGTATGTTAAATCTGAGCGATATCAAAACAGGGAAACACATCGTGGTGGAGGGGCAACCCTACGCGGTGCTGTATCATGAACACTCCAAGACGGGGCGGGCAGGGGCGGTCTTGCGGACGAAGTTGAAAAATCTTTTGACGGGCAATGTATTGGACAAGACCTTCCAGGGGTCGGAAAAGGTGGAGGATGCCGATGTAGCCAAGTCCAAGGCGCAGTACCTCTACCGTGAGGGCGAGGGATTCGCGTTTATGGATATGGTAAGTTATGACCAATTCACTCTGTCCAAAGAGACGATTGGCGATGCGAAATATTACTTGCTCGAAGGAACCGAACTCGTGGTGCTCAATTGGAATAGTCTGCCGATTGGCATTGAATTGCCGGCCAAAGTGACGCTCCTCGTGACCGATGCGCCGCCGGGTATCAAGGGCGATACGGTGAGTGGTGCGGAGAAGACACTCACGCTCGAGACGGGGTTGCAGGTGAGTGCACCGCTCTTCGTGAAGGAGGGTGACCGCGTGATCGTCAACACCGAGCGCGGGACGTATGTTTCGCGAGCGTAAAGTAGAAGAGTTCTGCTTGAATGAAAAAATCGCCAATCAATAGTATATTAATTGATGGCGATTTTTGTACCTCGTTTTTGAGGATTTAATATCTCTTGGTTTGATTCCCATTTATATAAAATTATAAGAACCCGTACTCGTTAGATTCATTCGCGAGTGTCTCTAGTAATTCTAATTCTTCTAGAGGCGTTTCTGGAGGCGGTTTCACTGCCGTTTCTTTTTTGCAGAGGCGGTAGGCACGAACCCCTACGATGGCAGTGACAATGCCTCCAATTGTCGCTGCGACTTTGTAACATAATAAGTTTAAGGTGGTATAGCTCAGAAGAATAAAGCCAGTACCTAAAACCATTAATACAGCTACTCCTCCGGCAATTATTGCTGGGAGAGTATATTGTATTGCTTGAAATTTTTTCATGATGAAGCTCCTGATGTTTTGTGAAAATGGATTCCGCGTCCTTAGGTAGATGATTTTTCATCAAAAAGACACAGAATCATTCTCGCAAGATGTGAAAGAACCCTGACAAGCTAGGTTAGCATGCTTTTGGGTCGAGTGTCAATCAAGCTGCCATGAGGAATTGTGAAAGTTTGCTATACTAAGAAGAGTGTTTTATTTGGAAGTAAAGCTCAGTCTTCTGTCATTGCGAGCGAAGCGCGGCAATCTCGTTTTTAGAAAGGAAGGTTTTGTGTTTTTGAGAAGGGGATTGCCACGGGCGAGTACGCCCTCGCAAAGACAGGTAAGAGAGGACTTCCTTCAAAAAAATAATTTTAAGAATTTTTATGCATCCTCAAACAAAAAAATCGTTCTCGTGGAAGAAATGGTTGTTTCTTTTCTCACTCGCAGGGTGGATTGGTGTGATCGCGATGATCGACCCGACGGCGTTTGGATTGAAGGCATGGCTGGCTTTTTATGGAGCGCTTGGGTTGGCGCTCTATGCCAGTGTCGGTTGGCTGGGTGAAGTTGCGAGTCGGCAGGAAGACGGGACCATCCTCGATAGAATACGACGACGCCTGAATCGCTGGGGCGTGTTGCTCGCCATGCTCGTGATCGGGCTTTTGCTCCTCCAACAATTTCGTGTCCTCCTCTGGTGGGTTGGCCTGCTTTGGCTCGCCTTCGTGCTCTTGGTGGAGCTGATACTGTATCAAAGCGAGGCTGAATAATGGGCAATTCGGGTTTGCCTTGCTGGGTAAAATAAGCTATACTGGAAGAGTAATTTCTTGTGAGAAAGAAGTGATTTTTTGATTGTAAAGCGACTTTTCATATGACTACCAAAGCACAGCAAAAAGACTATAGCGCCAAATCGATTCAGGTATTGGAGGGACTAGATCCCGTCCGCAAACGCCCGGGTATGTATATCGGTGGCACCTCGCTCGAGGGCTTGCATCACCTCGTGTGGGAAGTGGTAAACAACTCGATCGACGAAGCGATGGCCGGATACGGCAAGGAGATCATCGTGCGGTTGATGCCTAATGAAATAGTGGAAGTGCAGGATTTCGGTCGAGGTATCCCGGTCGAGATTCATCCACAAACCAAGAAATCAACCCTGGAAACAGTGTTGACGGTTTTGCATGCGGGCGGTAAGTTCGGTGGCGGCGGGTACAAGATTTCCGGTGGTTTGCACGGAGTCGGTGTGTCGGTGGTCAATGCGCTCTCGGAGTGGACGCAGGCGGAAGTGCATCGTGAGGGCAAGGTGTGGCTGCAGGAATTCGATCGCGGTAAGTCCAAAGGCAATGTGAAGGCAATTGGCAAGTCGACGCAGACCGGCACGACGATCCGTTTCAAGGCGGACAGTCAGATTTTCCCTGAGATCAAATACAGTTGGAGTAAAATTTTGGATTACTTACGGCATCAAGCATATCTCACTAAGGGTATTCGGATCGTCTTGGAGGACTGGCGAGACGCTAGTGATCTCGAGGCTGCCAAGACTCCGAAGGGTGAACCAAAATTTTTAGATTATAAAGTACGTCGCTTCAGCGTGTATTTCGATTCGGGTATCGTGTCGCTCGTGAAGTTTATGAATCGCAACAAAGCGGTGAAGCATCCCAATCCTGTGTACCTCGAGAAGCAGACGGGTGATGTGTATGTCGAGGTGTCGCTCCAGTATGCGGATACCTATAAGGAACACTTGTTTGCGTTCGCCAACAATATTCTCAATCCGGGTGGCGGAACGCACGTGGCAGGGTTTCATGCAGCGTTGACGCGCGTGTTGAACGACTATGCTAAGAAAAATAATTTCCTCAAGGAGAAGGATGGCAGTCTCGCAGCGGAAGATGTGATCGAAGGTTTGACGGCGGCGATTTCAGTGAAGTTGCCCGATCCACAATTCGAAGGTCAAACTAAAGACAAACTCAACAACGGTGAAATTCGTGGGATCGTGTCGAGTGCGACGGCGGAGGGGTTGGCGGATTTCCTTGAGTCACATCCGGCCGATGCGCGCGGGATGTTGGACAAATGTATCCTGACGGCCAAGGCGCGATTGGCGGCCCGAGCAGCCAAAGATGCCGTCTTGCGTAAGGGTGCGCTGGATGGCTTTGCTCTCCCGGGCAAGCTCGCCGACTGCGCGACCAAGGATATGGCACGAAGTGAGATTTACATCGTCGAGGGCGACTCCGCAGGCGGCAGTGCCAAGCAAGGTCGTGATCGGAATTTCCAAGCGATACTCCCATTGCGAGGTAAGCTCGTGAATGTTGAGAAGACCAGTCTCGATCGGGTGGTGAAGTCGGACACGCTGAAACCGATTATCATTGCGCTCGGGGTGGGAATCGGGGATACATTTGATATTAGTAAGCTCCGATATGGCAAGGTCATCATTATGGCGGATGCCGATGTCGATGGCTCGCATATTCGGACATTGTTGTTGACTTTTTTCTATCGTTATTTCGAGGAATTGGTGAAGCAGGGGCATATCTATATCGCTCAACCACCGTTGTATCAGCTCAAGAAGGGGAAGGTGATTCACTACGCGTTTAGCGACGAGGAGCGTGATCGGTATATCGAAGAGATGAAAAAAATTCCGACGGGAGGCAAAGGGAAGGCCGCCTCCGCCTCCGCCAAGGCTCTGGCGAGCGGAACAAAGAAAGTGGAAATAGAAGAAGAGAGTGGTGAGGGCGAAGCGATGGAGCTACAGGCAGGTGAGCAGAAGGTGGCAGGAATCAATATTCAGCGCTACAAAGGTTTGGGTGAAATGAATCCGTCGCAATTGTGGGAGACGACGATGAATCCAGAGACGCGGTTAATGTTGCAGGTGACGATCGAAGATGCGGACGAGGCTGATCGGATGTTCGATATCCTGATGGGGAGTGATGTGGAGCCACGCCGACGGTTCATCCAAGCCAATGCGCTCAATGTCAGGAATTTGGATGTGTAAATTTAAATAAAATATTTTCTCGTTCTTTTTATGAACATCAAAACCGTGTTTGAACCGAAGTCTATCGCTATCATCGGTGCCTCGACGCATGTGGGTACGGTGGGGAATGACATCGTGAAGAATTTGGTCGAACAAGGGTATGCCGGCGAGATATTTCCGGTTAATCCTAAGGCGACGGAATTGTATGGGCGGAAGTGTTATGCGGATATATCGGAAGTGCCGAGCGAGACGGTGGATTTGGCGGTGATCGTCATCCCGGCGATCGCAGTGCCCGGAGCGGTCGAGGAGGCGGCCAAGACGAAACATATCCAGGCGGCTGTGGTGATATCAGCGGGATTCAAAGAGATGGGCAATGTGGAATTGGAACAACAGCTGGCGGCCGTGGCCAATCAGTATGGAGTTGCCTTGGTCGGGCCGAACTGTCTGGGTTCGCTCAATCCGTATATTTCGATGAACGCGTCATTTGCCAAGACGATGCCGAGCAAAGGCTCAATCGCGTTTGTGTCGCAGAGCGGGGCGCTCTGTACGGCAATCCTCGATTACGCGCAGTCATTGGGTCTGGGATTTTCGCGGTTTGTGAGTGTTGGCAATAAGGCAATCTTGGACGAGGAGAAGTTTTTGGAATATTTTGAACAGGATGAAGCGACCAAAGTAATCGCGATGTATGTCGAGGATCTGAAAAATCCGCGATCATTTTTGCGTTTGGCACGACGGATTACGCACGGTGCGAATGCCAAGCCAATCGTGGTGATCAAGTCGGGCCGGACACAGGCCGGGTCGAATGCTGTGGCTTCGCATACGGGATCATTGGCAGGGAGTGATACGATGTATGACGCGTTGTTCGCCCAAGCAGGTATTTTGCGAGTGGAGACCATTGATGAACTGTTCGGAGTATTGCAGATTCTTTCGATGAATGAATTTTCAAAAGGAAAGCAGGTGGCTATCATAACGAATGCTGGAGGCCCAGGCGTGCTGGCGACGGACGCATTGGTGGAGAATGGTTTGGAGCTCGCGAAACTGAGCGAAGCAACGCAGACGAAGTTACACTCGTTCTTGCCGCCGGCTGCCAATACGCACAATCCTGTGGATGTGCTGGGCGATGCTCTGGCGGATCGATATGCGTCGGCTTTGGAAGTAGTGTCTAAGGATGCGGGCGTTGACAGTCTCTTGGTCCTGCTTACACCGCAGTCGATGACGGAGATCGAGGCGACGGCAGAGGCGATCGTAAGCGTGAAAGAAACAACGAAGAAGCCGATCGCGGTGAGTTTGATGGGAAGCGATTTGGTACAACCAGGGAATGATATTTTATTGCGACATAGTATTGCGACATTCCGTTTTCCCGAGGAGGGTGCGGATGCTCTGGCGATGCTTTCTCGTTCAGCCGAAATTATGGCGGAACCCGAACCGGAAGCCTTTACATTTAATGATATTAATCAGTCGGAAGTGCGAGCGATTTTCGACAGGGCTACGAGCGAAGGGAAAAAACAATTACCCGAAGCAGAAGCGGTACCAGTTTTTGAGGCGTATGGATTTCGAACCTTGCGAAGTGTCATCGTGCGGAGCGCTGAGGAAGCTCGAGAACAGGCGAGTACTTTTGCGTCGAAGGTGGTGTTCAAAATCGTCTCGCCGGATATTTTGCACAAAAGCGATGTTGGTGGCGTGCGGTTGAATATCGAGCCGAAGGATTTTGTCGAGGCCTATGATACGCTGATGCACGTTGTGTCGGAACGAGCGCCTGAAGCACGATTGGAGGGCGCTTTGATCGTCGAGATGGCTCCGGGTAATGGAGTGGAGATGGTGTTGGGCTGCGTGAAGGACCCACTCTTCGGACATATGGCGATGATTGGTCTGGGCGGAATTTTGGTGGAGATTTTGAAGGATGTATCATTTGGTATGACACCGCTCGATCGGGCGACGGTCGTGCGGATGATCGATGGTCTGAAAGCGCGGAAGATATTGGATGGCGTGCGTGGTGGCGCGGCGTTGGATATCGAGGCACTCGTCGAAGCAGTTGGTCGTTTGTCGCAACTCCTCACAGACTTTCCGGAGATCAAAGAGCTTGATATCAATCCACTTCTCATATTACCAAAGGGGCAGGGGACTATCTTACTTGATGCGAGAGTGGTCTTAGAATAAACTATGTTGGATGAAAAATCGCGAAAAAATTCGGAAATATTCCTGCTCGTGCTCCTTATACTGAGTCTCAGTCTTTTGATTGCGCGGTTTTTCTTGTCTGAGAAATTAACTTATCTATTTTTGAGTTGGAATCTGTTCTTGGCGGTGGTGCCGTATGGTTTGGCGCGATTGGTAGAATATTTTCATGAGCGGTATCAACAATTTTCTTTTCGGTTGTGGGGATCTTTTTTCACATGGCTGCTCTTCTTCCCCAATGCTCCATATATTATTACCGATTATATTCATCTCAACCGATTAAGTAGCGCGGATCAACTCGTTTTCGACCTCCTTCTTATTACTTCTTTTTCACTAACAGGATTGTTTTTCGGGCTTTTCTCTCTTTCTATAGTGCATAGTGTCATTCGTGAGCGCTGGGGGCGAGTGCAGGGCTGGTTGCTGGTTGCGGGAATTTCTTTTTTGAGCGGATATGGTGTCTATCTCGGACGATTCGCTCGGTGGAATAGTTGGGATATTTTAACGAATCCGAACCTTTTGATTGCTGATGCTCTGGGTCGATTGCTCAATCCATTTGTTCATGAAGATTTGCTTTTTACAACCTTTCTTTTTACCGGTTTTGTTTTTGGAGTGTATGTGCTGTTTCGCTGGATCGTCCGGAAGATTTTTTGATTGCCGGATTATCAGGGTGTGGTATTATAAAAGGAGGATACAATTTTGAAATAGATAAAAAAAATAATATCAGGCGTGTATGAAAATACTTACAAGGGTTTGGCATCGAAAGAGAGATGTTGTGCTGTCATCGGTGGTTTTTTCTTTTATTCTTGCTTTGATTTTTTCGGTTAATCCGTCTATTGTACAGGCGGCTGCTAATACGACGCTTTTTTTCAATCCTGCTAGTCCGACGGCCGTGACTGACCAGCAGCTCGATCTTGCTGCGCGTGTCAATCCCGGCACAAATCAGGTCAGTGGTGTCACGATGAATATCACGTATGATCAAACGAAGTTCCGGCTCGATAGCATTACACCCTCGTCTACTTTCTCTCTTGTTCTCGCAGCCGCTGTTATCAATAATACCAATGGTACCGCCTCTATTTCTTTGGGAGTCCCGCTTGGCAATCCATCAGTTACGACCACGACGACGGTGGCGACTTTTTCGTTTCACACTTTAGCTACTGTCAGCAATTCATCCATCGCGTTTGCTTCGTCCTCGTTGGTTTCGGCCGATGATATGGTCGGACAAAATGCGCTCTCTGTGCGGACACCAGCGACGGTGACTGTGACCGGTTCCGGTGATGTTACTGCCCCTACGATCGCCGATATCGATTCGCCCCATGCTAATGGTTCTTTTAAGCTCGGTGAGGTTATCCCGATCGAGGTCACTTTTTCCGAGAATGTCTCTTCGACCGGCAATGTGACGGTCACCCTCGAGACCGGCACGACTGATCGGACTTGTACCTTCACTATTACCAATGCTTTGATGGGGACGTGTAACTACACCGTTCAGGCGGGGGACACGAGTGCTGACCTCAATGTTAATACGGTTGCGGGGACTATCAATGATCAGTCGAGCAATCCGATGGTGGTTTTCACATCAACTGTGAGTCTCGCTACCAACAAGGCGATCGTTATTGATACCACCGCTCCGACTAATCAGGATACCGTTTTTACCCCGAGCGTTTTGAAGATGGGTGGAGCTTCCACTACCATTGTTTCAGCGGCGGAAACCGGGGGAGCCGTTTGGTTTGCTCCATCCGGTACGGCTACTTTTGTTGCTGGTGCAACGATGACCACCGCTTCTGGTACGGCCACCTCTATTCTCTCGCCGGCGACTACGGGTGCGTATAAACTTTTTGTCATCGATGCAGCGGGCAATGTCTCCGCGCCTTCGACGGCAACTCTGACCGTCGACGCTGCTCCACCAACCGCCGCGATCACGTATTCCGATGCTGATGGGATTGTGAAGGTTGGTGATTCTTTGATTATCACTGCTACCTTTAGCGAACCATTAGCGGATTCTCCCGTGGTCAAGATGGCTCTCTCTGGATCCACCACGCTTGTGGCGACCAATATGACCAAGTCCGACACGACGCACTATACCTATACTCATTCGGTCGGAGCTAGTAATGGTGTTACGACGGTGGCTCTTTCTATTGGTACTGATGTGGTCGGTAATGTCGTTACGAGTGCACCGACGTCCGGCGCAACTTTCATAATCGATAATACCGCACCGACGGTGAGCATTTACGATCCATTGGATGGCACAAATGTCGCGGGTTCGACGGTTTCTGTGTCGGCTGATGGCTATGATGCCGTAGGAATAGTCGGCGTTCAATTCAAACTTGACGGTGTTAATCTTGGCAGTGAAGTCATGAGTGATCCATATAGTGTCGTGTGGGATGCGACTGGGTCAGCCTTGGGTTCCCATGTTTTGACGGCCGTCGCACGCGATGCCGTAGGACACAGCACGACTTCTTCGAGCGTGACCGTCAACAACGTCCTCGACAATACATCTCCGACCGTTGCTCTCACGAGTCCAGTGGATGGATCGACCGTGTATGGTACGACTACTACGGTGTCCGCTGATGCCGCCGACAATATCGCCGTTGCCGGAGTTCAATTTAAACTCGACGGGGTTAACCTCGGACCCGAGGATATGGTCGCGCCGTATAGCGTCGTGTGGGACACCACTCAGATTGCAAATGGCACACACACTCTAACCGCCGTTGCGCGTGATACATCAGATATTACAACGACTTCAATTCCGCGTACCGTTACGGTTTCAAATGCCGCTGTTGTACCGCCAAGTTCAAATAAGAATACTGATAGTGGGAGTAGCAAGAAGGATACAGATACAAGACAAAAAATTGCCTATCATATTAAGCATAAAGCCGGAGAGCGTACCTCACCTTTTGTGACTATTAAGGCTCCAGTTATCGGTAGCCGAGTGACCAATAATGGGAAGAGTATTTATATTCTCGCTCATGCCCGTGACGCGAGTGGTGTTCAGGCAATGGTGCTTTCCTCTGATGAGAAGTACATCAAGCAGCGAGTCAAGGGAGCGACATTGAAGTATACCTACACACGGAATAACAATGGATTTGGTAGATATCCGAAAGTATTCTATGTCATCGCTTATGACAATCTGGGTAACAAGAAGACGGTGGGTATTACCATTGAGAATCTCAAGGTGACGGCGATACGAGTGGTAGCTTCTTCTTGATACGTAAAGAAGAGATGAAAGCTTATTTGATTCGTATGGATTATCAGTATGAATATGACGCGAAGACAGAAAGCATTGATGTTGGTCGGGTTGGCAATCACTTTGGTTGTTGTGGCAGGGGTTTTTCTGTGGATGAAGCAGCAGAAATTGATTGTTAAGCAGACTGGCTCGAATGAGGGCGTACTCCTTCAACAACAGGAGCCTGCCGCACCGGATTCTCAACTTCCTTCGGGCGATGCGCTTTCTTTTGATAACTTGCCAGACACTCAAGTGATCAAGAATCATACAGATGATGTCTACACGTATGATTTCGCTTATAAAAGGAAGGTTTTTGGTCATATCGAGTTGAATGGCAACTGGTTCGTTGAGCATTTTCTCTCCTATGATAATGGAGACAACTATTTCGGATTCTCTTTGGATGGATCTGGTACGGCTGGCAAAGAATATTGGGGGCCGTCTATCCTCTATCGGTCGAACGAAGGTCAAGGGAGTCTGGTGAAGGTGGTTGACTTTTCTCAAGATGCAGCTATAGCGAATGGTAAAGAGGTAGTGCCTAATTCTTGGAACGCAGACTATTTTATCACCGATCTTTCCGATGATGAAAATTCTCTCGTATACTGTAATTTTTGGACGGATACGAATAGAGTTTTCCTCAAAGATATTTCGACCGGACAAGTGAAGGAATTTCCTGTTGGTGCGGATCTGGCTGATTTTGGCGATGCGACGCTCTCACCGGATAAAAAAACTATTGCTTTTGCTGGTGTGAAGCGCGCCGCGACCGATGACGGCTCGACTGGAAAATTTATCGAAGCAGATATTTATATGATCGATGTCACTTCGGGCACAGTGGATGTCTATCAGACAAACAAACAAGCCGGTTCATACGAATTGAACGGCTGGAATGGTGCCGAGTTGGATTACGGCTATGCAAATGGTGAATGATAGTCGTTCTATTCCTCCTCTGGTTCACTTTTGACTTTCTTCACTCGGAAGGAAGTCGTTTTTTTATCGGCAATCTTGGCTTCGGTTTCAATGCGATCACGGATATCGCGAGGGAGAGAGGTGAGTGTTTTTTTGAGTGCGATGAGATCGACCTTGCGGATGGCCTCCCACTGGTCGAGTGGCGCCAACAATGATTGGAGGCGTTCGTTGTCATATTTGAATGTCTGTCGGACGGCGCGTTCAATGAGATCGGTGTCGGAGAAAACTCGTTCCACCGCCTCTTGATCCATATAAACGTTGATGAGTTCTTGGAGCTTGGCGATCTTCAATCGTCCCAAAGTCAGGTCGCGCTTGGTTGTGATATAGTCATTGATGGCTTTTTGGATTTCATCGTTGTCGATGGTGCGCTCCTCTTTGAATTTGTGACGCCACATCGGACAGAGTTTTTGGTAGCCGCACCAGTCGCAGAGGACGCTCGGATGCGGTTCGAATTCTTTGGCTTCGATCTGGCGTATAGCCTCGACGAAGAGATCGTCGACCTTGGCGAGATCTTCTTCGGTGCGGGTGGACGAGAGCTTCACACCGTGTTTGACGAAGTAGAGGCTGACTTTGATATTGGCGAGATTGGCGCGTTCGGCCGGATAGCGCTCGAGGAAGGCTTTGAGATAGACGGAGAGTTGGAGATTATTGTCGATGGATTCTTGTGGCGGCATTTTCTTCGCGGTTTTGTAGTCGATGATCTCGTAGCCTTCCTCGGTTTTGTCGATGCGGTCGATGAAACCTCTGACAGTGTGAATAACATCAGGTTTATTTGGGTCTGTTATCTCTAATTGAAACGGACTCTCGAGAGCGACGACGGTGAAGTCGGTCGGGTCGTTGTGCCGACAGTACTTCTGAATCATTTCAACCCCTTGGGCGAAGGCGGCTCGCTCTTCGGCTTCATTTTCCCAGATTTCGGAATTCCAACCGCGAGAAAAATGATCGAGTGCTTGCTCGAGCGTGGGCGAGAGGACGGCTGGTTCGTGGTAGAAGTTGAGCGTGCTGTGAATGAGTGTGCCGAAGACCGCCTCCTTGGACTTGGGCGTCTTGATCTTGTCGATGGCCTGGTACTTGTACTTGAGTGGGCACTGGTGGTAGGTGTCGAGCCCGGAGTAGGAGAGTTGCATAGGAGTTCGCTTGAAAAAATAAGCAGAGAAGAGTATGCTAAGGGGAGCTTTCGTTTTTTTATTCTACCTTTTTTATGGCATTTCTACAATGCAAAAGTCCCACAATCATTGTGATATTCGGGGCGACGGGGGATTTGAGTCAGCGGAAATTGTTGCCGGCGCTTTTTGATTTATATTTAAAAGAGGCCTTGCCAGGGTGTTTTCGAGTGGTCGGGTTTTCACGGGGCGATTTTTCAGACGAGGCATTTCAGACTTTCGCGCGCGAGGCGATCGTGGCTAAAGGTCAGAAAAATCCATCGGAGAAATTGGAAGATTTTTTGACGTGTTTGAGTTATCAATCGGGAGAGTTTGGGCAAGAAGATCAGTATGGGGTTTTGGGTGAGCGTTTACGGACGATCGATGCAGAGTGGGGAGTGTGTTCGAGCAAGCTCTTCTACCTCGCGGTGCCACCGGTTGCGTATGAGATGATTTTGACTCGCTTGGCGCACTCGGGATTGACTCGCTCGTGTTCAGATGGGGAGGTTCACCCGGACGATGAAATTGGACGGGGGTGGACGCGGATTTTGATTGAGAAACCATTTGGCCGAGATATCGTGTCTGCACAACATCTGGATGCTCTCTTGGCAGAGTTATTTCAGGAAGAGCAGATTTTCCGTATCGATCACTATCTTGCCAAAGAGACTTTGCAAAATATTTTGGCGTTTCGATTTGCCAATCGGATTTTCGAACCAGCGTGGGACAATGGCGAGATCGAGCGGGTGGAGTTACGCGTTTTCGAGA
>JBAWZR010000010.1:0-20985 GCA_037142915.1 Candidatus Moraniibacteriota bacterium
GCCTTCCGCCCGACCAAGATTGCCGACCCCGCTCTCATTGCCCGCATCGGCACCCAGACCCTCGACCTCCACGCCATCCGCCAGTCCCTCTTGCCTTATATTGATTCTGTCGGGATTCGGGATTGACTTTTTGAAAAATAAAACCAAAAACTACCTGTCATTGCGAGCGAAGCGCGGCAATCCCTCTCTAAAAAATAAAAACGCGCTGAAGTGGTGTGTTACCGCTCCAGCGCAAATCTCAAAAATCAAAATAATCCCTTTCATCTTCATCCTCGTCTGATTCTAAAAGTTTCAAAAATTCAGAATCAAACATCAATTCAAGTTTTGAGAGACCAATACCTTCTGATTTTGGTTGAGACTCTCGCATTTCTATAAAATGGACAAACTTATCTATGAACTCATCCAAAAGATTAATTAGACCTAAATAACTTATTTTCATTTGTCTTCTCCTCGTTCTTGTTAGTCTTCCCTCAGCGAGATTGTCCCGCTGATAAGACACTTTAATATACACCCATAACCAACTTCTGTCAATCCCAGTCAAAAAAAGTTCTTCCCTTCTAAAAACGGGATTGCCACCCCAGCCCTTCGCGAAGAGCTGGGTCGCAATGACAGGAAGTTTTAAGCTTTCATTTTCAGTGCAAAAAAATCCCCCGTTTTACAGGGGGATTTTTTTATACTTATACCGAGAGTGTACAACAGGTGCTTAGTAGCGCTCGATGAAGGTGTAAGCGTGGCCGGACTTGTTGCCACGACCGGTACGACCGATACGGTGAATATAATCCTCGTACGCCATCGGGAGATCGTAGTTGATCACGTGTGTGATATTATCGATATCCAATCCACGAGCGGCCACATCGGTCGCCACGAGAATACGCATCCGATCATCACGAAACGCCGTGAGTGACCGTTGGCGCTGACCTTGTGAGAGATCACCGTGGATGGAACCGGCGGCAAACCCACGGGCATCAAGCAACTTCCCGAGTTTCTCGGCGCTGTGTTTCATTTGCACGAAAATCAGCACCTTCTTAAACTCAGGTTTCATCAACATCTCGTGGAGGAGTTCGAACTTTTCGTCGGAACGAGCGACATACACCACATCCTGATTGACGTTTTCTGCCGTGGCACGCGACTTGATGGTCACGGTCACTGGGTTATTCAAAAACTTGAGCGCCAATCCCCGGGTCGTGGGATCCATCGTCGCGGAAAAGAACATCGACTGACGTTCCGTGTGCACGAGCGACAAGAGGTGTCTGATGTCGGCGATAAAGCCCATATCCAGCATCCGATCGACTTCATCGAGGACGACATTGTTACAGTGCGAGATATCGAGATAGCCCCGTTCGATGAGGTCCTTCAAACGTCCCGGCGTACCAATGACGAAAGCCGGCTTACGACGAAGATCCGCAATCTGACGATCCATATGCGCTCCACCAATACACAGAGCCGAACGCAAACCTGAGCCTTGTGCGAAGAGCACGAGTTCGTCTTGGATCTGCACTGCCAATTCGCGCGTCGGCACGATGATGATGGCAGACTGTTTTTGCTTGCCTTCGAAAACCTTGTGAATAAGTGGAAGCAAAAACGCAGCGGTCTTGCCTGTACCCGTATTGGCAATGCCAATCACGTCACGTCCTTTGAGGATATGCGGGATGCTGCCATCCTGAATCGGTGTCGGGTGAATATAATCGCGCTTGGCGATATTCTCCTTGAGTTTCGGATGAATCTCAAAGTCGACAAATCGGTGTTCTGGCTGGAACGGTTCGGTATCGACGGTTTGAATCGCCTTGCGCACGAACAAAGTTGGATCGTAGCTGGGCCGCTTACGGTTCCCACCTGAACGACGTCCTCCGCGTGCATCGCTCATCGGAGCACCGGAAAAACGACTTCGCACCTTATTATTGGAAGACCTTGTGGCGAATGGCTTATCCGATCGCTCTGAAAACGCCTGCTTGGAACGCTGACCCACAGCTTGTGAACTGCGGCGCGCACCCTGACTTCGTTGAAACATTGAGTTATTCTTAAACAATTATATTCCTTCTTTTTTTCCCGCTCTTGAAACGCAAAACACCTTGTGAGCAGACATTTCTTAAAAAGGAAGAAACAACTGCTAAGATTCTCGATCTCCCGAGAACTCAATGATGATTAAAAACGCTGAAAAGAAAAGACGAGGAATCTCTATAATAGCAAAGAATAGTTCCCTTGTCAATAATTTACCGAAGCAAGGCTTATCGCTGCGATAATAGTCCCGAATTCCAGCATCACACTCGCGAGTAACAAAGCATACGAAATAATCCGTTCCTGCTTCACATAGAGATACTGGGCAAGGAAAAGATTGACCGTCCAGAACAACAATCCGACTGCCGGCACCCAATACACCAGGTATGGCGCGCCAATAATATCCACACCCAAGTAGACATTGTAGTGCAGAATGATCCGATCCCGAGTCATCGAAACGAAAAAAAATAATACTCCCCAGGAGACGGCATTTAATGTCAATGAAAACCAGAAGAGATTTCGGACGATATCATTCTGCCAAAATGATTTTTCACGCGAAATATCACCGTCAACTGCCAACAACAAAGCTCTCCCTCGCCGAGGAACAAGTCGCCCGCTTCCCGCAATTATTGTCGTTCCCCTATCCATTGAAGTTGGTGTGATTTACTATTTTAGCGCTTCTTCACTCCTGCTACGAACCGTTTGAACTCCGGGAGTTTATTGAACACCTCTCGATGCGGCTGCTCGACCGCCTCGATCAAAAACCGATCAGTCATATTCAAACGATACTGAAATTCTTCCAGAGTCATCAGGACAAATCGAACCTCCTGTCCCACCTCCGCCTCGAGCGCAGCGACGGCTGTCTTGAGTTTTGCTCGGCTGACCGTATTGGCAACGAGTATCATATCGGCCTTGCTCTTGGGATAGTTAAGGAAGATTCCGCTCACCAAGATTAACCGCACATCACCGACACCACGAATCTTATGGAAAGCCTGATCATCGCTCCCGAACGAAGGTTTGGAAAACAGGGTTCGCAACTCAGGATAGAGCTCGAATTGCGGGTTAGCCGTATACATCTTTTTACCCTTGCGAGTGTGTTCGATAACCAACTTAATTTTTTTCAATTGTCCCAAAATTTTGGTCGTATCACGCCGAGGAGCCAATGTTTTGAGAACGACATCTTCCACCAGATACTCCTTTTCACCGTTCAAAACGAATAACCGAACGATACGAGCACGGGATTTCGATCCAAACAGACATTCGAAGATTTCAGACATAACGGTATATGTTATAACGATTAAACTATTTCCCAGTGATCGAGAAAATCCTGAAACAATCCCAACGCATGCGTGGTCTCCTCTCGGGTCGGATGCCATTCAGTATCAAAAATAATCCGATTGCGGATCTGATGCGCTTCGATTGCCTTGTCCACCGACTCGAATGACACCAATGCCATCGCATCCAAACGCTCCTGGAGATTTATCCCGGGATAACCGATTTCCTGCAAAACACGATCTGTAAATTGGTCGGCCTCCAATATCGCAAGCTTGTTTTCATTCGGATCGTTTTTCTTCAAGCGATCCAGTATGTGCTGCCATTCACGACGGAGCGAAAGCATCGACTTTAACGGACGCTCCCCTGTGCCATAACGATTCTTGCGGATATCACCCCGCAACCCATGCACCCACAACAACAAAATGATGTCGATGAAAAGCACGGCGCAATACACGATAAGAAACCATCGAAAAAACACGACTATCGGAAGCTGTGCTAACCACGCAACGATGATTTGTACTGAATCCATAGGTAACCGTTATTTCCGCTCAAACGCATCGGCGCAATTGAGCATCCCCTCTTCATCATACCACTTTGCCATCAATTGACCACCGACGGGCAATGGTTTGCCCTCTTCCGTCACCGTTCCCATTGGAAACGAAATTGCTGGCACACCCACGAGGTTGGCCGTCACCGTATAAATATCGGAGAGATACATCGTGAGCGGATCAGAAGTTTTGGCACCGATCTTGAAGGCTGGCTCGGGTGTGGTGGGCGAAAAAATAAAATCGACTTTCTCAAATGCTCGCTCGAATGATTGCCGCAACAATTTGCGCACCGCCTGCGCTTTCTTATAATACGCATCGTAATAACCAGCACTCAGGGTATACGTACCGAGCATAATTCGCCGTTCCACTTCGGTACCAAAACCCTCCGCTCGCGACATCCTATATATATCAAGCAGCGTTTTGGCATCTTTATCCTGCAATCCATATCGAATACCGTCAAGGCGCGCCAGATTAGAACTTATCTCGCTGAAGATAGCGATATAATAGGTCGGCAATGCATACCGGCTCTCAGACAAATCAATCGACTCGACAATCGCCCCTTTCGAGCGAAATTTTTCCAATGACTGCTCAATCAAAAATCTCACTCGCGTATCTAAATTCTCGGAGAGGTATTCTTTGGGCACACCGATTTTCACGCCTTTGATATCACCCGTCAAATATTGTTCATAGTATTTCCCTTCGCTCTCAGCTGTCGTCGCATCCAATCTATCGTACCCGGCGATGCGAGAGAGAACGATAGCCGCATCTTCAACCGTAGTGGCAAGTGGCCCGATCTGGTCAAAACTTGATGCCATAGCTATCAAACCCGATCGTGACACTCGACCATAAGTTGGCTTCACTCCCACCAAACCACAAAACGATGCTGGCTGACGGATTGATCCACCCGTATCCGATCCGAGCGACCACACTGCCATATCACCCGCGACGGCCGCTGCCGAACCGCCCGATGATCCACCCGGCACCCGCTCCAAGTCGATCGGATTATGCGTCACTTTATAAGCGCTGTTCTCGGTAGACGAACCCATGGCAAATTCATCGAGATTTGTTTTCCCGAGCATTATGGCACCATTTTTTCGCAGATGGCTAATCACCGTCGCGTCATAGGGCGCGATATATTCTTCCAACATTTTCGAACCGGCTGTTGTTCGAACACCCGTCATCAGAATATTGTCTTTGATAGCACACGGGATACCAGTCAGCATATCAGCCTCTTCGCCAGCATCGAATTTCTTATCAACTTCAGCTGCTTGTTGCAGAGCGCTTTCTTCGAGTACGGTCAGATACGCGCCAATCTCGCCGTCTTTTGTTTTGATAGCATCAAGATATTTTTGTGTAAGTGCGACAGAAGTGATCTCGCGGTTCTTCAGTTGTTGGTGGAGTGATCGGATCATATATGAAAACTTAAATAGAGAAACTATCAGAGCTGTCATCCCCGACTCGATCGGGGATCCAGGCTGGGTTGAATTGAATGAATAAAAATGCAATTAAACCTGGATCCCGGGTCAAGCCCGGGATGACACAATACTAAAACACTTAAAACACAGACGGGACTGCGAGAGCATCACCTTTTTTTCTCGGGAATTGCGCTATGATACCCTGCTTCGTTTGCGCTGGGACATCAACCAATACATCACTGCGATAGGAATTCTCCTTCCCCGTAATCATACCGACCGAACCGACATTGGTCGTATCCGCGGTTTCTAATTCTTTGAAAAAATCCAAAACCTGTGAAAGATCGTGTTGATATTTCGTTTCTTCATCTTCAGTCAAACGGATTCGTGCCAAATCAGCGATATGGCGTATTTCTTCTTTAGATAACATATGTTTTTACAAACCCAATAATTTTTTGAATTCCTCTTCGCCTAAAACCTTCACCTCGAGTGACTGCGCTTTGGTGAATTTGCTTCCAGGTTTTTCCCCAGCCACGACATAGTCTGTTTTTTTACTGACAGACTCAGCGATTTGTCCGCCATACTCCCGTATCATAGCCTTGGCAACGTCCCTTGTAAAGCCCTGTAATTCACCGGTCAGAACAAAAGTCATCCCGGAAACGGCTTCATTAAGGTGTTTTTTTAACTGTTCACGCGGCAATAATTCGACACCGTACTCTTGGAATCGCTCAAGCAAGGTGATATTTTTTGACGATTGAAACCATTCCGTCAAGGCCTGTGCTGACTGATCGCCGATACCCTTCACACTCATCCATTGTTCTTGGGTAATATGCGGCAACACCTGCATCACGTCTTCAAATGTTTGTACGGATTCACCCGCCAACCGCTCCATCTCCTCGCCAATGAGTATCGCGGTTTCTTCACCGATATGACGGATCCCCAACGCGAACAAAAATTTTTCGAAAGCGACTCGCTTGTGTTCGGTGATTGATTGGATGAGTTTTTCTGCTGAACGCTCGGCGAAGCGCTCCAATGGTTGCAAATCACCAATTTCCAACGCAAAAATATCCGCTCCATCAGTGATTAATCCCTCCTGGAGCAATTGCTCGACGATCTTGTCGCCCAACCCAGCGATGTCGAAACCCTTACGACTGACGAAATGAATGAGTTGTTCGCGCTCCATCGCAAAACAATTCGGATTGATACAATACTGCCCAGCGCTTTTCTCCGCTCCTTTGCCGATCGATCGTTGCTCCACGGCTGACCCACATATCGGACACTTCGTCGGAAAGATGAATGATTGTTCCCGACCAGTACGCAGGTTGGGCAATACCGCGACAATCTCGGGAATGACATCGCCCGCCTTGCGCAAAACGACCGTATCACCAATGCGGATATCCAATCGCGCTATCTCATCGGCATTGTGGAGGGTCGCCCGACTCACCACTGATCCGGCCACCCGTACCGGTCGCAAATGCGCCACTGGTGTGAGTATGCCCGTCCGCCCGACCTGCACGGCGATATCCTCCACAATCGTCGTCACCTGCTCGGCAGGAAACTTGTATGCGATGGCGAACCGAGGCGCGTTGCCCGTATAACCCAACACTTCTTGCGCTTCCCGAGATTCAATTTTAATCACAATCCCATCCAAATCATAGCCAAGTGTATGTCGTTCTTTACTCCAGTGATCATAATACGCCTGCACCTCGTCCAAAGACTTCAGTGATTGATGGTGGGGGTTCACTGGTAGCCCAAGTTGTTCAAGAAAATTCAACTCCTCTGTCTGCGTCAATGGAAGCGTGTCATCTTCCAATCGTTCGAGATCATAGATGAATGCCGAGAGCTTCCTTTTGGCCGTGACTCGCGAATCCAACTGGCGGAGCGACCCTGCCGCGGCATTGCGTACATTGGCAAATACCGGCTCGTTATTCTTTTGGCGTTCGGCGTTAATGGCTTCGAGTCTTTCCTTGGGAAGCAAAACTTCCCCTGTCACGATAATCGTTTTCGGTTCATTTAATCGAAGTGGGATGACCGCAATCGTTTGGACATTCCGGGTCACATTTTCACCCACGGTACCATCACCACGGGTCACCGCCTGTTGCAATATTCCTGCCGCATAGGTCAATACCACCTTAAGGCCGTCGATCTTCAATTCGCAATCATATACGAGAGACTGCGCCAAATCACCGCGCCCTGCCTTCGCGAGGCCAGAGCCAGCTTCGGCGTGGCGGAGGCCTGCCTTCGCGAGCAGACGCCTCACACGCGCATCCCAGTCACGCAACTCTCCTATATCAAAAACATCACCGAACGACCACTGAGGGACGCTGTGACGAACTCTCTCAAATCGGTCGAGCGGCACTCCCCCGACACGCTCCGTCGGACTTCCGGGCAATCGGAATTGTGGATAGCGATTCTCTAGAGTCGATAACTCAGCAAAAAGCGAATCGTACGCTTCATCACTCATGGTCGGCGCATCGAATGTGTGATACGCGACCCGATGACGGTTGATTTCTTCGGTGAGCTGGGCGATGCGGCGTTGGGCTTCCGTCTCGGAAAAATCTTTCATACTTAAAATCGGAAACGGTTATTTCTTGAAACCGACATATTCATAATCCCGCAAAGACACGGTAGTCTGCAAATCCGACTTATGTGTGGCGTCCGTCTGAACGGTAAACTGTACCGTTACCCTTCCGGCAGCGCCATCCGTCTCACTACCGACCGTCATATCCAGAGGTTTCGAGGGAACCTGATGAAACAATCCGCCAGTGATCTTGTTCATCACAACTTTTTTATAATCACCCGTATGGATGGAAAAATTACAACCCCCCGCGCGCTCTTTTACGGATTTTTTAGGATCACTGATAGTACTCACAAAAGTAGCATACTCCAAAGAATTACTGACAAATCGAAAACTGATACACTGCTTCGAATCATTACTGTAAGCATAGAGTATGCTCGAGTCGTGCGGGCTGCTTGACAGAACCTGTCCAGAGGAATTGGTCAGAGTGGCGGGGCGAACCGTCTTGGTGACTACTCCTAACGCCGTACGCGCCTCCTCGAGGTCGATTTGGGATTGACGACTGATCTGATAGGCGTGAAACAATGATCCGACCAATCCGGAAATAGCCATGAGGAGTATCGCCGACATCGCCATTGCCAGTAGCGCTTCGAGGAGCGTGTACCCTCCAGCGGAACGAAAAAGAGTTTTTTTGTTCATATGAAATATTTTATGTATGCTATTTGCTCCAATAATTCCAGTCAGTAAAGGTCGCTTGCGAAAAAACGCATTGGTTACTCCGAATGCAATTAGTCGTATTCACGCCATCGAGTGTGCCACTGCCCCACACGACATACACCGTAACATCGTAACGCACATTAGCTCCACTGACTACCTTGCTGATAACGGCTTTCCGCCAGAATACAGGATTCGTCGTCGACTGCTGATAAAAGTTTCCCACCAGACTTACCGCCGCATCACCCTTCTGGAAAGCGTTCGCTTGTTTGCAAATCGACCCGTTTTTCAAATCTGTGGTTGTATAATCAACACTACAAACCGGGCTGCTCGGATCCGGAAAAACCTTGTCGAGTTTCGCTTTGTCTTTTTCCCACTGTGCGAATTGGGTGTCACGGATATTGCGGATGACTTCCACGCCCTCCTGAGCCAGATATGCACCGAGCACCACTTGACGATCCTGCTTCGTGTATTGGATCGTGTTGATCGCGGGTAGCATCACCACCATCAATGCCGTCGTCAAAACGAACATCGCCAAAACGACTTCCACTAGACCGAAGGCTAACTGAACGGGATGTGACTTCGGATATTTCTTTTGTTTTTGACCAAAATGAGAGAGTCGTACCATAAGATAAAATGTGTAATGACAATATTCTTTATTCTTTTGTATGAAAAATTATGGGCAAGAGGTGCCATCATTTTTAACGCTATACGAAAACAAGATGCCTGATAGAGAGGTCGGGAGACAGACAAGACCTGATGTGGTTGATTTTGCAAGGGAAACGCTGGTCGGATTACCAGCATCCGGCCTTCCGCTCGGCAATGAGAATTTTATATCGTTATTGGTATTCCACGAAGTATTGAAAGTCACCCCATTGGGAAGAGTGAATGTCTGAACCGTCGCTACGGGAGAACCCGCAGTACAACCACTCGCACCGAGATAATAGGTATATCTGATACTATAACTGCTCGCACTAATGCGATGGATTTGATAAAAACAAGGTGTGTTAGCTGGGTTATCGATCTTACCGGCGAGGGCGTACCCCTGCGCTTGGCGCACCGCGGCGGTGAACTCGCGTTCCGCCAAGATGAGATCCTGTCCCCAGCGTGACTTAGACCACGAAACCAACACAATCGCCGAGGAAATCCCTAAAATTGCAATCACCGCCATCAACTCAATAAGCGTAAATCCTCGATGAAACGACTTCGGATTGAAAAGATGTCGAAACATAAAAATAAAAATAATAAAAACGTTTGTATTTTTTCTTGCCTCTACCTCTATTAAACCACCTTTCTCAAAAATCACCAACCCCTCCTTGACCGTTGTCATTCCCGCGAAGGCGGGAATGACACTCTTCTTGCGTCTCTACAAAATACCGCCGACACCCATAAGCGCGAGCCACGCCTGGTGGCCGAAGATCTGCATCCCGATGAGAATCCAAAACCCCGCTATGAGCAGTGGCGCGAACGGCACCTGCGTCTTGAGCGTCCCACGATGCAGAGCGAGCATCCCCAATCCAAAAATAGATCCAATCCCCGACCCGAGCGTGATCACCCAGAGTATCGCCGGCCACCCGGCCACCACCCCTAACAAGAGAACGATCCACGCGTCACCCCAACCCATCCAATATTCCCGTGTCCCTTTGGAGAGCGCCGTGAAAACGAGGAATGCACCCACACCAGCTATCAACCCCCACAGCAATCTCGAATCCCAAACAGTCCACAATCCCGCCGAACCGAACAACTGCCGATCTGCCCAATCACGCCACGCCTGATACGACACGGCCAGTGCCAAGCCGATCCAGATCATCACCATCGGAATTTCATAATACAACCAATCGAACACGGTGATCACGAGCAATACGAACCACAACGCACACCAAAACGCGATCGCCACCCACGCATCGACACCATAAACGAAAAACGCGCTCTGCCCCATCAGCACGAAGCCAAAAGCCATCGCCAATTCGACGGTCGGATACTGCCACGATATCGGCTGGTGACACGAGCGGCAACGGGCACGCAACCACATAAAACTCACCACGGGGATATTGTCATACCAGTGGATCATCGCCCGACACTCCGGGCACATCGATCGACCCGAAAGCGTCTGGTTGGTCTTCAATCGCCACACCAAAGCATTGGCAAAACTCCCGAAGATGAGACCGAAAACAAAAAGACTGAGTGAAAGCATAAAAAAAATCAAGAAAAAATCAACAAGCAGCTCCATCGGAAGCGCGCGTAAAACTCGTATCTCATACATTTAGTATAAGCCCTTTTTCTTTTTTCACCAAATCAAAAAAGATCCGGCCGGAATCCTTTTTGAATATTTCTTACAAAAAAACACTAACAATTCGTACCAGCAAAAGTTAATCCGCCCGGTGCAAATGTCGCTGTACAGTTTCCTCCTGCAGCAGCTGAGGCAGTCGTTACACCACCGGCAATATCTCCGGTTGCGGTACAAGCCAAAGCTATTGTTACAGAGCCATCAGCATTACCGACTGGCCAGGCTGGGATAACTGGAGTACTTTGATCACATGCCAAGACGAGAGCTCCGTGCAATGACGAAGAAGCTGCCTTAAACGAAGCGACTCGAGCTCGTTGTCGGGCACTGCTCAAGCTGACCAAAACGACGGACGCCAAGATACCAATAATCGCGATGACGATCAAGAGTTCAATCAAGGTGAAACCCTTCTTTGAAATATTTTTCATAATTTCACCTCCCTTCCTTTTTGTATTTGTATTTCATTTCTCATACATTTAGTATAAGCCCTTTTTCTTTTTTCACCAAATCAAAAAGGATCCGGCCGGAATCCTTTTTGAATATTTCTTACAAAAAAACACTAACAATTCGTACCAGCAAAAGTTAATCCGCCCGGTGCAAATGTCGCTGTACAGTTTCCTCCTGCAGCAGCTGAGGCAGTCGTTACACCACCGGCAATATCTCCGGTTGCGGTACAAGCCAAAGCTATTGTTACAGAGCCATCAGCATTACCGACTGGCCAGGCTGGGATAACTGGAGTACTTTGATCACATGCCAAGACGAGAGCTCCGTGCAATGACGAAGAAGCTGCCTTAAACGAAGCGACTCGAGCTCGTTGTCGGGCACTGCTCAAGCTGACCAAAACGACGGACGCCAAGATACCAATAATCGCGATGACGATCAAGAGTTCAATCAAGGTGAAACCCTTCTTTGAAATATTTTTCATAATTTCACCTCCCTTCCTTTTTTGTTTTTGATTTCCATACATTCAGTATAGCAGAGTTTATTTCAGGAGAACATATACCTGTCAAGAGTTCAGGACTTTTGCGCTTGAGTGCAGTTCGAGGCACGAGTGAGGAACGGAGTAAATCGTACAGGCGTACGATGTCGAGCACCGGAACTCGCAACGAAGAAATGTGCCAGGCGCGGAAGTCCTACTTATTGAATCTGTCCGACGACATTATAGATTGGGAGAATAACTGAAAACACGAGTATCGCCACGCCAACCGCCAAGAAAATAATCATAATCGGTTCGATGAGCGCTACCATGTTCTTCGCCATCACATCGGTCTCCTGCGTATAAAATTCAGAAGTATTCTTGAGAATCTGTTCCATCTCGCCGGTCTCCTCGCCCACTTGGATCATCTGCACCACGATCCCTGGGATATGCTCCGGATACCGAGCGAAAGCCGTACTCATCGAGCCGCCCGCCTGCACCTCGCGGCCAACCTCATCGATGATACTCTTGTAACGATCGTTACCAATGACATCAGCGACCGTGGTCAGACTGCGCACCATCGGGATACCGCTGCCGAGCAGGGCGCCCATATTGTCAGCGAAGCGAGCGATATAGAGTTTGCGCATCAGTGATCCCATCACCGGCAGATTGAGAATCAAATGACCGAAATCCTTCTTGCCGTCTTCGGTGTTGCTATAATACAAGACACTCAATATGAAGGCTACGACACCTAGGAACACTACCCACCAATACAGATTCATAAAATCCCCGATACCCATCACTACCTTCGTATACCACGGGACAACCGCGCCAGTCTCCTTGATGATCACGGTAATCTTGGGGAGGATAAAGGAAATCACGATGAAACCGACGATAGCACCGACAGACAACACGAAAGCGGGATAGATCATCGCGCTGCGGATCTGCGAATTGAGCACGTATTGCTTCTCGAGATTGTCGGCGAGAAGGCTGATGGAGCGTCTCAAATTACCCGAGATTTCACCGGCACGAATCATACTTACCTCGAGCTTGGTGAATACCTGACTATATGACTCCATACTCTCCGAGAGCGACATACCATCCTCGACATTATTTGCAACATCGCGAATCACCCGACGGAAATAGAGGTTCTCCAATTGATCGCCCACGGTATGCAGAGCATTTAATATCGGGACATGCGCGTTGATCAGAGCTCCCAATTGACGGAAGAACAACGACTTCTCTTTGAGCGAGACGCCCTCCCACAGATGCTGAAAACTATCCAAAAAACCACCCTGACTGACGACGGAATCATCACTCGTATCATGCTCGATAGAGATAGGGATGAGATTGTTCCGCTGGAGAATTTGCACCGCCAATTCCTCATTGATGGAATTGACTTTCCCCTCGACCACAAGACCCTGTTGGTCTTTCGCTTTGAAAAGAAATTTCATACTGATTCGATTTTTATATTTATAGAAATAATTTGAAAAATTTTCTCTACTTCTAGTATACCACAAAAAGAAAACTCCCGGCTACCTGTCATTGCGAGGGCGTACTCGCCCGTGGCAATCCCCCTCAAAAAAACAACTCTTAGCTTTTTCTTCTTGGCACGAGATTGCCGCATCCGCCATGGCGGACTCGCAATGACAGAAATATATTTTACTATTCCTTCTCACCCAATATCATCCGATAATAATCCATATTCTTCACATACCGGTATGTCTCATTGATATCGACGATATTGCGCTGCACCAGATCTGCCAGAGATCGGTCGAGAGACACCATCCCCTCGCGCAGGTTCGTCTCGATGACGGAATCGATCTGGAAACTCTTGCCCTCCCGGATGAGCGTGCTGATGGCACGGTTTTTGATCATAATCTCGACGGCCGGAATGCGACCACCTCCGATGATCGGCAGGAGTCGCTGTGAGATCACTCCCAACAGGACATTGGCCATCTGCGCCTTGATCTGATTTTGCTGATGCGAAGGGAATACATCCGTGATGCGATCGATGGTCTGAGCGGTGTCGTTGGTATGGAGCGTGGCGAAGACTAGGTGACCTGTCTCGGCGGCGGTCATCGCGGTTGCGATCGTATCGAGGTCACGCAACTCACCCAAGAGCAGCACATTGGCGTCTTCTCGGAACGCCGACCGCAGAGCCTGTGAGAACGATTTCGAATCCGAACCGATCTCACGCTGATTGATGATACAACGATCCTGCGTATAGACATACTCGATAGGGTCTTCAATCGTGATGATGTGACGATCCTGCGTGTGATTGATGCGATCGATCAGAGCGGCGAGCGTCGTCGATTTGCCATGCCCCACCGGCCCTACTACCAACACCAACCCCTGGGAAAAACTCGCAAAATCATACAGCGATGTCGGCATATTCAGCTCCTCCAGCGAACGGATTTCCGAACTCACGAAACGCATAGTCACACTCACATAACCCCGCTGCATAAACACGTTCACTCGGAAGCGCGCCTTGTCCGCGAAATTATAGGAAAAATCCAGTTCTCTATTTTCGATAAATTCCGCTTGTTGTTCAGGTGTCATCAACGCATTGGCGAGCGCTACGGTATCACCCGGGGTTAATAGAGCTTCCTCGGCTATCGGGATGAGATTACCATCTATTCGCAGTGTCGGATATCGACTCACGCCCAAATGGAGGTCGGAAGCACCCTGTTGTCCGATCAATTCCAATAGTTTTTTCATCTTCTGTTCCGCTTGAAAACTTTCCATACTTTTTTCGCTTTAATAGTTAGTGTCTTCATTGTTCTCCTCTTCTAGATTCTCCAGAGAAGGCTTCGCGGGTGATGTCGGTATTTCGTCTTCCATCAAATCATTGAGGATATTGCCTTCGGTCACACCCTCAACTTCCACCAATGTCGTCAAACCCTTCAACGCTTTTAGTATACCATCTTGTCGCATCGAAAGCATATGTTGTGACGCCGCCTCTTCGACGATTTTTGCCTCATTGCCACGGTGATCGATGATGATTTCTTGGATTACAGGGGTCACTTCAAGCACTTCTATCACGGCCACCCGACCCAGATATCCCGTCTTGCGACATTTATCACACCCCGCACCTTGGAAAAAACGCAATACCGGACGACCTGATGCGTCAATTTCGATGCCATATTTTTCAAATTCTTCAGATAAGACCTCGGCAATCGAGGCTTCAACAGTTTCCTTGAGTTTTTTGGTAATGGTCACTTCCTTCTTACAATCCGGACACACTCGACGGACAAGTCGTTGCGCCATCACCACCTGCAAAGACGAAGACAAGAGAAACGGTTCAATGCCCATATCGATAAGACGCGGCACCGCACCGATAGCAGTATTGGTATGCAAAGTGGAAAAAACAAGATGCCCTGTGAGTGCTGCGTGAATGGAAAGCTCAGCGGTTTCCTCATCGCGAATCTCCCCAACCATAATCACATTGGGATCCTGGCGGAGGATGGATCGTAATCCATTGGCAAAAGTATAGCCGATTTCCGGTTTTACCTGGCTCTGATTGATACCATTCAAAAAATATTCCACAGGATCTTCCAATGTGACGATATTGCGCTCCTGGTTATTGAGCAGTTTCAAAAAAGCATACAGTGTCGTCGATTTTCCGGATCCGGTCGGCCCAGTGATAAGGATGATGCCGAAGGGCTCCTTGATCTTCCGAGTCAGGACTTCGTGATTGCGCCCTTCTAGTCCGAGATCCTGCAGATTTGCCATTCCCTTGGAGGTGTCCAGTACGCGCAACACGACCTTCTCGCCTTCGACGACGGGGAAAGTCGAGACACGGAGATCCACCGAGCGCGCCTTGTATTCGACACGAAATCTCCCATCCTGAGGTTTGCGCCTCTCATCGATTTTCAAGCTAGCCAAAATCTTGATACGCGACACGACCGATCGACCGATCTCTATCGGGAGAACCAATGCTGTCGCCAGCGTGCCATCAACACGAAACCGGACACGATAATTCTTATCGATTGGCTCGATATGGATATCGCTCGCCCGTGCCTCGAGTGCATGCTCTACAAGCACCTGCACCAATCGTGCCACCGAAGTATCCTGCAATGATTGATCGGGAATCAATGCAGCTCCCGCCAATTCAGGCGAAAGATGAGCCGCTTGAGCAGTTGGCAACGACACCTCTCCTTCGAGCGCGGTTTGCTCAGGAAGAAGTTCTTTTGTTTCGGGTTGGGAATCATTGTCCGGTGATACTTGAGAAACATTCTCCAAAGAAACTTCACCTGATGAGTTTTTGGCGAAAGAAGAAATAGCATCTTGAACATTTCCCTCCGGATTACTGCACAAAATAATTATACGCTCTAGAATTTCCTGAGTCGTCTGATAAATTTCAATGGAAACGTTTTGCTTTTCGGCAAGAAAATACAGGACATTGAGCGCATCGACATCATTTGGGTTGAGGAGTGCGACTTGCAGAGCTGAGTTCTCCGCACGACCAAAAACCGCCATCTGATAACGGCGCATAATTTGGTCTGACATTACTCCTTTCAACTCGCTCGGAATATCCTGTGGCACTTCAGTCAATTGCTTCACCGGAGCGGAGTCTTTGGCTGGCTTCTGAGAGAGTGTATTTCCTATGAAAGCCATTGGCGTGGTCTTACAAGATCAATTAAAATTAGGACTCTCTCACTCAAGCGTAGTTCGAGATGCGAGTAAGAGAATCCTAATGGTGTTCTTTTTAATGAACGAATGGATTTGCCTTGCCACCGGCAACTGGCTGCATTGGCGGGACGATCGCCGCGCCGCGAGCGAGAAATTCATTCAATACTTGGACTGATTTCGTATCCAGGCTTGTCGCAGCAAAAACATCTTTTCCAGCATCGGCAGACGCGTTCTTATAATTGCCAACTGGAGGCAATGACGAGAAAATGACGGTCACATTAAAGGTGAGTTGTCCGCTAGCTGCCGGTGTAGCCGTTCCGGTACCTTTTTCGACAGTCTTCTCTTGGCCAATGACGATCTTATCGATACTATTGAAATGATTCGTGAAAGCAAGTTTCGTCAAGAAATCCTTGACATTCGGATATGCACCGCGCCCCTTAATAATTACTGACACGGAGTTCATCTGCACGGGAGGAATGACCTCCTCCAGTTGCGCATTCTGACTGGCGAAATTCGGGTCAAGCTGAGAACTTGCATTCGCCCCGGTGGTCAAGGTCGTCGGAGCTTCCACTACTGGATTGACGATCTCAGTGGGAGTGAGAGCTTCAACTATGACACCTGTTTGATTCGCCAAAAAATTCACTGTATCCACCACGGCGTCGCTCTGTTGCTTCCGGGGAAGATATTGACCCAAAACACTCTCTTCAAGAGATGCTTTGTTTTTGAGATCCTGAACCAACAATTGCACATTATTCGCTCGGGTTTTCGCATCATTTTCGAGCTGGTTCAATTGTTGTTTTTCTTTGAAATTCGCCAGTCCCCGTATGATCTCCGGCTGGATATAAAGTACGGCTATTACCAAAGAAACGACAAGAGCTAAAGGAAAAAAGAATATTTTCAATCGCATAGGTTTTTGTTTTTATGTATAGTTATATTTATGCAGATTATTTTATGAAGATGCTTTGTCGGTCATCGTGACCTCTCCCGTAAACAACCCATCACTCCCGACAGAAATATTGCCCCCGATGACATTATCGAAAGACCCCTTAAATGAAAGTATCTGCTGTGCGATATCCTTAAGTGCAGCTGTCTGAAGAGTAAGCTTGATAATTCCGGCTTGCCCGTCGCGTTGATATGACAACACCATCACTGATGGAAGGACTGTTTTTTCCAATCGGCCGAAGGTATCACCTGGAATCACAATCGTTCCAATGTGTTTTTGGACTTCCTCACCTCGGCGAAAGAAATCCGTCACTGCTTGCGCACTCGGTGAATTGACCTGCGCTGCCAAGTTACTCACATTTAACCGTTGTCCAGCCATCTGCGAAGCCACGACGCCATTGTACGAAAGCAGAATACCATACACTACTACTGCAAACACCAGTAAACCCGACGAAAGCCAGAAAGCGGTACCCACCAAGGGAGTTTCTCTGGATTCACTATTTTTCCCGTCCCTCGAAAGATTAATATTGACCATACGCTAAAAAAATTATTTATTTTTTATGTTTTATTATTTCACGTTATTTTTAATATACCACATTTTTAGTATACCACAAAAAATTATTTTTGATCCAAGCCACCAAGAGCCAGACCGATAGCAATGGAGAATGACGAACCATACTGCTCAATCGCTGGACGCAATCGCTCCGGAAAACGCACCCTCGCCCAAGGATTAGCAAACGTTACCGGGAGTTGTAATGCATCGGAAATATATTGGTCGAGTCCCTTCATCCTCCCGGATCCACCTGAAAGAATCACTCCATCGATAGACTGATTTTGTTTTTGAGCTGTTTCGATCAGCCGCTTCGCCTCATAGCGGATCATCTCCAAAGCAGGGAAAACCAATGGTGCACCTTGTTGATGAAAATAATCATTCGTACCTTTTTTGAGTTGCTCGGCTCGAGTCCAACTTACACGGAGACTCTCCATCAAGGTGTTTGTGATTTCATTACCACCAGAATTCAGTGTCCGGTTCGCCGTCACCGTCCCATGTTCGACCGAAATAATATTGGTTATCCGCGAACCGATATCAATCAACATCCAATTTTTGGACATATCATCGACTGATGACCGCACCAATGAAAAAATTTCCAATTCCAAAAGCTCCAGAGAGAGCGGCTGCCCATGTAAATAACTCTCGTATCGTGCGATGTCCTTATCGAGGGCTGCAACTAAAAGAATTTGCATTTTTTCATTCGGATTGCGACTGGGACGGATGATCTCCCAACTCAAAACCACCTCTTCGAGCGGGATAGGAATGTATTTCGGAGCTTCGAAGCGGATAGCGCCCTCCAATTCTTTGGCATTCATCGGAGGCATCTCTATCACCGTGAGCAATCCGGATCCTGCAGGCAACGCAAGACAAACAGATGCCTCCGTGATTTTCATCTTTCGCAACAAGGCGCGCAAGTGAACCCGGACTTTTTCTTCCGGTGCCTGAATCTGAAATACGCCCTTGCCCTCGGAAAAACCAAGTTCGGCCTGGCCATAATTCACGAGCGTCGGCACTCGGCCAACGAGACCAAGCTCCACTACCTTGATATACGTCGTGCCGAGATCGATACCGACGACCGACGACTTATTCCTCAATTTTTCAAATTCAAAAAATTCAAACATAAATCACAGTGTACTACTTTGGTATTTCTTTCACACTTCATCTTATTTCTAGTATAGCATATAATGTAACGAGAGATAAAACTCCGTATCACTCTGAATACGAGATCGTCTTGCAACGACAATCCTCTTTACACGCTCCCCCCATACTCCGTATGCAGAACCCCGAAGTCGAGGACATCGACCATACCATCATAATTCACATCACCGGCGGCATTGGAGGTACCATAATTGTTGTGAAGCAATCCGAAGTCAAGAACATTCACACTTCTATCCTGATTGAGATCACTGGCATAGGAGATGATGAAAGAATTGAGAGAGAGTGAAGCACTGGGATTGTTGGCCGCATCAGTGACGATGAGGGAGCAGTTGGAGTGTGTGCCTCGTGCGAGTGTGTTGAGGGTGATGGTGTTGTTGCCCGATGTGGCGGCTGTGGTACTTGATGAACAATCGCCGGTGTAGCTGATAGTGCCCGCTTCAGTGGAGGAAAAAGTATAGCTGGGCGTGTGGTTTCTTGAAACGCTCGGTACAGGAGTGACTTGAACAAGCGTGGGGGGAGTGGTATCACCGACCGTGATCGTCTGGGAGAATTGATTATTGGTCTCATCGGATTCAGGGAAGCGATTGATATCATCCACCCAGGCGGTAATCGTATGGGTGCCATTGGGGATGAAGTAGGTCGGACCATTGGTACCGACCGTAATCGAGGCTCCTGCTACGAGGGGTCCGATGGTGGTATCGCTGTAGGTTCTTGAGACTCCATCGACGAGGTAGCCGACACCGATGATAGTGCCTGAGGGGGTGGCAACGGTGCCTTGGTTTTTGATCGTGGACTGGAAGGTGCCGGTGGCGGGGTTGTAGGAGACGGCGGTGGCTATCATATCGGAGAGGGTGGGTGCCCCGGTATTACTGATAGCAATAAACGCATCGCGCCCCGGCTTGTATGTGCCAGCATATCGTATCAAACCAAAAAAACATTCCGTATCGCTTGATGTCGTACACAAATCTTGGTCTTTGTGCCAAATAAAGACCGGTCCAGCCCAACTATAGGAACGAAATAAATTATACCCGTTCGTAACCATGGTTGCCTGTTGGGCTTCGGTAACATTATCTCCATTTCCACTAGTTGGAGCTCCGAATTCAGTTCCCCAAATTTTTTTTGCGCTATCTCCATGCGCAACCATGACATTTCTTACATCCAACATTTGAGTATTCCACCCACTCCAATTCGCGCTAAAATTAGGACACGCGGCATTCCCATAACAATACGGATGAACGCTAACTCCATCAAAATATCCGCCGCCGCCATTATTGTATATCCCAGTCAAAAAATCTGCCGGACCAATGTCTGTCCCATTGCTTATGGCGGGAGCCGTCCCGCCAGTAATGACTTGAGCGGCAGGATTAGCCGCTTTGATGGCAGTATATCCGGCTTTCAATATCGCCGTGTATGCCACAAAATTAGGCTGTGGTTGCCAGAATGTTGATATATTCTCTTCGTTCCAAATTTCAAAAACATGTATTTGCGGATATCGTGCCGCCACTACTCCCGCAAAATGTCCGTAATCACTGGCATTTGCCGGTCCGCATTTGTCAGACCCGGTACAGTTCGAGGGTCGAGCCCATGCAGGAGTGAAATCTATTATAGGGAGTGGTTCCATTCCACGACTTATTATGTTCGCGATCTCCGTGTCAAAGGCTGCCCAGTTATATGAATTCGATCCTCCAGACATCACATCTGCCCACGGTAAATCAAACCTCACCCATTTAGCTCCCATCGCTTGCATAGCATCCAGTCTCGCAGGCGACGCTATCCCCCCTCCGACATTGAGACCCGCTTGACCCGGCGTAGTGAGATCTATGGCATCAACGGTTCCTCCCTGCAAGAACAGGCCTCCAAACAGCATCACCACCAAACTCGGAATAAAAAGTTTTTTCATAGTAAGGTATTGGCCTTTTATTTTTTATTTTTGCTCCTCCTAATCAGTATACATCAATTTTCCACCTCTACTATATTTTCGGCATTCGGCGCAGGAGGCGTTTCGCATCGCGGGTCAGACGATCCGCATAGGTCT